>JASBSO010000249.1 GCA_030148905.1 Kordiimonadaceae bacterium | reverse complement strand
CAGCGCCAGCGGCAGCGCGACGACCAAGACGCCAAGACCGATCAAAATTTTCCGCAGCATGGCGTCCCTCCCCTTTGCTTTGGCTCAAGCGTGCACCATCTCTGCGAGCCGCTCAAGGCTGTCGATAATCCGGGGGTCCGGGCTGGAGAAATGATGATGCCCGTCGGTGACATGAATGCGGCATCCAGCCGCTTCAAGCCGCTTGAGGTGCGCCTGCACCGCGGGCAGCGCTGCGATCTCGGCGCGGGTGCGCGCCTCGTCAAAGCCGCAGCAGGCGATGATCAGCACCTCGGGGCGCATGTCGGCGACCGCGTCCCATGTGGTCTCGACGCTCGGCGCGCCACCATTCGGCATCACATTGGTGGCGCCGACGGCGCGCAGCAGGTCGTGGGTCCAGTGACCCGACAGAAAGGGCGGGGCCACCCAATCGAGAAACACCGTGCGCGGTGCACCCCGCCCCTCACAGTTTCGCCGAACCGCCTCGATCCGGGCCTCGGCATCGGTGATCAAGGCCTCTGCCCGGTCTGGAACACCCGCCGCGTCGCCGACGAGACGAAAGGTCTCTAAAATATCGGCGAGCGAAAAGGGCTCCAGATTCACCAGTGCTGGTCGAGGGGTGAGCGTTTCCACTACATCTTCGATCAGCGCGCCCGAGACCGCGCAGACATCGCATACGCCCTGGCTGACAATAAGATCGGGCTTCATATCTTCAAGACGCGGCGTGATCACCCCGTAAAGCGACGCCCCGCTTTCGCGGGCAGCTTTGACGTCGTCGTCGATCGCCTGCGACGACAGACCCGGGTTGATGTCGCAACTGGTCACCACCGGCAGCTGACCCATGCCCGCTGGCGGTGTGCAGCTATGCGAAATGCCGACAAGCTGGTCTTTGAGCCCAAGCGCGCAGATCATCTCTGTCGCGCTGGGCAAAAGCGATACGATCCGCAAGGGGGGTTAGGCTTGCGCCGTTTCCACGCCGCGCCAGCGCTGATACAGCGCCTGACCGCCGAACAGCAGCCCGGCATAAAGACTGTCCCCCAAAAGCGAATAGGCAATGAAGGGCAGGGCCGCGACATAGCAGGCCATCAGCCCCTCAAGCGTCGCCGGGTAATAGCCCGCCGCCCAGACACCGAAATTGGAGATCAGGTAAAACAGCACCGCATTGGCCCCAACGCCCGAGCCGATGCGCAGCACCGTGCGGCGCTTACCAATCAGCAGCCGCCCCATCAGTGGGGCCATCAGCAGGCCCGCATACACAAACACCATGCTGATCGGGCTGTAAAAGCCGATAAACGCATCCACCAGCAGCACAGGCCCAAGCGTGATCAGCGCCGCCTGCCACAGCGGCATATTGGCCCCTGCAAACAAACCAACCCCGCCAACAGGTGTGATATTCCAGGGGTGCGGGATACGCCGCGCCACTGCCGCCAGAACAAAAAGTGCAATTTTCCAGGCCATGTCAGATCTCCAGTTCGCAAGCATTAGTAGGTGACACGAAGCCCGGCAAAGGCCCCAAAGTCTGGCGTGTTAAAGCCGAAAATATCCTCGAAATTCTCATCTGCCAAGTTTTCGATACGCCCGTAAATTTCCAACCACTCAGTCGCGCGGTAACGCGCGTTCACATTGATCAGCACATAGTCGTCCAGCACCACGGTCTCAGGCGGGTTTGGAAAAGGCGGGAAAAACAGGTCGGTCGCCTCTGACCGGTAATTGGCGGTGATATTAAGGTTCAACTTGTCGGTCGGGGCGTAATTGACCGCCAGAAATGCGGTGTGATCGGGGCGGCGAATTTCCTCTATCTGATTACCGAACCCGTCATCCTCGGTCGCATCCAGATAGGCGTAAGAGCCCGTGATGCTGAGCTGCTCGCTGACCGTCCAGTCAATCTCGACCTCAACGCCTTCGCGCTGGCTGTCACCGTCGACATTTTCAGCCGTAAACAAGAAGGTGTCGGGATCAAAGACAAAGCCATTGATCTCGTTTTCCAGATCGGCGTTGAAATAGCTCAGCCGTGTATTCACCGCGCCGCCGAGCCATGCCTGTTCCCAGCCGATTTCGGTATTGACCGAGCGCTCAGGCGTCAAATTGGGGTTGCCCTGAAACTGATCGGCAAAAAAGCCGAAAAGCTCGGTGAAGGTTGGGGCTTTCTGACCACGCCCGACAGACACATAAAAACGCGAGCCCGAATAGGGTGAATAATAGGCCGCCCCCGCGCGCCAGGTGGTGATGTCTTCAAAGGCGCTGTTGTCATCGTGGCGCACGCTGGCGGTCACCGTCAGGCCTGTAAGCCACTGCCCGGTATAATTGGCAGCAAAGCCGGTATTGTCCTGGTCCTGCACCTGATTGGGGTTGCCAAAAGGTGTGGCGAGGCCGGTTTGCGCAAACTCGGTGTCTTCATGGTCGACCAGAAAAGTGACGCTGTGGCCCTCAATCGGCGTCCAGCTAAGGTCCGCATAAAGGCCAAGCCGTTCGCCGGCCGTGGTGCCGTCGGGCGCGCCGCCCACCGTGTTGTCGATGAGCGTGTCCAGATAGGTCACCCGCACCGAGGGCTTGAGCGCGCCTGCAAACAGCGTCCCCTTTATCTGCGCCGACAGATAGGTGTTGCGCGTGTCGGACTGGTTGGCGCTGTCGGCGGGCAAGCCGGTGGTCAGAAAGTCGATGGCGTCAAATTCGGTGCGCGCGTCGGTATGCCGCGCGGTGACCAGCAGGTCAAAATCGTCGCCCAGCGCCGCACCCGCCTTCACATTGGCGGTGATATTGCGGTAGCCGTCGTCCTCGCCGCCAACCCGCGAGGCGTTGACCCCGCGCTGATCGACATAGGATACCCCGCCGCGAATATGCCAGCCATCGCCCGCCGCACCCAGCGCACCCTTGCTGCGAAAGGTGCCAAAGCTGCCGCCCTCGGCGCTGAACGACGCGCTGAACGGGTCGCTTTGCTGCTTGGTCACGATATTGATAACGCCAGCCAGCGCGTCCGAGCCCCAGGCGACCGATTGCGGCCCGCGCACAATTTCAATGCGCTCGATATCAGCGATCAGCAGGTTTTCCAGCTGCACTTCGTCGGCGGCACCCGGGTCATTGGCTTCCACCCCGTCAATGAGGATCAGCGTCTGGTTGGCCTCGGCCCCGCGCAGACGCAGCTGGGTTTGCCCGCCCACACTGGCCCCGCGCTGAATTTGCAGGCCCGGCACAGTATCGAGCGCGTCCGAGATCCGGTTGATGCCGCGATTGTCCAGCTCGACACCGGTAATCACCGTCACCGGGGCCGCCACATCGCCGCGCGCCAACGGGATACGCGTGGCGGTGATGGTCAGGGTTTCAATATCGCTGTCGTCTGTGTCTTGCGCGGCAAGCGGCAAGGACAGGGCAGACAGAAAGGAACATGATAAAAGGGAACATGACAAAAGGGTTGGGCGGCGCATATGCGGTCCTCCAGTTCAGGCGTTGACAAACATGTCGCCCAAACGGAGATCCGCCCCAAATGGCTAGCCCGGCCTTTTGAGAAAGACGACGCGCTTGGCAGGCTTCCTGGCTGGCAGGTCAAGGCTTTGGGGCCCGCCTTCCCAAACGCACCGCGTTCAGTGGCATAGATGGCCCAAAGCTCGCTGCTTACAGTTGCGGGTACAGCCGCGGATTTTCACCGCGTTTCCTATTATCCCCCGAGGTCGCCCCCAAGGGCACCGAGCGAGGCGACCATAGGCACTGCGCCAGAATGCCGCAAGCGCCAACTATTGGTGCGTTAGAATTTTCTGCAAATTGTGGTCTTGAGGGAACAGATCCGCCACCTCTCCAGCCAGGCGCCGGGCTTCGCCGTGATACCCCACCGAGGACAAAATGCGCGCGAGCGCCGCCTTGGCGAGCGGAAAATTTGGTTTGAGCGCCAGCGCCCGGCGCAGGCACCCCTCCGCCAACCGGATATGGTCAAACTGCCGGTACACCAGCGCCTTGGCATAGTCACTGCGCGCGACGAAATACGGGTCGGTGAGTTTGGCCGCCGGCACTTCGCGCATCCAGATGGGTTCAAACTTCCGGTCGTCGGCACCCGCGAGACTGAGGTAAAGCTGTGCGGCTTCCAGTCGCCCCTCCTGCTCCAGAAAGCCAGCCAACGCCCGGTAAGCCCGCTCGACATAATTTTCGCCCGGCAGGCGGGCCCGATATGCCGAAAGCCGCTCGGCTTTCAAGGCAGCATCGAAGGCCAGCGGTGTGTCGCTGCGTTTCTGGGCCGTAAGCATGGCATGAATGGCAGCATCGATCGGCGATTTGTCCAAAATGCGCTGGCGCTGCTGGTCGGTTAAGTCGGTTTGCTGCGGGGCCACACGGTCGCGGCGCGTCAGGGGCGGGATGCCCAGCGCCGCGCACAGGGGCGCGGTGCTGGCCGCCATATCCTCGGTCACGGCGATATAGTCAAACATCGACAACAGGCGCAGAACTGACGCTTCGCTGAACTCGGCCCAAGGGACAAGGCCCCGAAACGCATCCCACACATCGCGCGCTAAAGCATTGGGCGTGCGCGCATCGATAGACTGGTCGATATCAACCGCGCGCCCTTTTTGCGCCTGACCGCGTTCGCTGTGATGAAACTGGCTCAGCGCATGCGCCACCGGATCACGCCAACAGACAAAAAACGCTATGGGCGTATCGCCGGGCAAGGGGTCAACAACAGCAAGGCCGACATGATGGCCAAGGGTGAGCGTAACCTTGTCGCGCGCGCCGGCGGGCAGTTCTTCCCACAAAGGCTGACCTTTGAAAAACCGCTCGGCCGCTGTGTGCAGCCCTACGCCGAAAAACGCATCCTTGCCCAGCCTATCGCGCACATGATGCATCAACGATGTGCCGCCGGTTTTGGCAATATGATGCGCGATGATCATATGAGGCCGGTCGCTTAGCTGACGGTCCAGGTCTCGCCCTGCGTCATCACATCCTTGAGGGTGCGCGCCTTGGCAGTTGCCGCCTTCACCTGCGCCAAAACCGCCTGTTCATAACTCACCGGTGCCGCATCGGCATAAAGCACGCCCATGGCGATCGGCTCGCCGTCGCGGCGGCCAAGCTCGGCCAGCATGCGGGCGATGTTCAAATTGCGCACATCATGGGTCAACACCGCGTCCGCGCCCGCCTCGGCCACATCCACAACCTTCAGTCGGAAGGTCTCAAGGTCAAAGACAATACCTTTGTCATCGTCGGCCCCGAAGATCATCTTTTCCCCGTCTTTCAGCAGCAGTTGCCGGTCAGCGGCCACCGATTTGTCGGTAAACGGCGCCCATGTGGCATCGTTATAGACAATACAGTTCTGCAAAATTTCAACAAAGGCCGCGCCTTTGAAGCCGTGCGCGGCTTCAAACACTTCGGGCATATGCTTTTGCGCGGTGTCCACCGTGCGAGCAACAAAACGCGCCCCTGCACCGAGCGCAAAACTGATCGGATCAATGGTTGGGTCGACCGACCCTGTTGGAGTCGAAGGCGACCGCGTGCCCACCTCCGATGTCGGCGAATATTGCCCTTTTGTCAGGCCGTAGATCTTGTTGTTGAACAGCAGAATTTTCAGATCGACATCGCGACGAATGGCGTGCAGCAGGTGATTGCCGCCAATCGACAAGCCGTCACCGTCGCCGGTGACCACCCACACATCCAGGTCGGGATTAGCCAGCTTGAGCCCCGTTGCCACAGCAGGCGCACGCCCGTGAATGGTGTGAAAGCCGTAGGTGTTCATATAATAGGGGAAGCGGCTGGAGCAGCCGATACCCGACACAAACACCGTGTTTTCAGGCGTTGCCCCCAGGCTCGGCAGCGTGCGCTGCATGCATTTCAAAATCGCATAGTCACCGCATCCGGGGCACCAGCGGACCTCCTGGTCGCTGGTGAAATCCTTGATGGTCAGCGAGCGTTGGTCTTGCACGGTCACAACATCTCTCCTCAGGCGGCGTCGGCGGTCAGTTCCGCCGCAATCGCGTCCATAAGTTCTTTGATCTTAAACGGCTGGCCCGACACCTTGTTGATGGGCACCACATGCGTGCCTTCAAACTGGTCGCGCAGCACGGTCTTCAACTGGCCGGTGTTCATCTCGGGCACCAGAATTTTGTCAAACCCTTGAAGCAGCTCGCCCATATTGGCGGGCATAGGGTTGATATATCTGAGATGCGTCTGGCTCACGTCGTGCCCGGCCTCGCGCAGGCGTGCAACCGCCTGATAAATCGGGCCGAAGGTCGACCCCCAGCCCACGACCAGCACG
>JASBSO010000103.1 GCA_030148905.1 Kordiimonadaceae bacterium | reverse complement strand
GATGTTCGGCTCGTCGGCCAACAGCATCACAATGCGGTCCAGCCCCGGTGCCAGACCGCCGTGCGGCGGTGCGCCGTAACGAAAGGCATTCAGCATTCCGCCAAATTCCTCCTCAACCGTGGCTTCATCGTAACCGGCAATGCCAAAGGCCTTGACCATGATATCGGGCCGGTGGTTCCGGATCGCACCGGACGACAGCTCGATCCCGTTGCAGACGATGTCATATTGGTAGGCCAGAACGTCCAGAGGGTCCTGGGTTTCCAGTGCTTCCAGCCCACCCTGCGGCATCGAGAAAGGATTGTGCGAGAAGTCGATCTTCTTTTCGTCCTCGTCATATTCGAACATCGGATAATCGACGATCCAGCAGAAGCGGTAGGCGTTTTCTTCCACCAGGCCCAGTTCTTCGGCGACGCGCACGCGCGCCACACCGGCCAGCTTGGCGGCCCCGGCTTCCTTGTCGCAGGCGAAAAATACGCCGTCATTGGGCCCGAGCCCCATGGCGGCAATCAGCGCCGAGGTGCGCTCTTCGCCCAGATTTTTGGCAATCGGGCCGCCGGGCACGCCGTCTTTGATGTTGATATAACCGAGCCCTGCAAAGCCTTCGCGTTTGGCCCAGTCATTGGTGTCGTCAAAAAACTTGCGGCTCTTAAGGCCAGCCTCGGGCGCAGGCACAGCACGCACCACCGCCCCGTCGTCGATCATCCGGGCGAAAATACCAAAACCGCCGCCGCGGAAATGCTCGGTCACGTCCTGAATGTCAAACGGGATGCGCAGGTCGGGCTTGTCGTTGCCGTATTTCAGCATCGACTCTTTATACGGGATGCGCGGGAACGGCGCCGGGGTGATTTCCTTGTCGGAAAACTCGCGGAACACGCCTTCCATCACCGGCTCGATCGCGGCAAAAACATCGTCCTGGGTGACAAAGCTCATTTCCACATCGAGCTGGTAAAATTCCCCCGGCGAGCGGTCGGCGCGCGCGTCTTCGTCGCGGAAGCACGGCGCGATCTGGAAATAGCGGTCGAACCCCGCCACCATGATCAGCTGTTTGAACTGCTGCGGCGCCTGTGGCAGCGCATAAAATTTGCCCGGATGCTGGCGCGCTGGCACCAGAAAGTCGCGCGCACCTTCGGGGCTGGAGGCGGTTAGAATCGGAGTTTGAAACTCGGTAAAGCCCTGCTCGATCATCCGGCGGCGGATGCTGGCGGTCACGTCCGAGCGCAGCAGAATGTTGTTGTGCAGCCGCTCGCGCCGCAAATCGAGGAAGCGGTATTTCAGGCGCACATCTTCGGGGTATTCGATATCACCAAACACCGGTAGCGGCAGGTCGCCCGCCGCTGACAGCACCTCCATGTCATCGACATAGATTTCAATCTCGCCGGTCGACAGGTCGGGGTTGACCGTCTCGTCCGAACGGGTTTTGACCCGACCGTCAATGCGAATGACGCTTTCTGCACGCACCGCTTCGGCCGCAGCAAAGGACGGGCTGTCGGTGTCCCACACCAATTGGGTCAAACCAAAATTGTCGCGCAGGTCAATAAACAACAGCCCGCCATGGTCGCGTTTACGGTGAACCCAGCCCGAAAGCCGAACGGTTTCGCCGGAATTGTCTTTGGTCAGCGCACCACAGGTGTGTGAGCGAAAAGCATGCATGCGAGGAAATCCTCTGAAAACTGGACAATGATCTGCGCGAAGAACACCAAAAGGCGCGCCCCTGTCAAGGTCTGCCTGTTGGCCGGTGGTCGATCGCTTGTTGGCCGCGTCAGCTCAGAAAACTATCTTATGCCTATCGAACAGCAGGTGACGCGACGCGCATTCGCGTGTATGTCCAAAGATTAAGACAATAAACGACCCGAGCATTCATGACCCTCATCACACATCAAGACGCCTTAGACAGCCTGTGCACCCGGCTTGCATCCGCCGATTTTATAACCGTAGACACCGAATTTCTGCGCGAACACACCTATTATTCCAAATTGTGCCTCATTCAGGTGGCCGATGATGACGGTGCCTTTGCCATTGACCCGCTTGTGGGCGACTTGGACCTTGCCCCCTTTTACGACCTGATGGCCAATGAAGCGGTGCTGAAGGTTTTGCATGCGTGCCGACAAGACATCGAGATTTTTTTTCACGCTTCGGGTGCAGTGCCCACACCGGTTTTTGACACCCAAATCGCCGCCATGGTGTGCGGGTTTGGCGAATCGGCGGGCTATGAAACGCTGGTCGGCAAAATTCTCGGCCGGTCTATCGACAAGTCCACGCGCTATACCGACTGGTCGCAGCGCCCTTTAAGCGACCAACAACTTAACTATGCACTGTCTGACGTAACGCACCTGCGGGATATTTACCGCCACCTGATGAAAGACATTCACAAAACCAGCCGGGCGTCGTGGATTGACGAGGAAATGGCGATTTGCACCGCGCCAGAGACTTATCATGTCGACCCGCACGAACAGTGGATGCGCCTGAAGCCGCGCACCAACAAGCCGCGCATGCTGGGTGTGCTGCGCGAAATTACCGCCTGGCGCGAAGTTGAGGCACAAAACCGCGACATGCCCAAACGGCGCGTATTGAAAGACGAAACACTGCTTGAAATTGCCGCACGGCCACCCAAGTCAACCGAACAGCTGAGCAAATTGCGCAGTGTCCCTAACGGCATGGAGCGCTCACGCGCCGGCAAGGGGCTGATGGATGCGATTGAACGTGGCCTCAACCTTCCGGAAGATGATTTGCCGACCCTGCAACGCGCACGACACCGCCCTGCAACGCCGCCAATCGCCGACCTGATCAAGGTCTTGCTGAAAATCAAATGCCAAAAAGCCAAAGTTGCCCCCAAAATGGTTGCCAACACGGCCGAAATTGAGGCCTGGGCTGCGGAGCCTGAACGCGGGGCCAGTTTTATGAAGGGCTGGCGCTATGATATTTTTGGTCGCGACGCAGAGAAAATGCTGGCGGGTAATTTGGCGCTGGCCTCGGATAATGGCGCGATTGAAATCGTTGAACTCGAACCTGCTGAAGAGGCTTAGGCTATGCGACCTTTCGTGTTCATTCTCGCATTGCTGCTGATTGGCGGTGGGCTTTATGTGGCCCTATCCGGCGGCGAAGCACCGGATGCGTCTGTACCGACGCCTGCGGAGCAAACCTCTGAACAAGCGACGCCGAAGGGCACGCAAGACGATGCATCTCCCCTGCCCGAAAGCGATATCTTTTTGGCAGACTTTACGGTGGACGACGCGGGCGTTCTTGCGCTTTCGAACGTCGTCAATATTACGGACCGTGCGGGTTATGACAATCAGCCATGGTTCGCGGATGACGGGACGCTGTATTACACCCGGGAGGCCGACCCTGGCCGCACCGATAGTTGGTCATATGCGCCCGCAACCGGTGAACATACAGCGGTGTTTACCTCACCCGGCATCAGCGAATATTCCCCGCAGGTTCTACCCGGCGGTGAAGGGCTCAGCTATATTCAGGAAAACGCGGCGCGTGATATCACCGAAGTGCATATCCGCCGCTGGGGCGAAGCTGAGGGCCGCCGCGTCGCCGGGTTTCGCCCGCTTGGATATTATGCCTGGCTGCAAGGCGGCGAAAGTCTGGCCGTGTTTGTGCGCGACGAGCCACCGGCCCTGGCCTTGATTGACCGCACAAATGCACCGCCCACTATCATTGCCCGCGATATCGCCCGCGTCTTGAAGGTATCGCCAGACGGCCAAACCCTGTATTTCGCGACCCGCATCAAGGATGACCGATTCGGGGCCAGCAGTCTCGATGTCGCGCGCGGCGTGGTGAACCGGATTGCCGCCCTACCCGGCACCGCAACCGAATATGCGGTGCTGCATGACGGGTTTTTCGCCACGCTCATTGCTGCCGACAATGGCATATTATGGATATATCCCAGCGACACGCCCGACACACCGGACGGATGGCAACGCATCGCAGATCTCAAGGCGCTCGGAATCTCAGACGCCAGCCGGATCGCCATTGATCAGACCCACGGCAAAATCGCGATTGTCGGGCGCAAGGCCCCCTAGCGGTATTGGATGCTGGTGGCGCGTCCCATCAATTGACCAAGCTGTCTGAGGCGGCGGTCCACCACCTCATTGGCGAGGTCTTGCATGGTCTCGGGCAACAGAAGTGCGATTGTCCCGTGCCCCACGCTAAGCGATGACACCTCCAAGGCCGAGACCGCACCGCCCGACAGGCGCTGCGCCAGGCGCAGTGCGGCCCCAAGAACGCGGGCTTCACGAATTTCGCTGAGCTTGAGGATGGACAAAATGGGCGCAATTTCGGGCACGTCAATCGGGGCACCGTAAACCTGATTGAGCGCAACGGCGACAAAGGCGCGTTCGCTGTGGGTCACGCCGACAAAATGCCCGTGCAGGGCCACTTCGACCGCCTTTTCGGCGCGGTAATCGGGGTGGCCGCGCCAGGCAATGTCGGACAGAAGGCAAATGGCAACGTGCAAACGCTCCCGTACGCCGGGGGCTGCGTCACCGCGAAACAGTGGCCGCGTCCAGTCCAGCAGCATTTTTGAATGCTCGGCAAAGCGGCTGCGTTCCGCCGCCAGCATCTGACAGCTATATAAAAACGGGTCATGCCCGCGTTCGTCCTCCGGCAGGGCGTCGAACAACAGCCCCTCGCGCAGGCCAAAACTGCTGAACACAGCCTGGTCGACCTTGGTGGCTTTCAGGACCTCGCGCAAAACAAGCGATGCCATCGGCAGCGTTTCCCGCCGCCGAGTGGGAACAATGCTGCCATAGGGAATATCGTCGGGGCTCAGCCGCGACAAGCGCTTGGCATAGGACGACAAAACCCCGCGTTCGATCCGGTAGCCCTGCAGGATGCGCAGCGGCGTCACCGCGTCGCGCTGAAACAGCTTGCCCAAATTCCGCCAGGCCCCCCCCACAAGATACAGGCTTTGCCCACGCACAGCCTCGATCCAGTCGATATTCTGCAATTCGCTGCGAATGAACGCCTTGGCTTTGCTGCGGTCGTCGCCGGTGCGCGCCTGCACCCTGAGCGGGCCAAGCGGCAAGCTGACCCGGTCATGGACCATGCCGCCACCAACGCGCACCAATTCCAGCGACCCGCCGCCCAGGTCACCGACAATACCGGTGGCCCCCGGCTCGCCCGACAAAACACCAAGGGCCGACAGGCGCCCCTCTTCCTCACCGCTGAGAATGCGGATGTGAAACCCGCAGTCTTCCGCCACGCGGCGTATAAACTCGGGCCCATTATCGGCGTCGCGTACGGCGGCGGTGGCAACGGTGTCCACCACTTCCACACCCATTTGATCCAGCAGTGCGCGAAAGCGCTTCAAGGTCGATATGGCTGCGGTGATTGCTCCGCTACCCAGCTTGCCCGTTGCGCCGAGTTCAGCACCGAGGCCGCAGAGGATTTTTTCGTTGAACACCGTGTCCGGCACGCGCTTGACCGCGTCAAACACCACAAGTCGCACCGAGTTCGACCCGATATCGACGATCGCGCGGTAGCGCTCGGGTGTCAGCGCCGGAATGTCAATGTCCAACATGCTGTCATTCCCAATCGTCAGCGTCGCTGTCATAGGTCATCAACATACGCGGGCGCACCTTGTCGCCGGCACTGCCGCGCCCCGAAAGCGATGGGTTGGTCATGAAATAGTCGTGCGCAACAAAGGGGTCTTCGCCGTCTTTTGGTTCCACACGTACATAACTGCCATCGGGCTGCATTTCCCAACATTGCTGATTGTCTTTTAGATTGGCCGCCATCACCTGCGCCATCACTTGCGCGTGCACCGTCGGGTTTTCGATGGGGACAAGTGCTTCGACCCGACGGTCGAAATTACGCGGCATCCAGTCGGCGCTCGATATGAACACCTTGGCATCGCGCGATGGCAAGCCGCCGCCATTGCCGAAACAGCACACGCGCGAATGCTCTAGAAAGCGCCCGACAATCGAGCGGACACGGATGTTTTCTGACAGGCCCTGAATGCCCGGGCGCAGTGTGCAAATACCGCGCACAATCAGGTCGACCTGGACCCCGTTGCACGACGCCTCATACAGCTTGTCGATAATTTCCGGGTCCAGAAGCGAGTTGAGCTTGGCCCAAATCGCGGCGGGCAGGCCGTCTTTGGCGAATTGAATTTCCCTGTCGATCAACGAGCACAAATAGCTGCGCAGCATGAAGGGCGACGCGGCCAGTTTTTCAAGCCCGGCGGGAGCCACATAGCCCGTCAGATAGTTGAACACCTTGTTCGAATCGCGGGCGAGCGCCTGGTCGGCGGTAAAAAAGCTAAGATCGGTATAGATGCGCGCTGTAATGGGGTGATAATTGCCCGTGCCAAAATGCATATAACTGCGCAGGCGCCCCCCTTCGCGGCGCACAACCATCGACATTTTGGCGTGGGTTTTCAGATCGATAAAGCCAAAGACAACATGCACGCCCGCGCGTTCCAGATCGCGCGCCCATTTGATGTTTTGCGCTTCGTCAAAGCGCGCCTTCAATTCCACAATCGCGGTGACCGACTTGCCGGCTTCGGCCGCTTCGATCAAGGCGCGGATGATCTGGCTTTGCGCGCCGGCCCGGTACAGCGTTTGCTTGATCGCAACCACATTGGGGTCGCGCGCCGCCTGGCGAATGAAACGGTGCACAACGTCAAAGCTTTCATAGGGATGGTGCACGATAAAATCTTTGGCGGCGATGGCCTTAAAGATATTGCCGCCAAAATCCTTCACTCGCTCGGGATAGCGCGGATTATAGGGCGCAAATTTCAGCGCGGGCAGATCGTCAATAATCAATTGCGACAGCTCGTTGATCCCCAAAAGCCCTTCCACCAGCACAACGGCCTCGGCGTCGGCATCGAGGCGTGTAATCACAAGGTTCCGCAATTCCTCGGGCATGTCCGCGTCGATTTTCAGGCGGATCACCCGCCCACGCCGGCGGCGCTTGAGTGCCGATTCGAAGACCCGCACCAAGTCCTCGGCTTCTTCTTCGATTTCAATATCGCTGTCGCGGATCACCCGGAACACGCCCTTGCCCAGCACGGCATAGCCAGGAAAAAGCTGGTCGAGGAACAGCGAAAAGATATTCTCGATCGAGATAAACTGCACCTGCTCGCCCGGCACGCGGACAAAACGGTTCATCTGCACAGGTACCGGCAACAAGGCAGTCATATCCTCGCCGCGCGCCTTGTGGCGCAGCGACAGCGCCATGGTGAAACCAAGATTGGGAATGAAAGGGAAGGGATGCGCAGGGTCAACCGCGATGGGCGTCAGAACGGGGAAAACATTTTCAAGGAAATACCCCTCGATCCAGTCCATATCCTCGGGGCGAACGTCGCCCGGCTCCAGCATCCGAATACCCGCGTCCGCCATTTCACGCCGCAAGCGCAGCAGGCATTCCTGCTGGCGCTCCATCAGTTTTTCTGCAAGCGCATTGACCCCGACAAGCTGCTGCGCGGGCGTCAGTCCGTCATCGGATAACACCTCGGCCCGCACATCCAGCTGGCCGCGCAAGCCCGCAACCCGCACCATGTAAAATTCATCAAGATTATTGCCGGAAATCGAAAGAAACCGCAGCCGTTCCAGCAAGGGATGATTGGGGTTATCCGCTTCTTCCAAGACGCGCATGTTGAACTGCAACCAGCTCATTTCACGGTTCAGATAGCGCTCGCCAGGCTCGCGTTCGGCGATAGCGCGGTGGATCGGGTCCTGATCGTCCTCACCTGCCTCAACCGATGGGGTAACCATGTGATGCGTCATAGCGAACCTTTATCCCTTTGTGCACAACGTGTCATGGTGTGCGCGACGTGTCATGTACCGGACGGTGTCAGCGCGTCCAATATCCCCTTCATAAGCGGTATTGTGACAGAACGCCTATCGGCAAGCGCAACTTTATCGGCGGCACCGACCAGCGCCCGCAAATGATCAATATTGCGCTCAGCCCGTAACAGTATGAAATCAATCACCCGTTGATCGACCTTTAATTGCCGGTCAGCAAACATTTTCTGCAAGGCAATATGCAGCAGCATGTCATCGGGATCATGTAGCATGGCATAGCCCGCCGCCATCAGCCGCGAGCGCACATCCGCCAGCAAGCTGGACATGGCATTGGGGTGTTGCCGCCCACTGAGTAGCAAAAACGCGCCGCACTCGCGCACCCAGTTCAGCAAGTGAAAAAGCCAGGCATGGTCGCCGACCCTGTCCCAGTCGTCCAGCCAATAGGATATGCCAGGGCGAATGGACGACACATCGAAGTCTGGTGTCAGTTTGACGCCGCCAACGCGGTCCAGCCAAACATGACCAAGATGGGTTTTGCCCGACCCTGGCGGCCCATGCAGCAAGAAATGCGGACCCTGCCCACCGGCACCCGGCCACGCATCAAGCGCCCGTACGGCGTCGGTATTGCTGGGCGTGCGAAAAAAATCTTCCGGAGCAAAGCTCGGTACGCTGGGGAAGTCGAGCGCAAACTGCCGCTGCTTAGCCTTTGCGGTCATCGTCTTTGCTTTCGTCTTCAGCCTCACCTTCGGAGCGTGCGTCAACACCCACTGCATCCGGAACGGCTGAACTGACTAGCCCGTAATGCTGTTCGTAGCGTTCGATCACAAAGCGCACCAAAACCGCGATGCTGGCGGCAATCGGCAATGCCAGCAAGATCCCGACAAAACCCAGAAGCTCGCCCCCGGCAAAGGCGGCAAACAGCACCCAAACGGGATGCAGGCCGATACGGTCCTCCATCAATTTCGGGGTCAGGATCATCCCTTCAAAGGTTTGCACGATCAAAAACACACCGCCAACAAGCCCCAAATTCGCTGCATCAAAGCCCCACTGCCCGATCGCGGCAACCATCGCCACAAGCAGAACAAAAAATACCCCAACAAAAGGCACAAAGGCCAAAACCCCTGCAAAAAAGCCAAGGATCAAACCGAAGTTGAGCCCCACCGCCGTCCAGCCGACGGCGTACAGAATGCCCATGATCAGGCAGATCATCATCTGTCCGCGCACAAAGCCTGACAGGACAGTATCGATTTTCCCCAATTGGTCGCGAATGGTCGGGCCGACCGAGCGCGGCAACCACCGGTCAACCTTGGCCACCAGCAAGTCCCAGTCACGCAGCAGATAAAACGCAACAACGGGGGAAATCAGCAGCAGCGACAGGACATTGAACAGGGCAAGTCCCTCGGACACCAGCCGCGCAGCGAAGGCCTGTACATGCCCCATAATGCCCTGCGCCGCTTCCAACAGAATGCTTTCAAGGTCTTGGCCCAACAGCTCAGACAGCATGGTGTTGTTGCGGGCAACAAAGTCTTCGAGCCACGGGCGAAGCTGTGCCAGTGTCGATGGCAGCACTTCGGCAATCGCCGCCAATTGCGCCTGAAACACCGGCCAGAGTGCCAATACAGCGCCAATCGACAGCCCGAAAAATGCAAAAATCACCAAGGCCGCTGCAATGCCCCGCGGGATTTTGACGGCTTCCATCCGGTCAGCGACCGGATCCAGAAGATAGGCCACGGCCAACCCCAGAATGAACGGCAACAAAATGCCGCGGGTGGCGTAAATGAACACCAACACAACCAAGAACGCGATCCCCCCCCACAAACGCGCGGTCATTCGTCTTCTCCGGTTTTATTTTGCGACAACAGGTGCATATCCCCATATGGATGAAGCCGTATCCCCTGCGCTGCCAAGGTCAGGCGCAGTTGATCCAATGTGCCCTTAAATCTAATGGAAAAGCGCGACAAAGGCACGGCCAGTTGTTCGACGGTCACATCTTCAACCACAGGCAAGCGTTCCAGCGTTGTGCGGTAGCGGTGGAAATCGGCGGCCTGCCGGGTGTCGGCCAGAAACACCAAAGTCGTGGCTTCGCCGCCCCCGATCAACAGCGTAGACCGCCAGATGCTGTCGATATCATCAAAGATGCGCGCATACATATCGCTGAGCGCAGCAAGCTCTGTGTCAGCCGTGACTGTGAGGCTGCGGACCACCGGACCGCCGCGAAAGGAAAATTGCGCATCAAGCGTGGAAACACCGTCCCAGCGGCTGGAGACCGCCAGAATATCCTCGCCGGGGAACAAGTCCGATGCGCGCACAAACACTTCGGAGTCCAACCGCGTCACCGCCGCAACGCTGATCCTGAAATCAAGCCTCTGGCTGGCAGCAGGGAAGTGATAGACCCTGATCCTGTTGTCGACATCCTGTGCCTGCTGCGCGGCGCGCACGACCGGGTCCTTGTCCCACAAAAACGTCTCAAGCCCGCGACTATGGGCATGAACAACCGTCACCGACCGGCCCGAAGAGCGCACATGGGGAATCCCGTGTTCCGACAAAAAATCGCTCAACGCATCGGGCAGAAACCGAACTGTGATCTCGGCACGGTACCGCCGCTGTGACCGGCGCTCATTGTCGATTTCGATGCCGAAGATAAAGTTCTGTATTTGCGCATTGGTCAGCGCCGGCACGCGGCTGCGGTCCTCGCTTTGTGTCAATTTGCGGATGATCGCCTCGAAGGCGATGCGCTCGGCCTGTTGCAGGCCCTGTTGCTGCGCCACGACGGCGTCGCGTGCGCGCTCATCCACCAGAATGCCGGTGATCGAAAACAGCTGGAGCTGCGGATCAATATCTTGCGCCGCCGCCGGGACAACACTTCCAGCAAATAGCACAGCCAAAACAGCCGCCGCATGCATAAACATACGTGCTGAACCCCGCACAAAAAGCAGATGACCAATGATGCAGCTTGCGAAACTCATAGCAGCCCTTGTAGGGTCTCTCCTGCTTGGGGAAAAGCGCTTCCTGTTTTCCTAAGCTTTTCAGACCATTAAGGCAAGAATGGGTCCCGGTATGACGGCTTCGAGCGACAATCCCCCTGATCATTACAAAGCAGCGGGGGTGGATATTGCCGCAGGCAATGCGCTGGTCAAAAAAATCGGCCCCGCCGCCAAGGCCAGCACCCGCACCGGTGTGATGGGTGGAATTGGCGGGTTTGGTGGCTTGTTTGACCTTCAGGCCTGTGGGTACACAGACCCTGTTCTGGTGGCTGGCACAGACGGTGTCGGCACCAAGCTTTTGCTGGCGCAAAAGACCGGCCTGCACGGCGGCATTGGACAGGACCTGGTGGCAATGTGCGTGAACGACATTGTTGTGCAAGGGGCAGAGCCGCTGTTTTTCCTCGACTACGCCGCAACGGGCGCGCTGGACGTTGACCAAATGGCCGAGGTTATTGCTGGGGTCGCTCAGGCGTGCACGGCATCGGGCTGTGCGCTGATCGGCGGCGAAACGGCTGAAATGCCGGGCCTGTATGGGCCCGGGCATTATGACCTTGCCGGATTTTGCGTGGGCGCGGTTGAGCGCGACCGCATCTTAACCGGCGCAACCATTGCAGACGGTGACCTGATCTACGGGCTGAAAAGCAGCGGTGTCCACTCCAACGGCTTTTCGCTGGTTCGCCGGTTGCTGGAAGCCAGCGCCATCGACCTCGATGCTCCCGCACCGGGCGAGACGCGCAAAAGCTGGGCTGAGGCACTGATGGAACCGACGCAGCTTTATGTCAAAGCCTGTCTCGATTTGCATAAGGCCGGGCTTGTGACGGGGCTGGCGCATATCACCGGCGGCGGCCTGCTGGAAAATATCCCGCGCGTGTTGCCGAACGGCCTATGCGCCCACATCGATGCCGCCAATTGGGCGCTTCCGCCGCTTTTTGCTGCGCTGGCAAAGATGGGAGGGCTGTCGGGGCGCGACTTGGCGCGCACCTTCAACTGCGGCATTGGCATGGCGGTGATCATTCGCCCCGGTCATGCCGACGCGGTGCACCAGCACTGTAGCGCTCATGGGTTTGAACCGGTTCTGTTGGGCACGGTTGCGGCGCGCATAGACGCTGCGCTGTGCGTGGTTGACGACACCTCCGACACATGGGGGCTGGGCGCACCGTGGCGCGCCGTTCACGAGGCTGAGCAATGAAAATAGCGGTTTTGATATCGGGCCGCGGCACCAATCTGCAAGCCCTGATCGATGCCTGCGCGGCCAAGGACTTCCCCGCCGAAATCGCGCTGGTTATCAGCAACAAAAGCAGCGCCTACGGACTTGAGCGCGCAAAGGCCGCCGATATCCCAACCCAGGTTGTGGACCACACCGCTTATAGCGACCGCCCCGCCTTTGAGGCCGCGCTGAACAGCGTTTTGGAGGCCGCACGCGTCGAGCTGGTGTGCCTTGCCGGGTTTATGCGCCTGTTGAACCCCGACTTTGTCAATCGCTGGAAAGACCGGCTTATCAATATTCACCCTTCGCTGTTGCCGTCGTATAAAGGCCTGCACACGCATGAACGCGCGCTTGAGGACGGGGTGCGCTTTACCGGCTGCACGGTGCATTTTGTGCGCGCCGAAATGGATCAGGGACCGATCATCGCGCAGTCAGTGGTCAGTATCCTACCCGGCGACACGCCTGACACACTGGCAGACCGCGTTTTGGAAGAGGAAAACCGGCTCTACCCAAAGGTCGTTCGTTTGATTGCCGAAAAACGGCTGCGGATTTCGGGCGGGCGGGTCCAGATTGACCGCGACCCTGCCCCAAATAGCTGCGTGTCGAGCCTTTGACGCTGCGGTCATAAAAAAGGCGGCCAAAAGCCGCCTTTTGCGAACGCTACCGGCTGAGCTTAGCCAACAATTTCGTTGCCCGAGAAGAATTGCGCAATCTCAATCGCAGCGTTCTCTTCGCTGTCCGAGCCGTGCACGCTGTTTTCGCCAATCGACAGGGCAAAGTCCTTGCGGATGGTGCCTGCGTCGGCTTCCTCGGGGTTGGTTGCGCCCATCACCTTGCGGTTCAGTGCAATCGCGCCCTCGCCTTCCAGCACCTGCACAACAACGGGTTCCGAAATCATGAAATCAACAAGTTCGCCGAAAAAAGGACGCTCTTTGTGCACGGCGTAAAAGGTTTCGGCCTGCTCGCGGGTCATGCGTACGCGCTTTTGTGCAACAATACGCAGGCCCGCCTCTTCAAACTTGGCGTTGATCGCACCGGTCAGGTTGCGCTTGGTCGCATCGGGTTTGATGATCGAAAAAGTTCGTTGAATAGCCATGAAATTATCCTTGAATGAAGCGTTTTGCCAGAATTTGCGCGGCTTATAACGCCCGCACCGATGGCTGACAACATTTCTTTTCAGGGGATTGAAACGCTGCGGCCAATCCCGTAACTCACGGATGGTCTTTCCTCACTGGGCGTCGGTTTATGCTGCATATCAACAATCTGGTGTTTCGATTTGGCGCACGGCAGCTCTTTGACAACGCCACGCTGCATATCCCAGTGGGGCGTAAGGTTGGGCTTGTGGGGCGCAATGGCACCGGCAAATCCACTCTGATTTCGATGATTTTGGGCACGCGCGGTTATGAAAGCGGCAGCATTTCCTGTCGGCCCGGCGCGCGCATCGGTCATGTGGCGCAGGAAGCCCCCAGCGACGATAAAAGCCTGCTGGAGACGGTCATTGGAAGTGACGAAACCCTCGTTGCCCTGCAAGCCGAGGCAGAGACGGCAACCGAGCCCGAGCGG
>JASBSO010000011.1 GCA_030148905.1 Kordiimonadaceae bacterium | reverse complement strand
GCTTTTTGTGGTGGCGGCGTTTTTACAGCCTATCTTTATAAAGCGCAACAACTACACCATGCCGCAAATTCTCGACCAGCGCTACGGCCACGGGGTCAAGCTGACCATGTCGGTCTATTGGCTGGCGATGTATGTGGCGGTGAATTTGACCACGGTGTTGTGGCTCGGGGCGCTGGCGGTCAATTCGCTGACCGGGATGTCGCTGTTTTGGGGCATGGCGGCGCTGGGCGGATTTGCGCTGGCCTATTCGTCTTATGGCGGGCTGAAGGCGGTGGCGCTGACCGACATCATTCAGGTGGTGATTCTGGTCGCTGGTGGCCTGATCATTGCCTGGACGACGCTGGGCATCATCGGCGGCGGCGAGGGGGTGCTGGCGGGGGCGGTGCGCCTGTATACCGAAGTGCCGGAAAAATTTGACATGATCCTCGCTGCCGACCACCCCGCCTACGGTGATCTGCCGGGCATATGGACCCTGCTTGGCGGCTTGTGGGTTCTGCATTTTTCTTATTGGGGGTTTAACCAATATATCATCCAGCGCTCGCTGGGTGCCAAAAGCATCGCCGAGGCGCAAAAGGGCCTGGCTTTTGCCGCGATGTTGAAGCTGCTGATGCCGTTGATCATCGTGCTGCCGGGGATTGCTGCGGTTTTGCTGGCGGCGCCCGATATCGGCGCTGTTGATGGGACGGCACTGGCCGCAAGCTCGGACCGCGCTTATCCCGAAGTGATGAAGATCATGCCGTCGGGTCTGCGCGGGCTCATTTTTGCGGCGCTGATCGCTGCGATTGTGTCGTCGCTGGCATCGATGATGAATTCGATTTCAACCATTTTCACCATGGACATCTACCGCAGCCTGAACCCGGGCCGGTCGGAGCAGGCCTATGTCCGCATTGGTCGGGTCACGGCGGCAGCGGCGATTGCGATCGCCGTCGTTTTGGCGCAGCCGCTGTTGGGCAGTTTGCAAAGCGCCTTTCAAACCCTGCAGGAATATACCGGCTTTATTGCGCCCGGGGTGGTGGCGGTCTTTTTGATGGGGTTCTTTTGGAAAAAGACCACGTCAAAGGCGGCGCTGGCCATGCTTGCGGTCAGCGTTGTGGCCAATATCGGGTTGAAATTTGCGGCACCTGACCTGGCTTTTGTGATCCGCATTTGGTTGGTGTTCCTGGCCTGTATTGCGGCTGCTGTGCTGGTCACCCTGTTGGAGGGCGCAGGCGTGCACAAGGGCGCGGTGGATCTGGGGGAAGTTGATTTTGCCACCACGCGCACGTTCAAGCTGATGTCGGTGCTGGTCACAGTCATTCTGGTGCTGCTGTATGCGGTCTTTTGGTGACGGGCGCCCTGGTTAAAGGGTATGTCGGAATGTTTCTACTCAATTCCGTCTGCCGTGCATCCTCTCTGGCCCGCCCCTTCAGCGGCCTCTTCAGCCATGTATCTCAGCCTGACATCCCAATCCATTGTCCTTAGAAACTGCCCTCGATATCGAAGGTGAAGATTCTGCCGAAACCGCGGAAGCGCTCTTCGCGGAACGCGATGTCTCCAGTGAGCCGGTTCGTGAAAATCGTTCGGAAAAAATCATTATCGCGATACAGCACATCGCCGACGGTCGCGCGCAGCGTGAGGCCGAAAAAGTCCTTATACTCTATGAACGCCTCAGCAAATCCGAAAGACGGGTTAAACTCGCTGATCTCATCCAACCTCACCAGAGGCGATGCCTCGTTATAGTTGACGTTAAACCCGATGGCCCAATCGGTATTTTGAAAGTCCTGCCGGATCGTTCCGTCAAAGATGATGAAATCCTCGTTCGAAATGCGGCGCGGTGTGCCAAGAAGCGGGTCGAGCACTTCGGTTTCAATATATTCGGCTTCGATGTCCAGCCTAAGCCCCGCCCAGCCCAGCGGATCTGAGAGCAGCGTGATATTGGTGGAGGCTCCGTAGCGCTCTGCCGCGTCGATATTGCCGGGTGCCTGCCCGCCGCCATCGATGGGGATCAGGTCGACAATATCCGATATGTCTTCATAAAATCCGCGAATGCTTATGGAGCCATAGCCCCCCAGGGTTTTCTGCGCTTCAAACTCGGTCAGCCAGCTTTGGGGCGGCACCAGGTCGGCGTTGGTAACATTTACACGGTCCTGGTTGACATTGACCGATGCGATAAAGTCGAAAAAGTTGAGCTGGCCCACCACCCGCTCAACCCTAAGCGACATATTCAGGCTGTTGGATGCCTTCCAGTTCAGCGACGCAAAGCCGTTGGGGCGGACAAAGTTTCGCGTTTGTCCAAGCGGGCCCGATTGGTTAATCCTTGAATATTCTGCACCGATTGATGTCTGCAACTGCAACGCGGATGTCAGCGAGCGACTATAGCTCAGCGTTGACTCGACACGGTCTTCTTCGACGCGTGACGATGACCCCTGAAAGGGGACAGGCTGCAATATGCCCATATTGTCACGCACTTCCAGATCAGCTTCGATGTCGAGAAAGTTGCGCGCGCCTTCGACCGACCACTGCCAATCTCCGCCAAACATGGTGAAGACATATTCACTCCGCAGAACGGCTTCGGCCTCGTCGGCTTGCTGTGTGAAGACCGACCCGGTTGAGGGGCTGCCGTCGGCGAAGTCAAAGTCGACGCTGTCAACAGTCGGGCTGTTTTCATAGCGGTAAAGGCCAATCAACTTCAGCCGGCCACCCGGCACCCCGAATTCATAGTCGGCGCCGATCTCGAAGTTGAATTCATCCTCTGTCTCGCGCAGCAGGCGTGTTTGTGGCACACCGCCGACCGGATTGCGTTCTGACAGCTCGCTGAAGCGTAAAATAAACCCGTTCACCTCGCCGGTTAGGTTCAGAATATTCCCATTTGCTGCTTCGCGCGTGTAAGAGCCCGCAAGGCCGGGGATGTCAAAATTTTCATTGCGCTGTTCCTCGCGGAAATCGATCAAAACATCGTTGCCGTCAAAGACAAATTCCGGCCCGTCATCGCCAAAACGATCTTGTGTGTTCTGCACGCTCAACGTCCATTCGGTGTCTTTGCCGCCGCCTGAAATCGATATTTCACCGTCGCCCCAGCGAAAGGGTGCGCCGCGCGTACGAAATTGTGGTGAATAGCGATATTGGCCGCTGATGCCGCCGTTTGCCGAAGTAATGACATTGAGAACCTGGCCTGACAGACCGCTAATATCCAGGCTGGTCCCGTCGATGATTTCTAGCCTGACAACGTCTTCGGCGGTGATGCGCCCCAGCGCATCAATAGGCCCGTTGGATTTTCCCGATATGCGTCGACCGTTCACAAGGACATTTGTGTCGGCCTGGCCAAAGCCCCTGTCACCGCCACCTTCATTGATGGTAAACCCAGGAATTTGCAGCGCCATGTCGAGCGCTGAGCGGGGTGCAAAGCGCGCAAAATCTTCGGGCAGCAAGGACTGCCGGATGGTGTAGGCGGGACTGTCCTTCGCTGCTGTCCCTGTTTCTGCCAAAGATGCCGCTGCGAGCAGAATGGCCAGCATCGTCATGGCGTCACGCTTTCATGCAAAACCGTCGCGCAGGCATTCAGGCTGTTTCTATGGAGGCGCTCATACCAAATGGGGTGGACGCTTTTCAAGGCACAGGGCGCAAGCCGCGCCGCGATGACAGTCGCGTGTGGCTCTGGTCGCGTGACATGCGCAGGGCATAATGGGGCAGGTGATTGCGGTGCTGAGGCCATGTTCCATACAGTCTTTATGGGTATACGAATGGCGTGCAGATGAAAATTTGACAAGCAATTTTATTGGGGCCTCGGACAGTGCCGACAGCGACAGTCGAAGAACAGCACAAAGGACACAGGGCTGCTGCATGTCGACGGCGCTGTTTCGATTGCGCGCGCTGCACCGGGCACGGGGTTGGCGGCGACTTTTAGCAGGCTTAGATATTAGGGCCAACTCAAGGCCCCTGGTGCTTGCACCAGGCCAGCGCCAGTGCTGTCATGTTCGCCGTCGAGGCGGTGGGCCGTCGCGATTAGCGCGTCCCAAAGCGCCTTGCCGCGCAGCTTCGCGTCGCTTTCAGCATGCAGTGCCGCGATGCCCGCAACATGCGGGCAGGCCATGCTGGTCCCGCTGAGAACATTGATCATCCGCGGCGCGGGAAAGGCCGAGAGCACAAAGATGCCGGGTGCCGCCACATCGATAGCCTTGCCGCGGCCGTCCACGGGGCCATTGGAAAAGGGCGCAACATCAAGCCGGTTCCCCAGTGCCCCAACCGACAGCACCGATGGGCTGCTGGCGGGCATTTCCACTGGCGAGACCTGATGCTGCATGCGGTGGCTTTGGTTACCGGCCGCCGCGATGATCACACGGCCCTGATCGAGCGCCTTTTGGGCAATCCGTTGATAGGGTTCGTAATAGGCTTTGTGGTGCGGCATGGGCCCCGCCACCGACATGGAAAGAATATCCGCCCCCATGCCAAGAGCCCACCGCATACCTCCCAGAATAGACCGCAAATGCCCATTGCCGGCATTGTCCATCACCTTGCCAATCAGCAAGGTCGCATCCGGCGCAATGCCGAAACGCGGGCAGTGGTCGTCAAAGGCCGCACCGGCGATCGTGCCCGCACAGTGGGTGCCGTGGCCGTTACCGTCGGCAACCGTTTCGCCTTTGACGAAGGATTTTTTGTCTTTGATTCGCCCGGAGAAAGCCGGGTGGCTTTCGTCAATGCCGGTGTCCAGCACGGCAACAGTAATGCCTTTGCCGGTGAAGGGGCACGGCTCGGCCTGCACGGCGCGCAGGCCCCATGTTTCGTGCGGTGTTTCGGTGATCGGGATCGCCAAATCGCCAGCGGTAAACACATGGCAGTCAGGCAGAATATCCGCAACCTGGGGATGCTCGGCGAGGCCGTGCGCAATACTGTGGGCGCCGTCTGCCCCAATATCATCAGCGCGGATGATGGCCACATTCAGCTCATCGAAATGGATGGCATGGTCATCGGCGGTCACCAGGTCGTGGTCATCGGCTGCCGCATGGCTGAGGATGAAATCGCGGCTGTGGCGGCGTCCGGCGTCGTGTATCAGGTCTGCCGTGTTGCTGGCATCTTGGTGAAAGACAACCACCTGATGGCCGCTGGGCCGGGGGCGACGCATATGGGGGTGTGTTAGGGTTGGTGTGGGCATTTATACGTCCTTTGCGGGTGAGGCGGCATGGAAAAATCCGGCGTTGATCCAGCGGTCCATCAGTGTTGGCCCGGCACCGGGCCTCAGCGCACTGTTCCACGGTGTCGCCGAGATCAGCTCGAGGCCGGTGTGCCGTGCCAGCATGCGCCCCGCTCGCGCCTGCGACAGGGTAAAGCGCTGCGGGGCCGGCCGTGCACCGGGTGTCAGACGGGCTTTTAGAGCGATATAGCGGGTCAGCAACCAGGGAAAGGCATCAAAGCCGATCTCTGCCTGGTCGGTTTTTGTGCGTATTCGGCGCAACAGGTCAAAAACAGTGGCGCGCGGGACATAGGGCAGCACCCCCGCCATCACGATAAACACCGGCCTATCCCACGGTATCTGGTGCCACCAGCCCTGGCCTAGAATCGAGCCTGCGATCAAGGTTGGCCGCTCACCGGGTGGCAGCACCTGACGGCGCACCGCGATGATCTCGGCGGTGTCGACGCAAAACCAGTCGATGTCCGGTGCGCCCAGTCGCCAGAATTGCGTGTCCAAACCGTCGCCCAGCGACACCACCACACCGCCCGGATGACGGCGAATAAAATCGCGCAAAAGTCGGTCGCACCACGCGGCGCGCACAGCAAAATACCGGTGCGGCCTGGCGTCGGTTGTCTTGAGGCTGAGACCAAGACGGCGCAGCGCCGCTGTCGCATATGGGTCGATGAATACGCAGTCTGACCGGGTGCCTTCGACCGCCCGGCTCAAAAGCGGCGGCAGGGCGGACTGCGCCACATCGTCAAGCGCGGCAAGCGCCGGGTGCGCCCCGTCTGTGGCCAGCAGTGCCGGATCATAGGAAGTTGTCATCCCATCTGCCCCCAAAGACCGTGCATCAAGCATCTTGGTGTTGTCCTATTGTACACCTATGGTAAAGCTGAATTGTCAATTTTATCACGACAGATTGGCAAGGGGGGCAGGTTTCGTGGACAAAGTCGATATCGCGGTTGTGGGTGCAGGCGTTGCCGGTGCCTATGCGGCGTACCGGGTCAAAACACAGTGGCCGGACAAACGCGTCGCCATATTGGAAGCGTCCGGGCGGGTTGGTGGCCGACTATGGTCCGAGGAGGACCCCGACGTGCCAGGCGTGATGCTTGAACTTGGCGGCGAAACCTTTGCCGCCCCGCATCGCCGCGTTATGGCGCTTGTGGACGCACTTGGTCTCCAGAAGACCCCGCTTGCGACAGAGAGCATGTACTATGCCGCCTATCTGCGGGGCTGCCGGTTGACGCCGGATGATTTGGCGGCTGCGCGGTCGCTGCCCTACCGCTTGCCCAAGGACGAGCAGGGAAAGACCGTTCAGACGCTGTTTGCAGACGCGCTACTCGCGGCGCTGCCGGGCCTGGCACCGTATTTTCCGCTGAAGGCCGACATGCTGGATCAGGCGGTGGCCTATCTGCGGTCCGCTAAGGTTGACGGCAAACCCCTGAGCGATCATGCCTTTTGGCCGATGATCAGCGCCCATATGTCCGACGAGGCCTTTGCGCTGGTGCGCGACGCGACGGCGCACCCGACCATGCTGTCGGCGGGCAACGCGTATAATCTGACATTGCATTTCCTGGCCAGTGCGTGCGGGCCGACATACCGCTTGACCAGGGGGTATCAAGCCTTGCCGGTGGCGCTTGTCGATCGTGCCGTGAGGGCAGGGGCCGATCTGCGATTGGGGCACCGTCTGACAGCGATCGACCACCGCTCGAACGGGGCGGCGGCCCTCCATGTCGACACCCAGCATGGGGCTGAAACACTGGAGGCGGACACGGTGATCTTGGCGCTGCCTGCTGCCGCGCTTCCTGCCCTTGCTGTTACAGGGGCAAGCGGGCGTCCGCTGCGCTGGCCGGATGGCTTGAACGCGATTCTCGGCTTTCCGGCGGACAAGTTTTTCCTCCTATATCCCGAGCCGTGGTGGCAAGACATCCCCAATGGCCCGGGTCAGATTCACCCTGCCAGCTATGCGATCCATACGGCGACGCTGCCGCTTTGTAGCTGTATATATTGGGGTGCCGCGCATTACGGCGACAGCGGCCCTTCGGTTGTGCTGGGGTCGTACGGTGACGGCGGGGCAACGCATTTCTGGGCCAGCCAGTCACCCAAAACAACAGAAGCCGAGCTTGGCCACCCAGTCTGGCCCGACAGCCTGAGCAAGGTCGAAGCGCCTGACGATATGCTTGCACGGCTACACAGCCAAATCGAAACCATGCACGGGACCGCTCTGCCCAAGCCGACAAAGGGCTATTTTCAAAATTGGGCACAACCGCCATACGGCGCCGGTTACCATGGGTGGCGACCATTTGTGCGCAGCGCCGATATGGCAGCCGCGTTGCGGCACCCCTTTGTGGATATGCCGGTCTATCTTGGCGGCGAAGCCTATTCGGACCTACAGGGCTGGGTCGAGGGGGCGCTGTGGGATATGGACAGGATGCTAGATGCGGCGATGGGTCTGGCCCCGCCATTAGGGGGCGAATAGACACCTGACAGAGCGAGACGATGGCGCTATGAGAATACGAAAACTACCGCATGCAGCATAAAGCGCCAAAAAACGACAATTATTTAAAGGGAGAAAACTAGATATGTCGGAAAAATTGAAAAAATTTGTCGATGAAAGCAATCAAAGCGAAACGCTTCGCAACCGATTTGCAGACGATCCGGATCAGGTCATGGCCGAATACGGCCTCAGCGATGAGGAAAAACATCTGTTGAAATCTGAAAACCGGGAAGAGGTGAAAAAGCGCACGGGCACATCCGTGGCAGACTTTGTCTGGCCGTAATATCACCTATGATGACTCGCCTTTTTTGCATATTGGTTTTTGCCTGCGCCGCCGTTGGTGGTGCGGGCAGCCTGTTTGCGCATCCCCCCACTTGGATGCAAGACGGGCAAACCACGCGGCAAGATGCGACGCCAAGCTTGGAAGAGCGCCTATCTGCGCTTGACCGGCTTGGCGATGCCCCGGCTGGGGATCCGGCCTTCGGGGTGCTGCTGGACGAACTGGAACCGCTTCTCGACAGTATGACCACCCGCCAGCGCCAGCGCTGGCGCTACCGCAAGGCCCAGTTTTTGTTCAATGTCGGGCAGCTGGACGATGCCCGCACGCTGATCGATATCAACCTGCAGCAAAGCTCAGACCTGGAGGTGTTTGCCAAATCGGCGGCTTTGGAGGTTGGGATATTGGTGGCACTGGGCGATTATATCGAAGCCTTCCGGCAGATCCCGTCGGCGCTGGAAGCGGCGCGCGAAACCCGGGACCCATTTCTGATTTTGACCATGTTATATGGCCGTTTGCTGGCGTATCGGGATTCGCAAATCTTTCAGCCCGCACTGGATGCCGCCAATGACATGATCGCCTATGCATCGGATCAGGAAAATCTGTTTTTCGTGTGCGTGGCACAAACGCTGAAAAGCGAGATTTTGCTCAACGAGGGCCGTAATCAAGACGCCCTGACGGTCGCCAGCGAGGCGCGCACCCTGTGCCCCAGTCATGCGGGGCCCGTCTGGTCGATCTCAGCCGATCATCTCTATTCAACCGCCTTGCTGGAACAGAACAACCCAGCGCATCTGGACACCGTGCTGACCATCCTGGGCGAGGCGGCGCAGTCTCCGGTGTTGGACAGCGTGGCGTTTATCAAGCAAGGCGTTCTCGCGAGCCTCAGCGAAGCCAAGCGGCGCGCCAACATGCTGGACGAAGCCGAGGCTTTGGCCGAAGAGGCGCTGTCAGCTTTGCCGTCAAGCCTGGGCGTTGCAAGGCGGATGGCGCTGAAATCGGCTTATATGGTAGCGCGCGATCAGGGCCGCGACCGTAAGGCTTTGGACCTGTTCGAGCAATATTTCGATGTTCAGCGTGCCTTTGTCGATATTCAACTGGCACGCCAGTCGGCCTATCAACAGGTGGCAGCGGAGAATATCCGCAAAGACCGTGAAATTGAGCGGCTGTCGTTTGAAAATATCGAATTGTCGCAGCAGCAAAGGATCAGTGAGCTTCGGTTCCTGGTCGGCGGTTTGGCGGGAGGGTCGCTGATTTTATTTGCGGCAATCTTGGTGCTGTATCTGCGCCGTATCCGGCGCGAAAAGGACGAATTTCGACGCAAGGCCGAGATTGACGGCCTGACCGGGGTGGCGAACCGACGCCGCTTTATCGATGCGCTGGGCTTTGGTTTGACCCACGCTCGCGCCGCCCGACAGCCGCTGGGCGTGATCATGTTCGATATCGACCATTTCAAATCGGTCAATGACCGCTTTGGCCACCATGTGGGGGACAAGGTGCTGAAGCGTTTGGCGACGCTATGCACGGAAAATCTGCGCGAAGCCGACCTGATCGGGCGGATCGGCGGCGAGGAATTTGCCATCATGCTGCCCAATACCACGCCGGAGACATCGCTGCGGGTCGCCGAGCGGTGCAGGCAGGCGTTGGCGGACGACGAGAGTTTCAAGGCCGACGGACTGGATCAGGTGACGTCCAGCTTTGGTGTGGCGGTGATTGCCCCGGATGCCGACCCGATAAGTCCCGAGGAAGCCCTGCGCCGCGCCGACCTGGCCCTCTACCGCTCCAAAGAAGCCGGCCGCAACCGCGTCACGCTGCAAGGCGAGAGCTAGGCCAGGGAGCGCAGCACGTGTGGGTATCATTTGACCAATGCTGCATATGAGGTGTGCGGTTGACTTATGGTGGTGTTTTGTATGCGTATCGGCTATTGTAAAGCATTGGTCTGCAGTCTAAACGGGCTTTTAACTCATTGATAAAATTGTATTTCGGTTTCCATGAGTGTAGCCGTTGTATAAGCTCTTTTTATGCAAGATCTTGATTCAATACTGGCAAAGTCGAACACGCTTCTTGAGTCTGGAAAGCTAGAATCGGCCGAGAAAGTGCTGGTCGGTTTCTGGGAAAGGCATCCATCAAAGCCCCCACAGATGTCTAAAGCTATTGCTTTCAGGCTCTCTGATATTGGGTGCTATGCCAGCGGAATGCAGATCCTCCAGCATCTCATCCAGAACAGCACGCCTTCAGCGGATGTGCTGGCTGTCAGTGGTATGATCGCATTTAGGCTTGAAAAATACGAGTCAGCGATCAAGTTCTTCAACCTTGCTCTTCGCCTCAATCCAGACGAGGCATATTTATATACGTATACCGCAAAGGCTCTATACAAAAGCGGGCAAGGGCAGGAAGCCATAGCATTATTGCAGGCCGCGCTGGAGCGGTTTTCCGATAACTCGGACATGTGGACCTTTATGGGGATTCTGGCGCATGAATTTCTTCATGATGGCCCTGCTGCCAAAACATTCTATGAAACGGCTGTTTCGTTGAATCCGCGGAATTTGGATGCCCTAAACAATTTGTCTGTTTTCTATCTGAAAGACCCTGGGCGCGATAAAATCTTTGACGCGATCTTCGAGTTGGAACCAGACCATCACATGGCCCACCTCAATTTGGCTTTTCAGTATTTTCTTGAGAGCAATTTCGATGAAGGCTGGAAGCATTATGCGTATCGAAATGCTAGAAACCAAGGCAACAAGAAATCCCTGATTCACACTATTGACCTCCCGACGTGGGGTGGGCAGGCATTGCCAAATGCTTCGCTTTTAGTAACGGCAGAACAAGGGCTAGGGGATGAAGTTCTGTTTGCCTCAATCTACCCGCAGCTTAGACAAATGGTGCGGCATTTATACATTGGTTGCGATCCAAGGCTGCAGACGATTTTTGCAAGAAGTTTCCCGGACTGCACAATTGTTTCTTATGAAGATCTGTCAGCAGGCCTGAACCGGGTGCGCAAATATCCAGCACTTGAGGGGGCAATCAATGCCGGCGAGATTGACTATATGGTCCCGCTCGGTTCGGCCCTGCAGTATTTCTGGAGCAGCCATGAGGCCCTGCGCGCTTTGCCCACTGGATATTTGAAGGCCGATAAGGCGCTCAGCAGAGATATGATGCCGCAGGCAAGCAGCCAGCGCATGAAAATTGGGCTGTCCTGGCGCAGCGGGCAATTGTCGACCCAACGGAATAAAAATTATCCATTTTTGGAGAAGATGCTTCCACTTTTAGAACTGGACGGCATTGATTTTTATATCTTGCAGTATGGCATTGAACAAAGCGAGGTGGATACCTTGCGGGCTCATTCGCGGGGAAATGTTGTCATATTCGAAGATGTTGACATGAAAAATGACCTCGAAGCCAATTTAGCCATAATGGAACATGTCGATTTGGTTGTGGGCCCAATTACGGCCACGCAAACCCTGTCTATGGCGCTAGGAAAAGCCACTTTGGGCCTTGCAAATGGAATACCGTGGTGGAGTTTTGGTCAGGATGATGAGGGATATAGCCATTTGATGCCGCACTGCAAAATCCTCATCAAGCATGACGCCATCACGTGGCAGGAGATTATGCAAATCTGTGAACATGAGATTATTGCGCGCCGGGACACAGGTGCATGCGGATAATCGGAACTAATGAGGTCGCCTTTTGCTGCGGTTTCCCGTGGAGCTTTCTGCGTGTGGAGCTTGCGCGGGTCTCTCAAAGGAAAACGCTCAATAGACCTTCTGATCTGGCAAGAAACTTGCTTGCTCAAACTCTCTGACTCGAGCTTTGATCTGTGACGGGCGGGAAGGGGTGCGCCGCTTCGATAGTCCTGCCATAACTGGCTAGGGGTGCTGTGTGTCTTGTTTAATCCTTTAACCCTGCTCCCCATAAGGGTCGATGCTCAGCGTATATGGCACAAAAGTGCGGCTTTTTCCGGCTCGAATTTGGAGAGATAATGTCTAGTAATATCAACTATATAACCGATCTACGCTCATCGCATATCGTGCAGTCGGGCCCGACGATGCTGGAGTGTTTTAAACGACACTATCCAACCAAAAATGCTCATAATTATTTACCTCTTTTTGATCGGCATTTTGCGAATATCAGATACGAGCCCCTTACCGTTCTGGAAATTGGCGTAGAGGCGGGAACGGGATTAAGGCTGCTGGCCGATTATTTCCCCAATGCGAAAATCTATGGCTTTGATATCGATCCTGTTTGCAAGATGCACGAAAGCGACCGGATTGAGGTTTTCATCGGGGACCAAAATAACGCCGATGACCTCGCCCAGCTTCCAAGTGGCATCGATATTGTCATTGATGATGGGCTACACACGATCCAATCACAGATATTCAGCTTTGAATATCTCTTCAAAAATAAAATGGCTGACAGGGGGATCTATGTTGTTGAGGATGTCATTGGCG
>JASBSO010000235.1 GCA_030148905.1 Kordiimonadaceae bacterium | reverse complement strand
GGTGGAGCGCCTGCGCACCGAGCTTGAAGCCACTCCCCTCAAACTGAACGACGGTACGCTGCTGCCGCTTTCCAGCTCGATCGGGTATGAAGCCTTTTCCGGCACCAGCGACGTGATGGAGGTGATCAACACCGCCGACAGCAAAATGTACGCTGACAAGCGGGCGCGTCGCGGCGGATGCAAAACGCGGCTGTGATCACTAACATGTGGTCAATAAGGCGCTTGCGAGCCTCGATATGACGCCCTAAACATTGAGAAAATCGAGGGGTAAGTTCGATGAGCGACGTTGAAGCACGCCTGAAAGACGCAGGCTTTACCATTCCGCAGCCGGTGGCACCGGTTGCCAACTATGTTCCCTTTGTGGTCTCGGGCGGCTTGGTCAGTGTGTCCGGGCAAATCCCCATGGGACCGGACGGATTGGCATTTGAAGGGTGCATTGGTCAGGACGTCAGCGTTGACGAGGCGCGCGCGGCGGCCGAACTGTGTGCCCTGAACATCATTGCCCAATTGAAAGCCGCAGCGGGCGGCGACCTGGGCCGCATCAGCCGCATTGTCAAGCTGGGTGGCTTTGTCAATTGCGTTAGCGGCTTCAAGGAGCAACCGCAGGTCATCAACGCCGCATCGGATATGATGGTGTTGGCCTTTGGGGACGCTGGGCGGCACAGCCGGTCCGCCGTGGGCACAAATGCGCTGCCCTTAAATGTGCCGGTTGAAATCGACGCGCTTGCGGAAATTCGGGGCTAAGCCTGCGGCCATGCGGCAGGACATTAAGCCCTTTCTCGATTTTGATTTCGCCCACCGCGGTCTGTTTCGCTCGGGCAGCGCGGTGGAAGAAAACACCCTCCCTGCGATTTCAGCGGCGATTGACAATGGCTTTGCGGTGGAAATCGATATTCAGTGCACGCTTGATGATCAGGCGGTGGTGTTCCATGACGCGACGCTGGAGCGGCTGACGACCTCGACAAGCGCGGTGATGAATATGGGCTCGCGTCAGTTGAAACAGCTCAAGGTCGGTGCAAGTGATGCGACCATTCCGGGGTTGATTGACGCGCTGGACCTGATTGACGGCCAGGTTCCGGTGCTGATTGAAATCAAACGCACCGGCAAGGAAAACACCCGCCGCTACGGGACCGTTATCCGCCGCGCGCTCGAGGGGTATACCGGTCCGCATGCGCTGATCTCCTTCGACGCTGACATCATCGCCTGGTTCAAAAAACATTGGCCTGCCATCCCTGCTGGCCTCATTTTCAAGCCCGACGATCTGGCAAGCGTCTACAAACGGTTTGTTGCCAAGCGGCAAGTGAAAACCATTCATCCGGACCTGATTGCCGTGAATGTTGACATTGCCGACCACCCCACCGTGCAGGCCTGGCGGTCCGAGCGCACACGCCCGATTTTATGCTGGACGGTTCGCGATCAGCGCTCGGCCGAAATCGCGCGCAAATATGCCGATGCGATCATCTTTGAAGAACCCGATCTGATCCGGGACGGCACGTCCGACGCATAAATACACATGCGGGATAATAGATGTGGATGATGACCAGAAGCTTGTAGGCACGGTGTATCACAGCGCGGCGGACATTGGCGGCGATGCTTGGCAGCGCTGCGCCGGTGACAACCATCCCTTCACCCGTTTCGGATTTTTCGACGCGCTGGAACAAAGCGGCTGTTTGGGCAGCGAGCCGGGCTGGCTGCCGCATTATCTTGCCCTGTCGCGCGCGGATACCGCCCGCGACCCAATGGCGATTTTGCCACTTTTTGTTAAAGGCCACAGCTACGGCGAATATGTGTTCGACCACAGCTGGGCGCACGCCTTTGAACGGGCCGGCGGGACATATTACCCCAAACTTTTGAGCGCTGTGCCCTTTACCCCCGTCACCGGCCCGCGCTTTTTGGTACGCCCCGACTGCGACATGGATATGGCGCGACGGGCGCTTGCCCTCATGGCAGCAGAGATCACTGAAAATGCAGGCCTGTCCTCGCTCCACTTGAATTTTCTGCAAGAAAACGATGCCCAGGCGCTAGAAACTCTCGGCTTTTTGGTGCGGCATGATCAGCAATTTCACTGGCAGAATGCGGGCTATGCCGATTTTGACGCCTTTTTGGGCGCGTTGTCCTCGCGCAAGCGCAAACAGATCAAAAAAGAACGCCGCACGGTCGCCGAGTCAGACGTGACCATCCGACACCTGCGCGGCGCCGAGATCCAAGAGCATCACTGGGATGCCTTTTTTACATTTTACATGGACACCGGCGCGCGCAAATGGGGCACACCCTATTTGAATCGGGCGTTTTTCTCGCATGTTGCAGCCGCGCTTGGGGATAGCTTGTTGCTGTTTCTGTGCGAACGTGCGGGCCAGCCCGTCGCCGGGGCACTGAATTTCATTGGCGCCGATACGCTTTATGGGCGCTATTGGGGCTGCACCGAAGACCATCCCTATCTGCATTTCGAGGCCTGCTATTATCAGGCGATCGACTTTGCCATCGCGCACGG
>JASBSO010000233.1 GCA_030148905.1 Kordiimonadaceae bacterium | reverse complement strand
TTTGATCCAATTTTTCCGGCAAGTGGCTGATGCACCCTTACGCTATCCCGTTGTTGATCATATCCGCACTGGATACCGACGGGCGGTTTTTCAGTCGCATTCGGTGTATTTCAAAATTGGCGCTGATACCGTCGATATCATGGCGATATTACGGGCACAGGACACGATAGGTAGCTTAGCCGGATAGATAGACTGCCTGAGCCCTTGAGCTCCTAAGCTTAATAGCTGCGGAGGGTGTTCAGCTTATGGGCGCTTTCCCAAAGACAGCCAATCTCTCCGAGCAATATGGTCCAAAACGGCTTGACGGCTGATACTACCGACGCCACTTTGCGCGCCATGACCAAGACACCACAACAGTGGCGGGAGCAAACGCAGCGGGTGCGCGGCGGCAGTTTCCGCACCGATCTCGGCGAAATGGGCGAGCCCATTTTCATGACTGCGGCCTTTGCCTATGACAGTGCGGAGGAAGCCGAAGCCCGCTTTTTGGGCGAGTCTGAGGGCTATATGTACAGCCGTCAGGAAAACCCCACCGTGCGCATGCTGGAAAACCGCATGGCGGCGATGGAGGGGGCGGATGTGGCCCGCGCCACCGGCACCGGCATGGCAGCGATGACCGCCGCGCTGATGGCGCAGCTCGCCGCGGGCGACCATGTGGTGGGCGCGCGGGCGCTGTTTGGCTCGTGCCGCTATTTGCTCGATAGCTTTCTGCCGCGCTTCGGGGTGGAGACAACGATCGTTGACGGGCGTGACCTCGCGGCGTGGAAGGCCGCCATTCGGCCGAACACCAAGGTGCTGTTTCTGGAAACGCCGGCCAACCCGACGCTGGATATCTGCGATATTCGCGCGCTGGCCGACCTGGCGCACGAAAACGGTGCGCGGCTGGTGGTCGACAATGTGTTCGCCACGCCGCTGTTGCAAAAACCGATCGACCTCGGCGCCGATGTGGTCGCCTATTCGACCACCAAGCATATCGACGGTCAGGGCCGCACGCTGGGCGGTATGGTGCTGTGCGACGCGGAGTTTGATGAGGAATTTCTGTATCCCTATTACCGGCATACGGGCTGTGCGATGGCGCCCTTCACCGCGTGGGTGCTGCTGAAAAGCCTGGAGACGCTGAGTTTACGCGTCAACGCCATGTGCGATAGTGCCGAGGCGCTGCTGGCTCCCCTCAAGGCTAAGGTGGACGATGTGCGCTATCCGACCGACCCGGGCTTTGCCCAAAGCGCGCTGGCGGCCAAGCAGATGTCGCGCGGCGGATCGATGATCAGCTTTGTGCTGCCCGGCGGGCAGGCGCAGGCATTTGATTTCATGAACGCGCTGAAGCTGATCGATATTTCCAACAATCTGGGCGACTCGCGGTCGATCGCCACCCACCCCTGGACCACCACGCACAAGGCCGTTGACCCCGAGGAGCGCCTGGCGCTGGGCATTACAGACGGGCTGATCCGCTTCTCCGTAGGACTTGAAGACCCCGACGATTTGCGCGACGATCTTGTGCAGGCGCTGGATGCGGCAGGGCTTTGACGCCGCCCGCATGCCCAGCGCGGGGAGACGCGCGTGGACGATTTTGTAGACGATTTGCCCGCATTTGAAGCGGTTACCGACGGTGTGCGGGTGACAACGCAGGCCTATTTTCTGGCCGGACAGTCCAACCCCGAAGACGACGAATATGTCTGGGCGTACCGGATCCGCATTGCCAATGAACGCACTGAGCCCGTTCAGCTGATGGCGCGGCACTGGATCATTACCGACGGCCACGGCGCCCGCGAAGAGGTGCGCGGGCCCGGCGTTGTCGGCGAACAGCCGGTTATCGCCCCCGGCGACGCGCACAGCTATATGTCGGGCACGCCGCTTTCTACCCCCACCGGGTTTATGCAGGGGGCCTATTCGATGGTGGATCACACCGGCCGACCCTTTGATGTGGACATTCCGGTCTTTTCGCTCGACAGCCCCTATTTTGCCGGATCGGTGAATTGACCCGCCGCCCCCATGCCTGATTTTCGGCCCATATTGCACGTGAACGGCGTTTTGATCGCGCTGTTGGGCGGCGGCATGCTGGTGCCGGTGGTGGTGGACCTGGTTGCAGGCCACGAAGACTGGGAAATTTTTGGCGTGGCCGCCGTCATCACCATGACCCTTGGAGCGATGCTGGCCTTTGCCAATCGCGGCTCGGGCGAGCAACTGCGCGTGCGCCAGGCGTTTTTGCTGACCGTGGCGGCGTGGGTGCTGCTGCCAGCGGTGGCGGCGCTGCCGTTCACCTTTTCGGAGCTGCGGCTGAGCTATACCGACGCCTATTTCGAAGCGATGAGCGGGCTCAGCACCACTGGGTCAACCGTGATTGTCGGCCTTGATGACGCCCCGCCGGGCATTTTGATCTGGCGGGCGATGCTGCAATGGATGGGCGGCATCGGCATTGTGGTGATGGCGGTGGCCATTTTGCCGATGCTGCAGGTGGGCGGTATGCAGCTGTTTCGGATGGAATCGAGCGACACATCGGAAAAGATTTTGCCGCGCGCGGCGCAGATTTCGGGCGCGATCACCGGGCTGTATGTGGCACTGACGGCGATGTGCGCCTTGTTACTGTCGGCTGTGGGCTTACCGCTCTTTGATGCCGTCGCCCATGCCATGACCACCATCGCAACCGGCGGGTTTTCCACCAAGGACGGCTCGGTCGGCCATTTTGACAGCTGGCAGGCCGACGCAATCATCACGCTCTTCATGGTGCTCGGCAGTATGCCCTTTGTGTTGTATCTTCAGGCGCTGCGCGGTCGGCCCATCATGTTGTGGCGCGACGAACAGGCGCGCCATTTTTTGATGGTGATTCTGGTGATCATCCTGCTGGGCAGCCTGTGGCTGGTTCAGTTCAAAAATTTCGATCTGGGGTCGGCGCTACGCTATGGCAGCTTCAACATGATCTCGGTTATGACCGGCACCGGCTATGCCACCACAGACTATGGCCTGTGGGGCAGTTTTTCGCTGACGCTGTTTTTTCTGTTGATGTTCATTGGCGGCTGCGCCGGGTCGACCAGTTGCGGGATCAAGATCTTTCGCTTTCAAGTGCTGTTCAAATCGATGAACAGCTGGGTCCGCCGCTCGGTCCAGCCGCACGGGGTGTTTGTGCCGCGTTATAACGGGCGGCCGATTTCGGCGGATGTGCAGGCGTCGGTGCTGACCTTTTTGATCTTTTTCATGCTGGTGTTCTTTGCTCTTGCCTTCACGCTGTCGCTTTTGGGGCTGGACTGGATCACCGCCATGTCGGGGGCTGGCACGGCGCTGTCCAATGTGGGCCCAGGGCTGGGCGAGATTATTGGCCCGTCAGGAAATTTCTCCACCCTGCCCATGGGGGCAAAATGGGTGTTGAGTTTTGGCATGCTCCTCGGCAGGCTGGAACTGTTTACGGTTTTGGTGCTGTTTTCACCAAGTTTTTGGAGCCGGTAACGGCCCCGCCAGACAGACAAAAGGATTGGACGTTATGATCAGAGTATGGCTGTCTGTGGCTGTTTTGGCTTACGGGCATATGATAAGCGCACAAGAAAACGCCGCCGGGTGGGCGGATTTTCGCGACGGGCGATACGAGGATGCGATTGCCAAGGCGCTGGCCGAGGGAAGCGCCGATGCTTATGCGCTGGCCTGCCGGTCGCACATTGTGCTTGGCGGCTTTTACAGCCAGGGCGACACGGCCGTTATGCACCTGCACAAGGCGATCGAATATTGTGGCAAATCGGTGAGCCTCGATGACCGCAACCTCGTTGGTCGCATGACCTATGCCATGGCCGCCGGGTTCGAGGGCAAGCGGCTGTTTTCCCCGCGCTATCCGGCGCAGTCGCGCAAGCATCTGGAATATCTGGCCTATCTTTACCCCGAAAACCCGCTGGCGGTCGCCGCTATCGGCGGTTGGCATTCCGAGGTGTATGCCGCTGGCTTTTTTGCCCGCGTGGCGCTGGGCGGATCGCGCAAAAAAGCGCGTGAGTATTTTGCCCGCGCGCTGGAGCTGGGCGAAACCAACATTCCGCTGCATCTGGAATATGTGAAATTTCTGACCCGTGACGGCAAGGATGCCTACCCCGAGGCGATCGCCGAGATTGACCGGCTTTTGGCGCGCGAGCCCGAGGTGGCCTTTGACGCCTTGCTGCAAGAGAAGGCGCGCGAGTTGAAAGCTGCACTGGAGACCGGCTCAAAACGGACCGTGCGCGACACCATCAAGGCGATTGCGGCCTTCAACGGGATTGAAGACTGGAAATCCGCCGACGCCTATGATCTGGAACTGGAAGCGCCTGACACAGACGACTGATTGCAGCAGCCTTGGGGTTAGTCGTCGTGGGGGTTAATCGTCGTGGGGGTTAATCGTCGTGCGGCAGAACTTTTTGTCGGGCGGCGATGCCACGTTCAATCGCCGCGGCGGTCAGTCGGTCCACCGTCAATTGATGGCGAATCTCTTCCAACAGGCGCAGCTCAACCTGGCTGAGCGAGCCATCCGATACCGCTACATCGCAGGCCAGCGCATAGACAAGGTCATAATGGCTTTCAGGGATCGCTTCGGCCACCAGGCCGATGATCGCATCCAGGCCCTCTTCATCCGACTGCAACAACTGCAAACAGGTTTCGGTATCGGCGGTCAACCGGTCGATATTATAGCCCGAAAAGGCCGGCAAATAGCGCACAAGCCCGGTGATACGAGCCAGTTCGCTTTCGCGCATTTCGCCGTCGGTCGCTGAGACAGTAACCATCACATAAACGAGGGCGGATTCGGGGCTGATCGTCGACATGGGGTTTCCCTTGATAACACTGTCGCATCAGCCTAACGGCTGGGCGCGGAGGGCTCAAGGCCCACATCACCACTTTCAGCAATGATCCGTACCGCCTCGGCAAGTCCGACCCGCTCGACCTCAACGCCCTTTGGCAACCCCTCCAGTAGCCGTGACGGCGTTTGCCCGTCCAGCATGACAAACACCCCCCGGTCGCCTGCACGGCGAATGAGGCGGCCAAAGGCCTGGGCGATCTTGGCGCGGGTCAGCATTTCATCATAGGCGCGCCCGCCAAAGGCATCGCGCCGCGCCCGGTGCAGCAACGTGGGGCGCGGCCACGGCACTCGGTCAAATACTATGAGCCGCAGGCTATCCCCTGGCACGTCCACGCCGTCGCGCACTGCATCGGTGCCGAACAGGGTCGCATCTTTGTCGGCGCGGAACATCTGGGTCAGCGTCGCCACGTCAATGGGGTCGACATGCTGGGCGTAAAGCGCCATGTCGCGCGCCTCAAAATCGCCGATGACGCGGTCATAGGTCGCGCGCAGGCGGCGAATGGCGGTAAACAGCGCTAGCGTCCCGCCGCCCGCCGCAAAGGCGAGCACTCGCACCGCCGAGGCCAGCTGATCGGGGCTGTTTTTGTTCACATCCCCCACCACTAGAAACCGCGCCTGCGCCGCGTAATCAAAGGGCGACGGCACGCTAAGACGCCGCGGCGGCACCAGCATATGCTGCGCGCCGGTGCGCATGTCGGCGTGCTGCCAGTCGGTGCCTTCATCGCTGCCCTCATCGGCACCAGAGGCCGCATGGTCGCGCAGCGTCGCCGAGGTGATCAGCGCCCCGTGCAGCGGGGTCAGCACCGCCTTGGCGAAGGGCTGTGTGGGGTCAAGAAAATGGCGGTGCAAGCCCACATCCACGTCGCGGCCCTGAATGCGGTCCAGCGCGAACCAATCGACAAAATCGGTGTCAGACGGGGCGTCATGTGGCGCCACAAGCGCCAACAGCATATCGCGCCAGCTCAGCGCTTGATGCACGCGCAGTTCCAGCGACCGCGCAGCCGACTCGATCCGCCCGCGGTCGCCGCTGTCCAACGTGTCGGCCGCATCGTCCAGAAACGCCAGCAAGCCCTTCACCAGCACCGTCATTGCCCGCGCCAGGTCTTCGACCTTGGGGCTAAGCGCGGTGGCGGCGGCAATGAGTGCCGCATTGGGATGGTCGGTTGCCGCCTCCAGGCCAAAGCCCGCCTCCCCGTCGGACGTGCGGGTCAGCACATGGTCGCGCACCTGCATCAAAAAACGTTCGCATTCGGTCATCGGCGCGGCCCCGGCCACCCGGCCGAGCCACCCCTCGGACGGCAGAAACCGCGCCGTTTCCAGCACCGCGTCGAGCGCCGCGCCAAGGTCTGATGGGCCGTCGACCAGCATGTCATCCAGCCGTGACTTGAGCCCGCGCGCGCGGGTGCTGCCCGATTGTTCTTTGCCGCGCAGCCAGCGGCGCAGCTCGCGCCCCTCGGCCCCGCTGAGGTGCACGGCAAAGGCGCTGTCGGCGGCGTCAAACACATGGTGTCCCTCGTCAAAGACCACGCGCTTGGGCAGGTCGGGGTCGCCCGCGCGGTTCACCGCCTGCGCCATCACCAGCGCATGATTGGCGACCACCAGATCGGCGTGGCGGCTGGCGCGCGCAGCCTTTTCCACAAAGCACTTGCGCCAATGCGCGCAAGACGCATACAGACACTCGCCGCGCCGGTCGGTCAGGCTCATCACTCGGCCCATGCCAAAATGCGCCCCAAGCCAGGACGGAAAATCGCCCCCCACCATGTCGCCGTCGCGGCTGAACCGCGCCCAGCGCGCCACCAGCGCCACCAGCACCAGATCCGGGTCACCGGCGTTGAGCGCCAGCCGCCCCATCACCGCGCGCGCCACCTCTTCCATATTGAGAAGGCACAGATAATTTTCGCGCCCCTTGCGGATAACCGTTTTGGCGCGGCGGATTTTCGGGTCGGGGAACAGCCGAGCCAGCTCCATATCCAGCTGGCGTTGCAGGTTTTTGGTATAGGTGGAGAGCCACACCGGCCCGTCGTTTTTGTCGGCCCACAGCGCCGCCGGTGCCAGATAGCCAAGGGTTTTGCCAGTGCCGGTGCCCGCTTCCAGCAGTTGCAAATTGGGGCCGTCCTGCATCTCGCGCGGGCCAAAGCTGTGCGTGGCGGCGGCGGCATAGCGGCG
>JASBSO010000208.1 GCA_030148905.1 Kordiimonadaceae bacterium | reverse complement strand
CGCATAAAGCCTGCGCTTATCCTCTTTGCGCAGGGGAGCAAGTTTAAAATTCTCTTCGTTGAGAAGCGGCGTATAGCTTCGCAGCAGCATATTTGATGTTGGGTGGTAAAATTTTGCTCTGATCCTCACATTCGGTCGCCGATAGCGGGGCGGCCCGGAAACGATCACTTTATATTTTCGGCCGAATTTTGCCTTAAAGTGAAAGGTTTTGACATCGCCGGGGCTCATCTGTTTTGGCCCGTCTTTAAATGACTCTTGCTTCCTTTCTAAAAAGCGCTGTTGGCCCGCATGCAGGCGGGCGACAATATCAGCCACATCAACCTGCCCCATGCTCCAGCCTTTGGCGACAATCGCCTTGGCCTGGCCGCGCGAGAAGCCGCCCGCATCGCGCAAAAAGCGCTCGAACGACCGCACATCACCTGGTGGAGATTTGGGCGCAGTCACCGTCTCGGCCTTCACCGCTTCAATCCGGGCAAGCGTGTTGGCCGGAAAGGTGACCAGCGAAATTTCGGCGAGGTCTGCCTTCATAATCGTGCGCACACCCGAGGCCGGGTCGCGCCTGGCTTCCTTGGTGACAAAGCCGATCGACAGACCGTCAAGCGCCCCCATTTTCAGAAGGGCATAGGCCTCAGCACCGCGCCCTTCCATCGCCAGGCGGCCTTTGACATAGAGCCCCTTCTGGTCCTCGCGCACAATATCGAGCCGCCCAATCGGGTCTTTGGGGCTGTGCTGCCACAACAGGGCAGGCATGCGCGCCTGAAGGCTGTCGGCAAAGGCCCCGCGGGTCACCCGGTCGCCGTCGCGGTCGACCACGTCGAAGATGCTGGCATAACCCTCAAAGCGACCGTCGGCATCGGCCTTCACATCAAGCGGAAGGTCCAAAATGGTGGGAAGTTGAGCGGTTTCAGTCATGGGTTGGTGCGTCCTTGTGCTGGGGGCGGGCCTGCAAACCCAGATGCTGTCGCTTTTCAGCGTCGCTTAGGAAAGCGGCAGAGCTTATGCGCTCGAACCGGCGCTGGCGCTTGGGCTCAAGCGCGGGAATATCATCAAGCTGCACATCAAGTTTCAGGCGCGGCCCATAATGCGGCATCAGCCAACTGTTCAGCGCCGAGACCAGATCACGCACCAACGGCAGCACTGTGTCTTCCCACAAGCTCAGCCGCGCTTCGGCATAATTGGAATAGGTCTGGCTGTCGGGAATACCAAGCATTTGTGGCGGCACACCAAAGGCCAGTGCAATTTCGCGGGCGGTCATATGCTGCGCCTGGATCCAGTCCATATCCTTGGGCGACAAGCCCATGGACTGCCATTTCAGCCCACCTTCTAACAGCAGCGGCCGCCCCGCGTGATTGGGCCCGGTGTGCCCCGCATCCACCTGTGCCTTCAGGTCGGCAAATTGTTCGGGCGACAGAGGCGTATCGCCGTCTTCCTGATACAGCACCCCCGACGGCGCACCGCCATTCTGTATCAGCGCCAAATTCCAGCGCGACCCGGCATTGTGCGCGTCCACCGCCGTCGCCGCCGCCGCCAGCGGGGCCAGGCCCACCCATTCCGACAGCGGGTTGTAGGTTTTCCAGTGCAGAATACGCTCGGGGGCAAAGCGCCGCGTTTGCCCGCCGACGCGCTGCTCGTATCCAGCCACCAGACCGTCAACGCCTGGCAGCACCGACACCGTATCGGGCCGGAGCGACCACAACTCTTTTGGCGGTCCGTCTTCGGGCCCCACTTTCAACAGAAAGGCGTTGCCTGCCAGCATATAGGCACCGACCAGTTCAGACATGAGATGGCTGCCATCGGTGCGTGGATTGGGTGCGGCGAGCAGGTCGAGCGCAGGGTGCGTCTCCAGAACCTGCTCGCCTGACCGGAGGCACAGCGGAAGGGAGGAGAGCGCCCGTGCCACCAGGTTTACTGAACGGAAAACAATGATATTGCGCGCATAGCCCTCGTCGGCGAGCGCGGCAAAGCGGTGCGGTGTACTGGCCGCAGACCCGGGCGTCACCGCCCGGAAAAGCGGCGCACCTCCACTGGGCTTTGCTGCCGATTTATAACTGTTGCCGTGGTGCACAGTGCCGCCCCAAAGGCGTGTCCAAAATCCCATTATAAGCTCCTCAGTCGGGGTTGCCCTTTGGGGGTCAGCATCAGGTCCGCCAGCGCCCATACGAGCGCATCCAGCCGGTCTGGACTGTCGGCGCTGGGTGCACCGGTAAAGGTGACCATTTGGTCTTCAAGCGCCGGCATCGGTGCGGCGTGAAACACGCGGCCCTGTTCATAAAGCGCAGCCACCGGTTCAGCCCGTGTGACTTTGCCCCGCCGTGCATGGACCCGGCGCACGGCGACATTTGGGTCGATCTGGTGCAAAAGCGCGAGCACCATATCGCCGCCCTGGTTGCCCTCGGCGATGATGCGGTCTGCCTGAAAATCGTGATAGGCCTCAACCGCGCGGGCCGCCCACCCCAGCGGGCTGAGCCCCTGGCAGGACCGGTCGGCCAGCACATAGGCCATACGGCCTGAACGCGCGGCAACAATGATACCGCAGGCATCAGCGTTCGAGCCCGCCGTTGCTGGTGGGTCAATCGCCACAACGATCCGCTCCAGCCTGGCCGTCGGCGGGGCATAGAGGCCGTCGATCTGGTCGCGCGACCACAAGGCGCCCGGCACATCCCACAGCAATTCGGCCGCAAGCTCTTGTCGGCCAAGCCGGGTATTTTCGTATTTCGCGATGACATCGCGCGCAAAGCTGGGGGCAAGATTTTCAATATTTTCATAGGTGCTGCCCGTGGTCACCGCGACCGCGGGGTCGATCACCAGCCGTTTCAAGAGCGCAATTGGCTTGGGCGTCGTGGTGATGCAGCATTGCGGCTTGCCGCCAAGCCGGAGACCAAACATCAACATATCCCATCCGGCATCGGGCAACCGCCAGGCGCACAGTTCATCAGCCCAGGCGGTGTCGTGCTGTGGGCCACGCAGACGCTCCGGTTGATCGGCGCTGAACAGTCGCGCTTTGGCGCCGCACGGCCAGGTCAGAAGATGTTTGGACGGCTCAAATTTAGGACGGCGGTCGGGCGGGCACACGGCCAGCAGGCCCGATTCACCTTCCACCATCACCGCGCGCGCATCACCGAGTGTGGGGGCGATCAGGGCGATGTGCCGGGCTTGGCCTGCCTCTACCCGCGCCCGGACCCACTCTGCACCGGTGCGGGTTTTACCAAAGCCGCGCCCGGCCAAAATAAGCCAGTGCGTCCAATTGCCGGGCGGCGGATGCTGTGTGGGCCGTGCCCAGAACGCCCAATCATAAAGAAGGGCTTCGGACTCAGCCTTGTTCAGTGTCCCCAGAAACTTCCGGATCAGACGCTTCGGTAAGGATCTGAGCAAATTTACGGTAAAGGGTTTCCTGTGCGTTTGTGGCGTTTGTGGTGTTGGCACCGTCGTCACTTTGTGCGGTGGTCGCGCTCTGCTTTGCGGCTGGAGCAAAGATTTCCGGGCGGCGGGCCTTGAGCAAAAAGATCAGCATGGCGTCGGAATAATCGCGCACATGCCCAACAATCTCGCCGCCACGAAACACTGGCTTTTCCACGCCCTCAACCGCGCGGCGGCGGGCTTCGTCTTCCAGCCGGTCGGTTCCAGCCTCGCACGCATCATGCCAGGCCGCATCAAACGTCGCGTCGCGGGCACGCAACCGATACAGCCAAGACCGGTTGATACCTGCAGTCTTGGCCGCACTGGCAACCGACAGGCCTTCGTCAAGTGCGGCCAGAAACCGGGCAATACGCTTATCGGTGTGTGGGCGATCAGAAGACCAAATATCCGCGCCGTCAACGCGCGATGTGTCGTCAGCCATACTGCCGATCTCCCACCCAAAAAGGCGACCTGCTGCATGCCCGGTCAAAAAAACCCGCCGTGCAATGCGGCGGGTACAGATGTTCACGATGACAAGAAACTTGTACCAAATTGGTCTTTAGGGTGCAATCATTTTTTTACTTTTTTTGTAATTTTTTTGATTCCGCTGCACAACAAGGCGGGCCAGCCAGTCCAACGCGCTCTGATATCGGCGTTTCATTGTCCAACGCGACAGGTCGCTGCCCAGGCTGCGCCGCACCTTGGCCCATGGGATGCGCGCTTGGACTTCGCCGTCCTGGTGCCATGCGCCCCAAAACACAACATTGCGGTCTTTTATGTCGGGCAGTAAGCGCAGCAAGTCCATGGTGGGGATCATCGCATCAATCTGCCGCGGGCTGGGCCGGACCTGCTTTCGCGCGAAGACGGTATCTATTGATAAATCAATCGGTTGACCGTCAGTCTGGCGCATATCTGGCCATAGAGTTTGGCGCTGATATAAAAACCCTTTCTCCCGGTCCGGCAGCCTGCGGAGGGTCCAGGCGGCATCCACCAGCCGGGTCTCCAGAAAATGCGTCATCTGTGCATTGAGGCTATCGTCTGCACTTGGGGTACGGCGCTGTAGCAACCGCGCAAAATCCTTACAAGCCTGATCCAAAGCCATCGTTATACTGTCGTCATTCATCGATATCGCCTCCTTGATTGCAAGAAAATATATTACGTTTATCGAATGTTTATTGACAAGACTTAAATTTTCTCTTTTCGTAAATGACAAGCCTGTTGGTTTCCGGAATAATGAAGACATGAGAGAACAAGCTTGGCTCAAAACGGCGCTGAAGGCGCGCGGTTTGAAGTTGAAAGATGCAGCACAGCGGCTCAGCATTTCGCCGCCGCGCGTCACCGATGTCATTAAAGGCATGCGCGAGGTGCAATCGGATGAGATTTTACCGCTCGCCAACATGCTTGCCATGTCCCCGACACGGCTTTTGAAAAGCCTTGAGGCGGGCCAGTCTATCCCCGACGACGGCGACAACCGTGACGACCGGCTGCCGGTTTTGGGCGCCATAACAGGCACCGGCGACATTGCCCCTGCCGATACACTTTCCTTTTCCAGCGTTCCCTTACCGCCCGACGCGGCCACAAATGAGGGCTTGTACTGTTATCTGATGGGCGACGAGTCCATGGCGACCGAGGTCCCCGAAGGCAGTTTGGTGATAGGCGCAGACCCACGGCTGCATCATTTCCCGCTGGTTCCGGGGGCACTTTTGATGGCGCGGCGCGACGAGACCGTTGTGCTGCGGCGCTTGCACCGCACGGCGGACGGTGCCCTGTGGCTGGTTGCGGTCCCGGCAGAGCCTAATCCGCGCTATCAGAGCTACCGTTTTGATCTGGGCGACCCAGACCAGAGCGCGCCAACGCCGGGCACGGAAAACGGCGCGACAGAAACCGTAGGCATTGATAACATTTTTGCGGGTGTTTTATGGGTACATCATCGGCGCATGCCTGCATAAGCGTGGGCCGCTGATATCCGCTTGCTGCCTGGGCCTCAGGATGCAGCAGCGTGGGCACCGCGCCGCCTGCCCCTCCAGTGCCGGGAAGCCCCAACCGCTTGTCATATGGGTCATCCACCGACTTCCCCCGCGTGCACGGATTGGGCACATTGACCCCGGCGCAAAAATGACCCGCAACTTCCTATAAAGATGCACCCTTGCCAACATTCCACATGCATCCCCCTGTCATATGCTCGCCCATGAACTTCTGCTCGCCCATGAACTTCGCCGCGCCGCAATCCTCCTTAAAGTTGCTGCAATTCTCTTCGAATGCGAATTTTGGTCACAATGAGACCACTGCCACAATTACAGCGAAAACCGATTGCTGCTCTTTATGGAAATGGCAGGCGCATATGCCTTCGGGGAAAATCGCAATATTTCGTGCGCGATAGACCAGAATCGTCTATATGTTGACAACCTCGGGGGAGATATCAGGCACATGACCAGCACACAGACATGGAAAGCTGAAGCCCAAGCCGCCGCAGCGGGAGGAGAAACCGACGCTGCGCGCAATATTTTAGAAGCCGCCATCGCCGCTTATCCCGACAATCCGGAACCGCGCACCATGCTGTGCCAGCTGCACCTGAACGACAAACGCTACGGCCCTGCACTGGCGGCGCTGGAACCGGCGCTGGAAACACTGAATTCTGCCGAGGCCTATCTCTTGGCCAGCCAGCTGATGGTGCAGGAAAATCGGGCGCGGGACGCCATCGACACCTGCGCCAAGGGCATCGCGCTTGCCCCTGCGAGTGCGCCGCTTTTGGTCCATCTGGCGCAAATTTATATGGCGCTCAACCAAAGCGCTGCGCTTGACAAGCTGAACACCCACGCCCGGCAGCATCTCTCGGGCGACGGACTGCAAGCCTATGAAGACGCCCTGAAAATCGGCATCGCAAGGAACACCGGCAATGCTTGAGATGCGCCCCAACTGCGAACTGTGCGACACAGACCTGCCGGCGGATGAACCCGGCGCGCTGATCTGCAGCTTTGAATGTACCTTTTGCGTGCCCTGTATCGACGCCGCCGGCGGTATATGCCCCAATTGCGGCGGCACCCTCAGCCCGCGTCCGATGCGCACTGGCGATACGCTGGTGCGATTTCCCGCCTCAACACAGCGAATTTTGAAATCAACGGCTTAAGAGAAAATGGTGGACGCGGGCAGGATTGAACTGCCGACCCCTGCGATGTCAACACAGTGCTCTACCACTGAGCTACGCGTCCGCACCATAGAGACGCCGCAACATCTGCGGCGAGCGCGGGTTTTAGCGAAGCCCGGCTAAAAGCGCAAGGGGGAAGTCGCACTTTGCCGCGCTGGAGCGCGTTTTTCGCGGGTGCGGACAAAAAATGCTAGGCCGCCGCGCGCAATCACCGCTAAGCTTGCGGCATGCGCAATATCCACCAGCCAGAGCGGTATACAGCGCGGGACTGCCCCCCGCCCTTTTTCCTGTTTGAACCCGAGCAGGTAACCGCACCTATCTTGCTGATGATGCCGCATAGCGGACGGTTTTACCCGCCCGAATTTCTGGCCCAAACCACGTTAGAACCGCGCGCCTTGCGCCTGTCAGAAGACTGCTGGGTGGATGACCTGCTGACCCCGTCCGCCGCGCTTGGCCTGCCGGTGCTGATCGCCAGCCATGCCCGCGCCTATGTCGACCTGAACCGCCGCCCGGACGAGCTGGACCCCACGATGTATGACGGCCTGCCACCGGGCCTGCCTGTTGCGCAAAGTCGGCGCGTTTCCGCGGGCCTTGGGGTTATCCCCAAACTGGTGGCGCGCGGCATGACCCTCTATTCCGGCCCGCTGCCGGCGGATGAGATCAACCACCGGCTTGACCGCGTCTATCATCCGTATCACGGCGCCGTTCAAACGATGATCGCACGCCTGAAAGACATCTTTGGCTATGCCGTTTTGATCGACGGCCACAGCATGCCGTCTGCGGCGATGACCGGCGGCCTGGACGACACCCAGCGCGCAGCCGATATCGTGCTCGGCGACAATTGGGGGCGCGCTGCAGACCGGCGGGTGCCATCGGCGCTCGAATCGCTTTTGATCCGCCAGCGCCTGCGCGTGCGGCGCAATGTGCCCTATGCCGGTGGCTTTATTACCGAATTTTATGGGCGTCCGAATGCCCATGTACATGTGGTGCAGCTGGAAATTTGCCGCAGCCTATATATGCACGAGCGCAGTTTTGCCAAACATGCCGGATTTGCCCGACTGCAAGACCAACTGCACGACATGATGCTTGGGTTTGTTGAAAAACTGCCGCGCCTTGGCCTTGGCGGGGCAAATTCAGCCGAAACCATTGCGGCGGAATAAACCACCCATGCGCCTTTGCCCGAAGCCCAAAAAAAGAGCCACGTTCAAGAACGTGGCCCAGGCTCAGGGAGGAAACGCACTTCAAAAGAAGCACGCTGTAACTTTCGTCACACCCAGACTGTGCCGCGATCTGGCCCAGCTTGCCACTAACACTCCCTCACATTTGGGTTATCTTGCGTGAGACTGAAATTTTATTATGCCGATGGCGCGCGGTGATGATCACCCTTCATAAATCTGTCACGCCAGATTCACCGCGCTGTCACGGCGCAGCGTCAAAACGCATCCAAGGGCAAATGAGATTCGCCGCAGACGCCTCAGCTGGTCTATGCTATAGGCTGGCAGGGTGCGGCAGGGCCCAAACCGCGTGGGACGACAACCCGATCAAGGGCCAGAAAGCATCTGCTTTGCGGTCCTTTTGTGTAAAGGCAGGTAAGATATGGTCGAAGGTGCAATGTCTCCCAATCCGCTGACCGATCCGTCGCTTTTCATACCCGGCAAGGGTGATGGCGTCCCAACGGGCGACGAGCCCGACCGTAAAAAGCGCCGATACCGCGCCGTATTTATTTCCGACACGCATTTGGGTACCCGCGCCGCGCGGGCAGACCTGCTGCTGCAATTTCTGCGCGAAATCAAATGCGACACACTGTTTTTGGTCGGCGATATCGTTGATGGATGGCGGCTGAAAAAATCCTGGTATTGGGACACCACGCATAATGACGTGATTCGCAAGGTTTTGAAAATCGCCAAAAGCGGCACCAAAGTTGTCTACATCCCCGGCAATCACGACGAAGGCTTTCGCGATTTCGTCGGCAATAATATGGCTGGGGTCTCGATGGTGATGGACACCATTTACCAGGCCGCCAACGGCAAAAAATACTGGGTGCTGCACGGCGACATATTTGACGGCGTGGTCCTGAACGCCAAGTGGCTCGCGATGATTGGCGACTGGGCGTATGTCACCCTTCTCAAAATCAATACGGTCTTTAACTGGTTCCGCCGCAAGCTTGGCTTCAGCTATTGGTCGCTGTCGGCCTATCTGAAACAGCGGGTGAAAAATGCGGTTGAATATATCGGTCGGTTTGAAACGGCGGTCGCGCAGGAGGCCCGCCGCCGCGGCGTGCAGGGCGTCATTTGCGGCCACATCCACCATGCCGAACGCCGCATGATCGAAGATATTGAATATTTCAATGACGGCGACTGGGTGGAAAGCTGCACAGCTCTGGTTGAACATGATGACGGCGCGTGGGAAATCATATATTATGCCGATGAAGTCGCCGCCCGCGAGCAGGCTGCATGGGCCAAGTCTTCGGCGAAAAAGGCCCGGAAAAAGAAAGCGCAACCTGTTGACGCAACCCCTGCGGCGGCCGAATAATGCGGTTCACTATGTACAGGAAGCCTGTACCGGCCCTGCCGGATTACGACACCGAATTAAAGCGGATCTGCATTGTCACAGATGCTTGGCACCCGCAGGTTAACGGCGTTGTGCGTACGCTTGATACCTTGAAGCGCGAACTGCGCAAGCGCGGGCTCAGGGTTTTGGTTTTGTCGCCCAAAATGTTCAAAACCATGCCCATGCCGACCTATCCGGAAATACAGCTGGCGCTGAATGTGCCGTTTCGGCTGGCACGGATTTTAAAGCGCTTTCAGCCCGACGCGATTCACATCGCGACCGAAGGGCCACTGGGCTGGGCGGCGCGCAATTTCTGTATTCGGATCGGGCACCCCTTTACCACCGCCTATCACACGGCCTTTCCGGAATATATGTCGGCGCGCAGCCACCTACCCGCCGACTGGTTTTACCCGATTTTCAAGCGATTTCACGCCGCCTCCAGCGGTGTTTTGGTCGCCACTCGAAGCGTACGCGACCTATTGGAAGATAAGGGCTTCAACCGAATCGTCCCTTGGACACGCGGCGTCGACACCGAACTGTTTTACCCGCGCCCCAATGCCAGTCTGGATTTTGAAGGACCGATCCAATTGTGCGTCGGCCGGGTCGCGGTTGAAAAAAACCTGGAGGCCTTTTTGAATGCCGACACGCCCGGCACCAAGGTGGTGGTTGGCGACGGCCCCGCGCGCGAGGATTTGGCCGCCCGGTACCCTAAGGCGCGGTTTTTGGGGGCGCTGTACGGCGAAGATCTGGCGCGCGCTTATGCTGCCGCCGATGTATTTGTCTTCCCGTCCAAAACCGATACCTTTGGGCTTGTGATGATCGAGGCACTGGCCAGCGGCACGCCGGTGGCCGCCTATCCTGTTCAGGGGCCAGTTGATGTTTTGGGGCAAGATGGCCGTGGCCCGTTCCCCAATTGGAACACCCAAATCGCCGCGCTTGACGATGACCTAGACACCGCAATCCGCACGGCGCTGACGCTCAACCGCCGTGACTGCGCCAATTTCGCCCAGCTCTATAGCTGGGATGAAGTGACGCGCCTGTTTCTGTCGGCGCTGAAAAAACGCCCAGACGGCGAAAAATTTGTCGTCGACGACGGGCTACTGGGGTTAACCGACTTTTTCCCCGAAAAATTACGCACGCAGGTCCAGTCGCAGCTGGAGCATGGCGAACACGCCTAAAATCGGACCAACCGCCAACAGGGCCAGGGTTGCGGGCCAGCCAATTGCGGCGGCAACCGTTGGACTTGCCTGCACCGTTAGCGCCGTCAGCAAAAACCCAAGCGCGGTTTGAAGCGTCAGCAGGCTGCCGGTCAGCTCGGGCGGGGCAACATCTGCAACAATCGCGGAAAATTGCGGCGAATCTGGAATCACCGCAAAGCCCCATATGACTGCGCACACAACCGTTACGCTGACCGGCGCAGATAAGGCGAGCGCTGTTGCCGTCGCCAGCGCCATTGTCGCACTCAGCCCCATGGCGGCGATTGTCACCTCGGCCTTGCCGTAGCGGTCCGCAATCCGCCCGCCAATCAAACAGGCGGCACCGCCCGCTGTAATGGCAACAAACACCGTCACCCCGGCGATATGCGCGGCTTCTGTTTGCGCCATCTGCTGCGCAAAGCCCGCGGCCAAGGCCACACCAAGCCACGCCCACATGGCATACAGCTCCCACATATGGCCAAAATATCCGAGATAAGCACGCCTGAGACGGCTGTCCCGCCATACAACCGACAGCGCACGTGGGTGAAAGCGGCCAAGGCGGCCAAAATGCGGGCCCAGCCCGGTTGAAAGAACAGCGCCGCCCCCGAGTGCCGCAACCAGACTTGTGACCATTACGGTAAAGCGCCAATCACTGCCCCCGCCAAGCGCGACCAAATGCGGCAAGGCTGAGCCAAGCGTTAAGGCCCCAACAAGCAGACCGACCAAAAACCCACGGTCCTTTACCCCCCATGCCGCCGCCAGGCGCATGCCAACGGGATAAACACCCGCCAGCGCCGCGCCTGCAACGCCGCGGCTTATCACTGCACAAAGGATTGTCAGACCAGACCACTGACCCCCAGGCAACAGCAGCAGGCTCGCGGTTGCCGCCGCAGCGATAATCGCCGACACCGCAAACACACGCCGCGCGTCAAAACGGTCAGCCAGCCCAGTGAAAGCAATGACCAATGCCCCCAAAACAAAGCCCGCCTGCACGGCACTGGCCAGTGCCGCCTGCGCTGCGGCTCCAATGCCCGTTTCTGCGCTCAAACTGCCCAACACAGCGCTCGAGGTGAACCACAGGCTCATACCGGCAACTTCGGCCAGTGTCAGCACCCAAAGCGAAGCGGTTTTTTGCATCATACTCCCTTGACGCATCGCCGAGGTCATCCAATATTTATATCAATACGATATAATCGGTCCGAAAACCCTAAGGAGACCAGCATGCGTTTGCTGATTGCTATTTTTCTTCCGCCTTTGGTGTTTTTCACGATCAGCCGCCCCATACAAGGGTTGATGTGTTTGCTACTGTGGGCAACGCTGATCGGCTGGCCGATTGCCGCGATCTGGGCGGTGTACGCGCTCAGCCAATACCGCAATGACGAGCTTAGGCGCGAACTCAGCCGCCGCTATTGAACCGTGCCGGACTGAACGCCTGCGCGTCAATGCCACCGAGATCAATATCGCCCTCAACTGGGGGCCGTCCGGTGACAAGAGATGCCGCAAGCGCTGACCAGGCGGGTGCGGTCTGGATGCCCCATCCGCCCTGGCCTGCGGACCAGAAAAACCCCGGCACATGCACGTCAAAACCGATGACCGGCTGTCGGTCGGGGGCAAAACTGCGCAGCCCCGCCCAGCTGGCTGTCACCCGGTCAACGCGGCGGCCTGTTGCCTTTTCAAAGGCGTCTACCGCATAAGCCACATCAAGATCGTCGGCATGCGCGTCGCGCGGCGTGTCTTTGGTCTGATCGGCCGGGCTCATCAAAAAGCCGTCGCCCTCGGGCTTGAAATAAAACGCCTCCTCAACGTCCAGCACAACAGGCCCGTGCGGGTCTGCCTCTAACCCCTGTACTTTTGCGCAGGTCGCCAGCGTGCGGCGATAGGGCTGAATATTCAGACCCGGCACACCGCTAGATTCTGCCACCATATCAGCCCATGCCCCTGCGGCATTGATGATGACTTTCGCCTCAATCTGCCCCGTTTCTGTGATCACATGCCACCGACCGCCGCGCCGCTCTGCCGAACGAAACGCGCAGCCGCGTTCGATCACCCCGCCTTGGGCCCGGCAGCCGCGCACAAAGCCCTGATGCAGCGCCGCCACGTCCAAATCGCCGCATTCGGGATCATCGATACCGCCAGAAAACTGCGCCCCGATATAGGGCACGCGGGCTCTGAGCGCGTCCGCGTCGAGCCACCGGACCGACGGTAAGGCCGCGTGCAAGGCCTGAAATGTTGTGCGTGCCTGGGCCTCTTGCGCGGGTGTGAACACATGCACGGCACCGCGGTCGGTCAGTATGGGATGGTCGAAATAGCGCGCGTCGGGTGCGCGCAAAAACGCCTTTGACGCGGTGGTCAGTGGCTGCACCGCAGGCCCACCGTAAGTTTCCGCGTAAAATGCGGCACTGCGACCCGTGGTATGATAGGCAAGCTGATCTTCTTTTTCCAAAAGCATGGTCTGGCCGTAAGGCGCCAAAAAATAGGCGAGCCCGGCCCCGGCGATTCCGCCGCCCACAATCAAAAAATCGACCATCACGAAATAAAACCCTCCAACGCGGCTATTCGCGCTCTGTTATGTGGTTTATAGCCTGTGTCACGCAAGACTTTGATGAAAGGCCAGCCCCATATGCCCATTGATTCTGGACTGTTGGATGACCTGCGCGCGTTCCTGCCGGTACTCGGCGATGCCGCAGCAAAAGAAAGCCTGAAATATTTTCGCCAACAGCCCGATATCGACAACAAGCTTGACGCCGGCTTTGACCCGGTCACCGTTGCGGACCGCAATGCCGAGCGCGCCATTCGCGCCCTGATCGAAGAGCATTTCCCCGACCACGGCATTGACGGCGAAGAATTTGCCCAAAAGCCCGCAAACGGACCGTTTCGCTGGTCGCTGGACCCGATCGACGGTACCCGTGCCTACATCGCCGGTCTGCCAAGCTGGGGCACCTTGGTCGCGCTTCTTTACGAAGACGACCCCATCTTGGGCATGATCGACCAACCCTATCTGGGCGAGCGCTATATCGGCGCGCCCGACGGCACCACGCTCAACGGCAAACCGGTGCAAACCCGGCCGCTGGACAGCCTCTCCGGTGCGATTGCGATGACCACCGACCCCGCGCTGTTTCAGGCGGGTGAACGCCCCCGCTATGACCGGCTGGCCGAAACCTGCCGCTTGGTGCGCTACGGCTTTGACTGTTATGCCTATGCCGTTCTGGCGTCGGGGCATATTGACCTGGTGATCGAATCGGGCCTGAAAACGCACGACATGCTGGCGCTGATCCCGGTGGTACGCGGCGCGGGCGGCAGCGCAACCGACTGGTCCGGACACCCGGCATCGGGCGAAGACCAGATCCTCGCGCTTGGCAACCCTGCGCTATTGGACGAGGCTATCGATTTACTCAGCGCTTAAGCTCAGCCAGTCGCATATATGTGCCCACAGCTCGGCGCGGCGCGCGTCAGTTTCCTTTAAAATTTCGTGCGCGGCGCCGTCGATCACCTCCAACCGGCAGTTGGTTAGGCGCGCGGCAAAGGCGCTGCTGGCGGCATTATCAACGATCTGTTCGTCGCCCGCCTGCAGCATCAGCACAGGGGTTTTGATCGCCTCGGCAAAGCCGGGGGCGCGCAGCCGCGCGATCGACCCAAGCGCCGCCGCAATCCAAGTGAAGGTCGCCCCGCCGCAACGCAGATCGGGGTTTTCGGCGATCAGATGATGTTCGTCCTGCCAGCGCTCCGTGTCGTGGGTCAGCTTGTTTTGCCAGCCAACCGGCTCGGCGGTATATGGGCCATGCCCCGGGACATAGCGGTGCCCGCGTGCCAAAAGCCGCATCAGTTTGGGCAACCGGTTGGTGATCCAGCGCGGCACATTGCCGCTGTTGATGTCGATCATCGGCGCCACGGTGATGGCGCGCTCAACCCGCCCGGGGTGCGCATGCAAAAATCGGAAGATGGCATGGCTACCCGCCGAATGGCCCATCAAGATATAGGGTCGCGGTGCACCGGCGGCCTCAAGTTCGGTAATCAGCTGGTCAAGGTCGCCGACATAATCATCGAAGGAGGAGACCACATGTTTGTCGCGGTCTTCGACCTCGCGGTATGACAGACCCTGCCCGCGCAAATCCATGGCACCGGCGGCGAATCCAAGGCCGACAAAGATGTGCATATCCTCAAAAAATTTTTCGGCAAATTCGCTGCGCCCCGGCACAAACATCACCGTGCCGCGCCCCGCTTCGCGCGCCGCGCTGAGCCCAAACACCCCATAGCGAATGGGCACACCGTCACGGGCGGCAAAGGTTGAAAACTCGCCGTCCTTTGGCGCGGTCAAGCGGTTGGCCTTTGCCGCTTGCATGAGTGTTGTCAGCGCCTGATGCGGCATTGTTTCACCTCCGTAGCAAATAAAATTTTATCTGCATTTTTTCCGAAACTTGAGCCCAGCCGCCAGCTTGCAGCACCTTACACGCCGCCCACGCGACAACCGCGTTGGCGACACCTTGCTCGGATTGTGAGTGATAAGCAATGCGAAGATTGACGGCATATCTGACCCCCTTGCGCCAGTGGCGCGCGTCGCTATGTGCGCTGTGGGTCGACCAGCGTGGCAGCATGCTGCCCACCATTGCAGGCTCGATCACCATGCTGTTGGGCACAACCGGCGTCGCGGTGGACGGGGCGCGGATTTATTATGTGCAGGATGTCCTGCAGCGCTCGCTTGACGCCGCCGGACTGGCCGCCGGCAATGCCGCCGACCTCGACAATTTGCAGACCGACGCGCAAAAATTTTTCGATGCCAATTTTCTCGCCGCCGGTGATGTTGCCAGCGCGGGGGAATTACAGGTCGCCATCAGCAACGAAAACCGGCTGATCACGCTGACCGCCACCGCCACGGTGGAGCCAACCTTCATGCGGCTTTTCGGCTTTGATGAGTTTTCCATCAGCGCCAACACCGAGGTGACCCGCGAAACCCGCGGGATGGAGCTGGTGCTGGTCGCCGACGTTACCGGGTCGATGGCCGGACAGCGCATCATTGACCTGCGCTCAGCCGCCACCAACATGATCAACATCGTCTACGGCGACGAGGAAACCAACCCCAACCTGTTTGTGGGTGTGGTGCCCTATACCACCACCGTCAATATCAGCCCCGACCGTGACGCATGGCTGTCGGACGCCGGGCGGGATTTCATCGCGCTTGACGACGACAATGACGAATTTTTCAATTACGGGCCCGAGACGCTTGGCTGGGACGGCTGCGTTAACGCCCGCACGGGCGGCCGCGACACCACCGATGACCCACCAGGCATCGCCCCCTTTGCGCCCTATCAATATCCCGACGCCAGCGACAATGACTGGCGCGACGGCGACGGCCCGGGTGAGTGGACCTATGATATCGACGAAGACCCAGGCTACCCCAATTCGGGCACGGGGCCCAATATCGGCTGCCCGTCGCCGATTTTGCCGCTAGTGGCCGAGCGCACAACTGTCACCACCAAAATTCAGTCGCTGCAGCCGTGGCGGCGCGGCGGCACCGCCAGCGCCATTGGCATGGCCTGGGGGTGGCGGCTGCTGTCGCCGCGCTGGCGCGGGCTGTATGGCGGGGCGACCCCAGCGGCCAACCCGGTCGATTACGGCGACGAGATTATGGACAAGGTCGTGGTGGTACTGACCGACGGGCAAAACCAGTTTTTCGACTTTGAAGGCGGCGGTCCTGCGGGCTCGGACCATACGGGCTATGGCCGCGCCAATGATTTTGCCGGGTCAAACGCCAATGCGCTTGCCGAAATCAACAGCCGCTTTGCCACGCTGTGTAATCGCATGAAGGACCAGGGGATCATCATTTATTCGATCACCTTTGGCTCCACCCCCAATGCCACGACGCAGGCGCTGTACCGGGGCTGCGCCACCAATTCGAGCTTTTATTTCCACGCGCCGTCGGGGTCGGACCTCGACGATGCGTTCGACACCATTGGCCGCCAGCTCAGCAATTTGAGGCTGTCCGGGTGATGCGCGCCGCAACTGCATCGCTGCGCCGCAATGATGACGGCAATCTGACGACCGAATTCGCCCTGACCGTGCCGCTGTTTCTGTCGCTGTTTCTCGGGGTGCTGGAATTGGGCAATTTTTATATTCTGGCGGGCAGCCTGGAAAATGCCGTGCTGCGGGCCAGCCGCTTTGGCATCACCGGCAGCGACGGCAGCGCCACCCCGCGCGCCGATCAGGTGCGCGCCATCATCTTGGAAGAAACCGCCGGGCGCATCCCCGAGGAGGACCTCGAGATCACCACGCAGGTGTTCGAGCAATTTGCCGATATCGGCGAAACCGAACCCTTTGTCGACAGCAATGGCTCGGGCACATGGGAAGCGGGCGAGGCCTTTACCGACGTCAACGGCAATGGCAACTGGGACGATGACTTGTCAGTCGCGGGCCTCGGCGGGCCGGGGGATATTGTGCTGTATCAGGTACGCTACAACGCGCCGAGCCTCAGCGGCCTGTTTGACTGGGCCACAACCATTTTTCCGGTCACGGCAACCGTGGCGGTGCGCAATGAGCCGTTTTAAGCGCCTCCTCGCCCGGCTGAAACGCTGCGAGCGCGGCTCTGCGGTGACCGAATTGGCGCTGGCTGCGCCGATGTTTCTGGGTCTACTGGCAGGCACGGTCGAATTGGGCAATTATCTGTTGCTAAACCTCAAGGCGCAGCACGCCGCCGTGGCGGTGGCCGACCTTGCCACCCGCGATGACGAACTGAGCGAAGCCACGCTTCTCGATATCTTTGAAGCCATCCCCTCGATCATGGACCCGCTTCCTGTGGGCGATACCAGCCGAATCATCGTCTCAGCCATCTCAAAGGCCGAAAATGAAGACCCGCGAATCGTCTGGCAGCGCGCCGGCGGCGGCAGTTTCAGTGCCGCAAGCCAGGTGGGCGCCGAGGGGCAGACGATCTCGCTGCCCGCCGGGCTGAGCATCCTTGATAATGAAACCATCATCATGGCGGAATTTTTCTACAATTACGAACCGCTGACCTTTGATGTGATTGATCAGCAAGTCATTGTAAAAACATCGTATTTTCGCCCTCGTCTTGGAAGTCTTCAAAATATAGACTGATTGATTTAAATTTTATCCAAATTGAATACTTAATTATTTAAATTTTAATTCAAATAAATCTTCTAAATAATTGATATTTCTGCATTTTTTTACTTTTCATTCATATTAATCGATGATACCTAACTGCATCTCAACTTGGCAGCTGGAGACAAACCATGACTAAATTTCTGACCAAGCTTCGCAAAAATGATGACGGTGCAACCGCCATCGAATACGGCCTGATTGCGGCTCTCGTCGCTGTGGCGCTGATCATCGCCCTCGGCCAGTTCGGAACCGACCTCGCCGCGCTGTTTACAGGCCTTTCGGGTCAGGTGACCACGGCGACGCCGACGACTTAAAGGGTCTCGCCCAAATGGGCTAGGGAGCTCTTCGCTCCATATGCGGGGGCTGCCGACACATTGATCGGTGGCCCCCCATAAGTTTCAGCCTCTTTGATCGCCGGATCGGACCACGGAACATGACCACACACACGCAGATATGGATGGAAGCCATCGCCGCCTTGCCGGTTGCGGGCATTCTTGTCCTGTCGGGCCTGACGGATTTGCGCGAACGGCGCATCCCTAACGTTCTTCCCACTGCGCTTGTAGGCATCTGGGGCGTGTTGACCGCCGCGCGCCTGATTGCGGGCGCGGGTCTGTGGGCGGCGCTCCTCAGCCCGGCGCTCACCGCCGCTGTGGTATTTGCCGTAACGGCGATGCTGTTTGCGCGCGGCGCGCTGGGTGGCGGCGACGTGAAATTACTCTCGGCGCTGGCGCTGTTTGCCGGGGCCGAGGCCATTTTGGCCGTTTTGATCATCATGGGACTAACGGGCGGGCTTTTGGCGCTCGCCGTCATAATCGGCTGCCGCATGGGCGCGCTGAAAGACCAGCGCGTGCCCTACGGCATTGCGATCGGCATGGCAGGGCTTCCGCTCTGCGCCGGGCCGTGGGTGGCGCTGGCCGCCTGACACGGCTTTTGAAGGCGCGGATCACCATCCGCGCACAGATGGGAGGGTCATATGAACCCAAGACTGATAGTGATGATGCTGGTAGCGGGTGCGATTTCGCTGGGCGTTGTTATGGCAACGCGCAGTTTTCTGTCCTCCGCGCAGCACAGCGGACCCGCCGAACCGGTTGAGCGCGCCGCCCCGGCGGTCAAAATCCTGGTGGCAAGCCGCGACCTGCCCGTTGGCACGCTGTTATCGGCAGAGGACACCGAAGCCCGCGAATGGCCCGACACCGCCCTGCACGCGGCGTATGTGAAAACGGGCGAAAGCCCAGACCTCTATGACGGCAGTGTGGTGCGCGCCACCATCACGGCGGGCGAGCCGATTACCCGGTCAGCGCTGGTCAAACAAGGCGAGCGCGGCTTTCTGGCCGCGGTGCTGGCCCCCGGCATGCGCGCGGTGACAGTGAATTTGACCCCGGTGTCGAGCGTCGGTGGGTTTCTGTTCCCCGGTGACCGCGTGGACGTGATCCTCACCCACGCGGTGGAACAGCAGGACGGCACCAACAACACCCTGTCGGAAACGATTTTGCAGAATGTACGCGTGCTGGCGGTGGATCAACGCACCGAATCGGCCGAACGCGAGGTTGCGGTGCGCCGCACCGCCACGCTTGAGGTCACCCCCCGCATGGCCGAGAAAATCGCACTGCTGGAGCGGGTGGGCCAATTGTCGCTTAGCCTGCGCGGGTTGACGGCGCAGGCGGGCTCGATCGAGCAATTCCCGGTCGACCGCACCGACACCTATACCTTCGATTCGGATGTGTCGAAATTCATCACCCGCCCGGACGAGCGCCCCAAGGCAGAGAATCTGGTGCGGGTGCGGCGCGGCAACACCGTTACCGATATCCCGCTTGACGAAGGAGACGGCCAATGACCCGCACTTTTGCCCTGTGGGCTGGCCTTGCCTTGTGCGCCGCCCACACTAACCCTGCCTATCCTGCCCCTGCTTACACTGAGGGTGCAGCGATTGTCAGCGCCGAGCAGGACACGCTCGAAATCTCGGTCAACAAGGGCACACTCATCCGGCTTGAACGCCCGGCGTCAGAGGTCTTTATCGCCAACCCCGAGGTGGCCGACGTTCAGGTCAAATCGCCGCGCCTTGTCTATGTCTTTGGCCGCGGCGAGGGCGAGACAAGCTTTTATGCCATTGATGAGCGCGACCAGACGATTTTTTCAACCAGCGTGCGGGTCAGCCAAAACCTGTCGCAGCTGCGCTCCACGCTGACGGAAGTACTGCCGGATGCGCGCATCAAGGCGTCGAGCCTAGGCGGCATGCTGCTACTGCAAGGCGCAGTGCAGTCGCCCGACGAAGCGGCCACCGCAGAATATCTGGCAACCACGCTGTTTCCGCAGTCGGAAATCGTCAACCGCCTGGCGGTGATGCAGCCGACGCAGGTCAATCTGCGCGTCCGGATCGCCGAAGTGTCGCGGCAGATTACCAAGGAATTTGGCTTCAATTTTGAAGGCTTTGGCGGCACCGATTTCACCATCGGCCCGCTGCAGGGCCGCGATGTCGCCAATCTCGGTCAGATCGAGGGCATCCCCGACCAGATTTTCCGTCTGTTTGAAACCTCGCCCACCGGCTTTGCCATTGCCGGCGCGCTGCAAACCGGCACGACCGACATCAACTATGCTATCGATGCGCTGGATGAAAATGGCTTCATCACATTGCTGGCCGAGCCCAATTTGACCGCATTGTCGGGCGAATCGGCGCATTTTCTGGCAGGCGGTGAGTTTCCCATCCCGATCCCCAGCCGCGACGGGTTGGGCATCGAGTTCCGTGAATTTGGTGTATCGCTTGAATTCACCCCCGTTGTCCTCGATTCGGGGCGGATCAGCATGCGCGTACGGCCCGAAGTGTCCGACCTCAGCAATGTCGGCGCGATCACCATTGCCGAAATTTCGGTCCCGGCCATTGTCACCCGGCGCGCCGAGACCACGGTTGAACTGGGCAGCGGGCAAAGCTTTGCCATTGCCGGCCTGTTGCAGAACGAGTTGAACCAAACGGCGCGGCAGTTCCCGTTTTTGGGCAATATCCCGATCCTTGGCGCGCTGTTTAGTTCCGATGATTTTCAGCGCAACGAGACCGAGCTGCTGATCGTCGTCACCCCGTATCTGGTCCGCCCCGTGGGCGGGCGCCAGCTGGCGGTCCCCACCGACAATTTTGTCGCCACCGATGACTTGAGCCGCATCCTGCACGGCAAGATCTGGGAGCCCCGCGGCCCGCAAACCATCTCCAGCGGTGACCAGCATAGCGGCCCCAGCCTGAAAAACCGGGCCGGCTTCCGCCTGCGCTGAGAAAGGACAGACCCATGATCAAAGCTCTGACATCTCTTGCTGCTGTTGTTGTGCTGGGGGCATGTTCCAGCACCGACATCGCCGCACCGATCAACCACGACCGCGACATCCGCGCCCAGGTGCAGGTTGTCCGGATGGCGCATGATATCTCGCTGGCGGGCGCCGGAGAGGCAATGCTTTCGGACGACGCCGCGAAAAGCCTTGTCGCCTTTTTGGTCGAATCTGAGGCACGCTACGGCGACCGGTTTTTCCTCGACCCGGGCGACAATGTCAGCGTCTCCGAACTGGCGATGGTGCGCGAACTGTTTGCCGTGCGCGCCCTGCCGGTGGGCGACAACGCCCCGCTTGGCGCCAAACCGGGGCCGAGGACCGTGCGGCTGTATCTTGAGCGCCATGTTGTGACCGCCCCAACCTGCGGGCAGTGGGACGAAGAATTGGGCAACAGTATCCGCAACAACACCAGCGCGTTTTTTGGCTGCTCCAATGCCCAAAGTCTTGCGCTGATGGTGGCCGACCCGCGCGATCTGGTTGCTGGTGTCGATAGCCCCCGGTCAACCGCACCCGCCGTGCAGGCCATCCTGCGGGGCCGCATGCGTGCGGAAACCAGCTCGGATGTCGGGGCCACGGGCATCGAATTGCCGCAGCTTAGCGGCGCATCTCGCAACCGGTAACAAGAGGAGGCGACCCGATGACACTTGCTGCTCTTGATACGCCGCTCGCTGCGCAGCCAAGCTGTGCGGTTTATGCTGGCGATGACATCACTGCCAAAGTGGCAACACAGGCGCTGGCCGAGCAAGGCTGGGCGCAGGACAGCGTGCATATCGGCGGGATCGACGCCGCCATTGACGACATCGCCAAAGGCGGATGCCCGCAGATTTTGATCGTTGACCTTGCCGGCAGCCCCGACCCGCGCGCCGACATGCAGGCGCTGGCCGAGGTGTGCGAGCCCGGCACCTTGGTTACGGCCCTTGGCACATGGAATGATGTGGCGCTTTACCGCGACCTGCTACAGGCGGGCGTGCAGGACTATTTGATGAAACCTGTCGCACCCGAGACGTTGACGCAGTCGCTTGCGCTGGCGTCCACGCTGCTGGCCGAGCCAGAACCGACCCAAAGCCCGCAAAATGACCCGGCGATCAAACAGCAGGTGGTTGTGACCGGTGTGCGCGGGGGTTTGGGCAGCAGCACGCTGGCGGTCAATCTGGCGATGCATTTCGCCGCTGCCGGGCGGCAAACCGCCTTGCTGGATATGGACCTGGTCTTTGGCACGGCGGCCATGCAATTTGACCTGGAGCCTGGGCGCGGCCTGGTTGACGCGCTGGAAAATCCGGCCCGGGTTGACGGCCTGTTTTTGGAACGCGCGGTGGTCAAGCCCACACCCACGCTGTCGATCCTCGGCTCGGAAGTGCCGCCGGCCAGCGTCGGCGACATCGCCAGCGGCGCCGAGGAACAGCTGTTGAACACGCTGAAGGACAATTTCAGCCATCTGGTGGTGGACCTACCCCGCCATCAGTTGAGCCAGTTTCCCAAACTGCTGGAAAACGCCAGCGACCTGATCATCCTTGCCGACCTGTCGGTTGTCAGTGCGCGCGACACCATTCGCCTATTGGCGCATGCCCGCGCGATCGCACCGCATCTGAGCATCCATCTGGTGGGGGCAATGCTGGGCCTTGGCGGGCGCGAAGTGGACGAAAAAGATTTTGAAAACTCGGTCGAAATGCCCTTCACCGCGATGCTGCCCTTCGAGCCCAAGGTCATTCTGAGTGCCGCACAGGCCAACAAGCTTGTTGTTGACGGCGCGCCCAATTCAAAAATCGCGCAGGTGGTGAAAACACTGGCGCGTGCGGTTGACGCCCAGGAAGAGCAACCGGACGACAGCGGCTGGTTTGCAAAACTATTGGGGAAATGATGCTGGGCGCGGTGGGTAATTTTAAGGACAGGTCATGAGACCCGCAAGCTTTGGCAGGCGCGGTGCGGCCACCCCCGCATTCGGTGGTGGACCTGCATCGGCGCGGTCTGGTGCTATCCGCCTTGCCCCGTCACCGACCGCTACGGCCAGTGACGCGGTCAGTAACGCGAGCAGGGGTTCGGTACAGGCACAGCCGTCACCGCCCGCAGCGCCGCCGCCGTCTGACACCGGCTTTGATGCGGTGATCGAGCAGGCTGAAGCCAAGCTGACATCGCTCTTCCGCGCGCGCGACCTGCAACTTGCCACTCAGGCCGAGGTTGTCCAGACGCTCGAGGGCTTACTGCGCAACCTGATGGCCGAACAGGACATCACACCCAATGCGGCCGAGGTGAAAGACGGTGTCACTTACCTTCTGGATGCCGCAGTGCGCACCATTGGGCCGATCGGCAATGACGCCCTCAGCACCGCCCCAGCAACCGATGAAAAGGCCCGCGCCCGGGCAGAAACGCTGAGCGCCGCCAAGGGGCGTATTCAGCCACTTTTGATGGATCATATCGATGTGGGGGCTGCCGCCGAATTGCCGCGCGAGGCGTTGACCGATCAGGTGGGGGAACTGATCTCTGAACTGCTGGTTCAGGAGAAGCTAAACCTCAACGGCAGCGAGCAGCGCGACCTTGTGTCCATCCTGCTGGATGACATGCTGGGGCTTGGCCCGCTGGAGCCGCTTCTGGCCGACGAAACCATCTCTGACATCATGGTCAACGGACCCGAGCAGGTCTATGTCGAGCGCAAGGGCAAGGTCGAGCTGACCAGCGTCACCTTCCGCGACAACCGCCATTTGATGAACATCGCCCAGCGGATTGTTACCGCCGTTGGCCGCCGCGTGGATGAAAGTTCGCCCATATGCGACGCTCGCCTGCCCGACGGCAGCCGGGTCAATGTGATTGCCCCACCGCTGGCGATTGACGGCTGTTCGATTTCCATTCGAAAATTCTCAAAAGACAAAATCACCCTCGACAAGATGCTTGAGTTTAAAAGTATCTCGCCTGCGCTTGCCAAGGTCTTGAAAATCGCCGGGGCCTGCCGGTTGAATGTGCTGATTTCAGGCGGTACGGGTTCGGGGAAAACCACCATGCTCAATGCCCTCAGCCGCATGATCGATCAGGGCGAACGCGTTGTCACCATCGAGGACGCCGCCGAATTGCAGCTGCAACAGCCGCATGTGGTCCGGCTTGAAACCCGCCCGGCCAATCTGGAAGGCGGCGGTGAGATTACCATGCGTGATCTGGTCAAAAACGCGCTGCGTATGCGCCCCGACCGGATCATCCTGGGTGAGATCCGCGGCGGCGAGGCGATCGACCTCTTGCAGGCGATGAATACCGGGCATGATGGCTCGATGGGCACCATCCACGCCAACCGCCCGCGCGAGGCGCTGACCCGTCTTGAAAATATGGTCAATATGGCGGGGCTCAACCTGCCCCCGCGCGCCATCCGCGAACAGGTCAGCTCGTCTGTTGATCTGATCGTTCAGGTGCAGCGCATGCGCGATGGTGGCCGCCGGACCACACACGTCACCGAAGTGGTGGGCATGGAGGGGGAAATCATCACCACGCAGGATTTGTTCAAGTTTGAATTTTCCGGCGAAGACGATGCTGGTCGCCTGATCGGCGACTGGGTCTCGACCGGGGTGCGACCGCATTTTCTATCCCGCGCCGAATATTTTGGCCTCGACCGCGCCCTGATGGAAGCGATGAACGCAGGAGCCATGTGATGGAAAATGCCAATTTGATGATTGCCGTCCCGGCCATGGCGGGCCTGTTGGTGCTGATCGTCTTCGGTCTGATCGCGGTGATCGGCCCTGACCGGGCCCGCACCAAGCGCATGCGCGCCCGCCTGAACCGTCTGGCCACCCGATTTGGCGGCAAAACGCAGTCGGCCGAAGACGCCATGCGGTCGATTCGGGCAAATGAAACCGGCAGCGGGTTTGCCGCGACGCTGTCGCAGGCCCTCCCGCGCCGGGACGAGTTGAAACTGCGGCTGGCACGCGCCGGGCTGGATATGGAGCTGGGGCGTTATGCCGTGTTATGCGGCGCTGTCTTTCTGGTCGCGGGGCTTGCTGCACTCGCGCTTGGACTGACGCCCATTCTCGCACTGTTTATCGGGGTGATTATCGGCTTTGGGGTGCCGCATTTTCTGGTTGGTATGAAGATCAACACCCGCACCGCCACCTTCACCAAACAATTCCCCGAGGCGATTGACCTGATCGTTCGCGGGCTGAAATCCGGCCTGCCGGTCAACGAAGTGCTGATCAATGTGGCGCATGAACTGAAGGACCCCACCGGGCCGGAATTCAGGCAGGTTGTCGACGCGGTACGCCTTGGCACTCCGCTTGAAGAGGCCCTGTGGGCGATGGCCGACCGCATCGGCACACCCGACATCAAGTTTTTTGTCATCTCGCTGTCCGTGCAGCGGGAAACCGGCGGCAATCTGGCTGAAACGCTATCGAATTTGGGGACAATCCTGCGCCAGCGCCAGCAAATGAAATTGAAGGTTGCGGCGCTGTCGAGCGAGGCCAAGGCCAGCGCGTGGATTGTCGGCTGCCTGCCGTTCATCATGTACGGCTTCATTTTGATGCTGAATTACGACTATGGCAGCACGCTGTTTACCCATCCAACCGCGATCGTGGCTGCTCTTGTCGCGCTGAGCTGGATGTCGCTGGGGATTTTTATCATGTCACGCATGATCAAATTTGAGGTGTAGGAGGTAGATGTGGCGGGCCTGACCATGATCGATATCATTTCGCTGGGTGCGGGTTTGGCCGCCGCCCTGGTGCTGGTGACCATTTATCAGGCTGCGCTGGTCCGTGACCCGATGCAGGCGCGGATGAAACATCTGAACAGTCGCCGCGACGCCCTGAAAGCAGGCGTTGTGACCCGGCAACGGCGCAACTCGCCGGTCAAAAAACTCGACAGCGTGACCCTGCTGCGCGACCTGGCCAACAAGTTGAAACTGCTGCAAAACGAGCAGACAAAAAAGCTGTCTGATATGCTGGTTCAGGCCGGGTTCCGGTCGAAAGACGCGCTGGCGGTCTATCAACTCGCGCGTCTGGTGTTGCCGATGACGCTGGGACTGGTTGCGGTGCTGCTGTTTTACGGTCTGGGTGCCATGCAGAACATGGCCAAATTTCACCCGCTCTTTGCCATCGCCATGGTCTTTGCCGGGCTCAAGGCTCCCGATATTTTTGTCGCCAACAAAAAGGCGCAGCGCACGGATGCCATCCGCAAGGGCCTACCTGACGCCCTGGACTTGATGGTGGTGTGCGCCGAGGCGGGCCTGACGCTGGATGCTGCGCTCACCCGCGTTGCTCGCGAACTGGGCAAGGCATCACCCGAACTGGCGGAAGAGTTTTCGCTGGCCGCGATCGAGCTTGGTTTTTTGCAGGACCGACGCGAGGCGCTTTTGAACCTGTCGAACCGGGTCGACCTGCCCGACCTGCGCGGCGTAGTCACCACACTGATTCAAGCCGAAAAATACGGCACCCCGCTTGCCGGTAGCCTGCGCGTGCTCTCGTCCGAGTTTCGCAATGAACGCATGCTGCGCGCCGAAGCCAAGGCGGCAAAACTGCCGGCAACGCTGACTGTGCCGCTGATTGTATTTATTCTGCCGACGCTTTTTGTGGTGCTGTTGGGTCCAGCCGCGTGCAAAGTGGCCGATGATTTTGTCGGCAACAGCGCGCTCTCTTAGAAGAGGCACCACAGTAGAATAAAATGCCCCAAAGGCAGCAAATACCTGTCAAGACGTGCGATTCGAGTGACCGGCAAACACAGATTGGCATTCCCACGGCCCAAAGTCGGCACGTGCATACCTCGAGAGCCAAAATGCCCGGTTTCCCACGCTTTCAAGGGCCGATTTTTTGAAATATGACAAGTCTGTTATTGACCCTGCTGTCAAGAAATGGTTTTCTATAGAGGCGAATGCGCGCGGCGAGCCTGCGCACATTCCGGTCGCGGTTGTTTGACACCAGCCGCGAATCCTCGCTGTCGTGACTCGGGCCGGGTATTTTACCCGGCCATTTTTTTGGCCGAGGCCATTTCCCGCCCCTCTGCAAACCGCGCGATCTGCCAATGTCCCCTGCATCTGGACTGCGGCGAGAGTGTGCCCTGAAAAATGCGGCAACTTTGCGGCACAGTCTCCCGATATGCGGACGCGTCATCATTCCCGATGCTTGGCCTTGCTGGCCCTCGCGTTTATAACCAACACAAAAGAGGGACCGCCAACGTGTCAACCGCATTTCCGCCGACGCTAAAACAGCTGAAATATCTGTCCGCCATTGCCAAAACCCTGCATTTTGGCCGCGCGGCTGAGCTGTGCCACGTCACCCAGTCCACCCTGTCTGCGGGTCTGCAGGAACTGGAAAGCCTGTTGGATGCAAAGCTGGTCGAACGCAACAAACGGTTGGTGATGCTCACACCGCTTGGTGCCGAAATCGCCGACCGCGCGGATGCCATCTTGACCGACGTTGACGACCTGATGGGCCTTGCGGCCACTGCCAACAACCCGCGCGCCGGATCGGTGCGCATGGGCGTGATCCCCACCATTGCACCGTTTTTGTTGCCGCGCGCCATGCCCGCCTTGCAGGAGGCATTGCCCGATCTGGAGTTTTTCCTCTTCGAAGACAAATCGGCGGAATTGTGCGAACAGCTCAAATCGGGCGCTCTGGATGTGGTGCTCTATGCCATTCCCTATCCCTGCGGCGACTGCGTTGAACGCGTATTGTTTGACGACCCCTTTGTCGCCGCCTACCCCGCCAAAGATGCCCCTACGGGGCCGATCCGCATGGATGACCTGAAAGACGAAACATTGTTGCTGCTTGACGAGGGACACTGCCTGCGCGGGCATGCACTGGCGGCGTGCGGCCTTGTCGACAAACATGAAGGTGGAACACTGGCCGGCACCAGCCTGCACACGCTGGTGCATATGGTGGCGGCTGGGCGCGGGGTCACCTTGCTGCCGCAAATGGCGATTGACGCCGGTTTGCTGCGCGGTCTGGATGTGACGGTGGTGGCGTTTCAAAATGCCAGTCCCGCACGCAAGGTCGGCCTGATATGGCGCAAAACCAACCCGCGCGCCGAAACTTTTGCTCTGGTTGGTCAGGCGATCAAAGAGGCTGTGTCCTAGGGTCAGGGCCCTAGGCGAAAAAGACCCGGCGCAGGATATTCAGGCCCATGATGAGAAAAACCGTCAGGACTGCGGTACGGAACCGCTCTGCCCCGATCCGATGCCGCGCCAATTCACCCACAGCAAAGCCCGCAATGGTCGGCAGTATCATCAACGCCGACTGCGTTGCCACCGGCCCCGAGAACAGGCCTGCAGCAACATAGCCGCTGATCAGCGGTACACTGCCGACAGAAATCATCACGCCTGAGGCGCGCACAAATTCATCCTTGTCGAGGCGCTTGGCGAGCAGATAGGTCACCATCGTCGGCGCCCAGATCGCCGTCAGCCCACCCAGAATGCCCGATAGCGAGCCGCTGACAAATTGCGCCAGGCGATCATATCTGGTGGGCAGCGGCGGCGGCACAAAGAACAGACTGATCAACGCGACCAGGACAATGACGATGCCCAAGGCGGTCAGCAGATAGCTATTCGATACTGTCGCCGTCACTGTCGTTGTCACTGTAATGAAGACGATAATCGACAGATTGAAGACGCCGTACCGCTTGAGTGTGCGGATAATGTGACCAGAGCGGAAGGCCTGCCAGAAATTCGATGTCAGGATCGGAAGCAGCATCAGCGCAATAGCCGTGCGCGGCTCAACAAACAGCGTCAGCAGACCAAGCGCCGCGGTCGGCAGTCCGATGCCAACCGTGCCCTTGATCGCCCCCGCCAGAAAGAAGATCGCCGCATAGGCCAGCAGGGTTGTCAGCGCCGCATCGGTCACTCGCTTATGTCTGCCGACACCAGCAGTCTGCAAGGTGATCGTTCACAACGCCAACGCCTTGCAGATAGGCGTAGATAATCGTGGAGCCGACAAAGCTCATACCGCGTTTTTTCAAGTCTTTGGAAATCAGATCACTCAGCGGCGTTGACGTCGGCACTTCGGACCAATCAGCCGGGCAATTGTCTATCGGCTGACCGTCTACATATGCCCACAGATAGTCGTCGAAAGATCCGTATTCCGTCTGAATCGCCTGATATGCGAGCGCATTCTTGCGCACCGAGAAGACTTTCAGCCGGTTCCGGACAATCCCCGAATCCGTCAGGATGGCCTCAAGTTCGGCGTCGGTCAGCGCCGCACAACGGGCGATATCAAAGTCGTGAAAGAGGCGCTTATACTGGGCGCGCTTTTTTAAGACGGTTTCCCAGCTCAGGCCCGCCTGCGCGCCTTCAAGAATGAGCATTTCAAACAGGTGCCGGTCGTCATGAACCGGCACGCCCCATTCGGTGTCGTGATAATGTGCATAAAAGTCTTTGCCGCTTCCAAAACAGCGGGTTTTGCCGTCGTCCATGATCTACGCGCCTCCAAACTGAAAGGGCCGGCGAACCGGCCCTTTTCTGTGATCTGCCCTCAGCGGAAAGCCGGGCTGCGGCTCAACTCTTTATAGCGGTCGCGCAGCTTGGTTTGCCGCGACACAAGGTCAATTTCCTCGCCCACGATCATCACATGCTCGGCTGCGGTATCCAACTCGATCGGGTCGCCCGACCAAACCACGATATCGGCGTCCATGCCCTCGGCAAGCGTGCCGTAACTGTCAGCAATGCCAAAAATCTCGGCAGGGCCGGTTGTCATCGCCGCCATCGCCGCCGACCAGGGCAGCCCGTTCGCCACTGCATTGCCGGCATATTGCGGCATCAGCCGCGCATTGTGCGTGCCGCGCCCCACCAGCGCAATGGTGACACCGGCTGCGTGCAGGCGGGCCGCATTGGCCTGGGTCGCACCCAGCGTTTCAAAGCTGCCGGGCAGATTATCGAGCGCATTGAGAATAACGGGGATACCCGCACCAGCCAGCGCCGCAGCTTCACGCCATGCCTCGGCCCCCCCCATCAATGCGATGTTGATATCAAACCGGCTTTTGAGCTTGATCACATTGCGGATATCTGCCGCCCTGTGGGCCGCCACAACCAGTGTGGCCTCGCCCGAGAAAAGTCTCGCAAGGGTATCCTTGACCGGGTCTGGTTTTTTCTCTTTGGCTTTTTCGTCTTTGTCATCGTCGGCCATTGCGGGCTGCGGCTCGGCTTTTTCAAGCGCGGTGATCACATCTCGCCAAATGACCGCCCGACTGCCACCATTGGCGTCAGCCGAAGACCCGGTCATGTTCAGCCCGATAAAGGCGCGGTCCCGAACGGTCAGATCATAACCGTCACCAAGATGGATCACCGCCCCCTGGCCCAGCCACACATCGCCGGTGGATTGCATGCCGGTGGCAGCACGGGTAATGCCCTCGATCCGGGTAATGGGGATCAGCGTGCTGTCGGGGTTGATCGCCCAGGTCACGTCGATAGTCACCGGGTCCTTGGCCTTGGCGGTGGCCGAGGCATCGACAATCCCACCCGACAGGCTGACCTCGACAAGGCCAAGCTGCGTGCCCGAGGCCATAAGCCCCGGTGTCACCCACTTCCCCGAAGCATCGATCACCCGGTAGCCAGCGGGCACCGAGCCGCCTGACCGGACCGCCTCGATCTTTCCGCCATCCACCAAAATGGTGGCATTTTCGATCCGCTCGTCACCGTTCATGGTGAAGGCGGTGCCGCCGGTGATGGCGATTTTGTCGGCCGCCGCGGCACCCGAGACGAGGCCCGCAAGGGCGACGCTTTTCAGAAATGTCTTCATTTCAGGTCTCCTTCACCCGGTTGGCCAAGCTCGAAATCCATCACTGCACGGTCAGGGTTCGCACGGTCCCAGATCACCGCCCCGTCAACAAAGGTCAATTCGGCATTGGTATAGACGCTGAAGGGGTCCCCCGACCATAGCACCACATCGGCGTCCTTACCGACCTCGAGCGTGCCCGTCTGATCATCGATACCAAGCGACTTGGCAGGGTTCAGACTGAGCCATATCCAGGCCTCCGCCTTGCTGATATCAAGGCCCGCCCGGTTGCCGTCGGCCAGGGCCTTGGCGGCTTCCTGATTGAGGCGCTGAATACCGATGTCATCGTCCGAGTGGACAATGGCACACGCGCCAGATTTGTGCACAAAGGGAATGTTTTCGCGGATGCCGTCATAGGCCTCCATCTTGAAGCCGTACCAGTCCGCCCACATGGCGCTGCATGCCCCGTGCTCGGCCAAAAGGTCACCGATTTTATAGCTCTCGCTGGCATGATGGAAGGCCGACACCTTGAAGCCGAACTCGTCCGCCACATCCATGAAGCTACCCATATCATCAGCGCGGTAGCAATGCGTATGCACCAGAATATCGCCGTTCATGATGCCCAGCATGGTGTCCATTTTCAGGTCGCGCTTAGGGGGCAACACATCTTCGCCAGCCTCAGCGTCGCGGGTATATTTATCCCAAGCGCGGCCATAAGCCTGTGCATCGGCAAAGGCCTGGCGGTATCCCGCCACATTGCCCATACGGGTGTGCGGACGGCTGAAAAATTCCCCGAATTTGCTGCCATAAACGCGCTTGGGGTTTTCGCCGCAAGCCAGTTTGACGCCGTGCGGCGCGCCTGGAAACTTCATATCTTGTGCAATGCGGCCCGGCACGTTTTTCAGCGTAACCGCGCGCCCGCCCACTAGGTTGGCTGAGCCCGGCAACAGCTGAAGCGCGGTGATGCCGCCTGCGGCGGCGCGGATAAAGCCTGGGTCTTGTGGCCAGTTGGAATGCTCGGCCCAAGCATCCGCCGTCACTGGTTCGCCCACTTCATTGCCGTCCGAATGCGACGGCGTCGCCGGCGACGGGTACACACCCAAATGACTGTGCACGTCGATAATGCCCGGCGTCAGCCATTTGCCTGAACCGTCAATCACCCGCGCCCCGTTGGGGACCGCGACACTCGGTCCAATCGCCATAATCTCGCCGCCGCCGAACACAACGGTGACATTCGTCATCGCGCCGCCCTTGCCGTCAAAGGCATTGACACCGGTGATCGCCGTGATCGGCGCATCAAGCCGCGTATAAGTTGACTGAAACGCCGCTGGCTCGCGCTCAACGACGGTTTGGGCCTGTATGCCGGTGCTTGTCACTGCCGCAACAGCAGCCAGCCCAGCGAAAACCCGAAGGTTGCGAAATGGTCGCATATGTCCCCTCCCGTGCTTTGAAAAAAGATGCGGGGCCCTTAAGCCCCGCCTGTTCTGTTGGCTATTGTTAATGTACCCCGTGCATGCGCGCCTTCAAGGGCTTCTTATCTAAAGAACCCAGACTAGTTTCTGACGATATCAAGTAGTGAGGTCAGCCGGTAACGGGTCGGCCTACGTCCTGCGCCAAGTCTAAGGATATCAATAATCCCGGCGTCATGAAGATGCCTAACGAAACGGTTTGCAGATGACTGCGTCAACCCCGCACCCTTTGATAACTGTGGAGCTGTAAAAATCGGATATGCAAATATATGATCCAGAACCTTAACACTCCATTTTGAGCCCAAACATTCCGAAACCTGTGGCTTAAGAATTTCATAGTGTGAGGATATTGCATTGGCGACTGATAAGCTTGACTCGGATTGCCCTTTAACCGCTTCAAAAAAGAATTGGCACCACCTTGTCCAATCCTTGTCGCGCGAAACCGCCCGCATTGCCTCAATATACTCGTCTTTATGGTCGTCAAAATATCCCGAGATGTAAAAATACGGTGCACCGATTAGACCCAACTGGCTAAGATATAGCGTGATAAGCATCCGTCCCACGCGGCCATTACCATCATCAAAAGGGTGCAGCGCTTCAAACTCTACATGACCGATTGCTACCCTAAAAAGCGAAGGAATTTTTGTGTCGCCCATGAACGCTATCATATTTCGCATAGCAGGACGTAAATCACTTGGCGAGATCGGAATAAATTGGATTTTTCTTTGCCTTGTATCGGCTAGATAATTTTGTTCGGTTTTATACTCGCCGGGCCTTTTCGAAGCACCTCTCCCAAATGACAAGAGTGTTTGGTGCATCTCGCGAATAAGCGTTTCGCTGATTGGATAGCCCGCTTGTAATGCAATTTCTGCCTTTTGCATGGCCCGCGTATACAAAAGCACTTCAAATGTTTCGCTACGCCTAAATTCTGAGGGGTGCTCCTCGCCATCCCCTTGTTCAGACTCAAGCTCCAATAATGCATCTAAAGTGCTAACAGTGCCTTCCATCCTAGAAGAGGCAACGGCTTCTCTTCGCGACAGCGGTGCAATAAGAAGGCTGGGATTGGCCAAGCTTTGCACCATTTGATCGTACCTGGCCAAAGCCGCACTTGCTTCCATAGCCAGGGCCATCAAGTGTGCAAAATTTATATGGTCGGGAGGGAAGGCACCATAATGGTACCTTACAGCGCCATCAGCGTCATAGCCGGACAGAAGCGGGCTCAAGGTTTGAGTCATAACATCCAAATGGCCATGCATATTTTCCCGTCAAAAATTCAATTTTTGGATGACAATGCCAGTTGGCTTCCAATTTTTGAGCGAAAAAAGCTTTTGTCAACCAATTTTCATTTTTTTGAACGGCAAAAATATTTGACGGCCACAAAATGCACACTATGAAATTTGCCAGTCAAATAATGTTTTATTGACTGGCAAACGGACAATTTCCAGTTAATGCACCCCGTGCATGCGCGCCTTCAAGGGCCGTGACAGGATCACCAAAATGACCCCCAACACCAGCGATGCGATCGCGATATTGGTGAACAGCTCAATCGTCGCCGGGACGCTGATCGCCGCTGAGTCCGCGCCGCCGCCATGTTCGGAAGCCCCAACGAGCGAACTGATAAAGCCTGCAAACCAGTTGCCCATCGCAATAAACAGGAAGAAGCATCCCATCGTCAGGCCGACAATACGCTGCGGGCTAAGCTTGGTGACCATCGACAGGCCAACCGGGCTGAGGCACAGCTCGGACATGGTGAGGAAGAAGTAAATCATCACCAGCCACCACACGCTTTTGTTCGATCCCTCATCGGCGCCAAGCCCGTATGAGAACAAGAGGAACCCAATGCCCATGATCAACAGCGAGATGCCAAATTTCGCGATGGTGTTGGGCTCGATCCCCATTTTCGACAGCCGCACCCACAGCCAGGCGAGCACCGGGGCAAACAGGATGATAAACAGGGGGTTGAATACCTGCATTTGCGCCGGCAGCAAAGTGATGAAGCCCATATCCAGGCTAAACTGCTGGTCAGCAAGCAGCGTCAGTGACGCACCCTGTTGTTCAAACAGCGCCCAAAACACGATCATCGACACAAAGAGGAAACAGGCAACCAGCAAGCGGTCGCGCTCAACCGGTGTACATTTGAAGAGCGCATAGCCGATCAGGATCAACAGCATCACCACGCCGACACCATTCACAATGCCGCCCAGCAGCTCGTGATACACCATCGCGACCCACATCGCGATCACCATGGCCACCCCGGTCAGATACACCGCGCCTTCTTTGGTGATGGGGCCAAAAACCTTGACCTTCAGATCATCGGGGTTGGGCGGGTCTGCGCGCCCTTCAAGGAATTGCTGTCCCCACAAAAAGGTCACAAGGCCAATGAGCATGCCAATACCGGCAAGGCCAAAGCCCCAATTCCAGCCATAGGTTTGACCAACATAGCCAACGATCAAAAACGCCAGGAAGGAACCCGTGTTGATCCCCATATAGAAAAGCGTAAAGCCGCCGTCGCGCCGGGGGTCTTTCTCGCCGTAGAGCGAACCCACAATCGTCGAAATATTGGCTTTCAAAAAGCCGACGCCGGTGATGATCAACGCCAGCGACAGGTAGAAGACATTGACATAAAAGTCCGATCGTTCGGCCGCGCTCGCCGCTGTGGGCCCTTCAAAGGCCAGCGACAAATGCCCCAATACCAGAAGAATCCCGCCGTACACGACCGCCTTGCGGCTGCCCAGATACCGGTCGGCGAAATAGCCGCCCAAAATCGGCAACACATAAACAAGCGCAAAATACCCCGCATAAATCAGCGAGGCTTGCGAACTTGAGAACTTAAAATGACTGGTAAGATACAAGATCAGCAGGCCGCGCATTCCATAAAAGGAGAAGCGCTCCCACATCTCGGTCAAAAACAATATCGGCAGGCCAATCGGGTGGCCCAAAAATTCGCGCGCTTGCGAACCCGCAGCGGTGGTTGCGCCCCCTGCGTTGTCAGCGGTTGAATCGGTCATACACAGTTCCCCTCAACATCGGGCCCATCACCTATGACCCTTTTGTTGCAAGCGAGCATGGCGTATCGCTTGGCCCACGCCAAGAAAAAATCGGCAGGCTGCGCTTGCGGCGCGAATGATCAGACCAATAAGTGGAATTTTCTGTCGGCAGAAGCGCGTGCGGGGCGTATAATAGACCGCATGTCAACCCAGTGGACCCATATCAAACCCTCGGATGTGCTCTCAACCGACGAAAGCCACACCCTCCGCCAGCGCTCGGACCTGTGGGGCCTGTGGCTTTTGGCGCATGCCTGGGGGGTGACCGCGCTGTGTTGGGTGCTGTATTCCGCCTTTCCCAATATAGCCACCTGGCTTCTTGGCGTTGTGCTGATCGGCGGGCGGCAGCTTGGCCTGGCGATTTTGATGCATGAGGGCTCGCACGGCATGCTGTTCAGAACCCGCGGTTTGAACGAACGCCTGACAACCTGGCTGGCGGCCGCCCCGATGATCATTTCGCTCGGTGAATATCGCCGCCGCCATATGGCGCACCACCGCTTTACCCGGACCGACAAAGACCCCGAAAATTATCTCTACACGCCGTTTCCGGTCAGCACCGCGTCGATGACCCGTAAAATCCTGCGCGACCTTGTGGGGGCCACCTTCATCCGCACGCAGATTGGATTGTTCCGCGCGCTGTGGGGCGCACCCGAGGGCCGGGGCGCGCGCCTCTGGGGTTTTTACGGGCCCAGTGTGGTGTTTTATGCTGTGTTCATCGCGGGCTTTGCGCTGGCCGGGCGGATGGACCTGTTTCTGCTGCTGTGGCTGGTGCCGATGGCGACAACGCAAATGGCGTTTTTGCGCATCCGCAATATTTCCGAACACGCCGCCGTGCCCGACCTCGAAGACCCGCTTCTCAACAGTCGAACGACGCTGGCAAATGCCTTTGAGCGCATGACCTGCGCCCCCTATTTTGTGAATTACCATATCGAGCATCACATGATGCCCTATATCCCCTGTTACCGCCTGCCGCAGTTGCACCGGCTTTTGCTGGACCGCGGGTACGGCGAGCGGATGAATATCGTGCAGGGCTACCGCGACATTTTGCGGATCAATACCGATATGTCAGGCCGCGCGAACGCAGCCTGAGCGACCATTTTCATCGCATGAATTTAGTCTAGTCGTCGTCGGAGCGCCGACAGCCATATTCCTCGGCGCCGTCGTCGTCGCTGCGGGTGAACACCTCATAGCCCGAGGGGCAGGCAAACTCGACCCGGCGGTCATCATCAATCTCGATTTTCAAGGATGTACCATGGCGGTATCGGTGATGATCATGGTCATCGTCCCAGCCGTCGCCGCCAACGGCAAAGACACACGCGCTCAGCGCAAAGGCCAGCCCAAGCACGGGGGCAGTTTTCAGAAATCCTCGCATCGCATTCTCCTGTCTGTCATAGCAGGCCGCGCTTCTCGGTGGACGCGGTCCTGCCATCAGCTATATATCGACCTTATATATCAGACAAGAGTATATCTGTTAAAAATCGGCACGAATGCCAATGCGCCCGAATTGGGGCCGCGCCAGGGTCTCAAGGCCAAAGGCCGACACATTGGACACAACCCTGCGGTCAAAAAGATTTTCAACCCGGCCATAGAGCGTGATGCCCGCCGATATCGGCACGTCTACCCCGACATTGACGACAAACAGGCTGCCCAAACGCTGGGTGTTGAGATCGTCATTAAATGCGTTGGAGAGAAACTGCCCATCAGCCGCCAAGCTGACCCCGCGCAGTGCATAGCGCACACCAAAGGTTACGCTGTGACGCGGGGTTTGCGGCGGGGTTAGCCCCTCAAGCGCCGTGTTTGCATCAAAATCGCTGATCCGCACATCGGCAAAGAGATAGCGCGCATAGCCCGACAGGCCATTGCCAAGCTCGGCTTCGGCCGACAGTTCCACCCCGTCGGTGATGGTCAGGTCGATATTGTCGCGCTGGCGCAAGCTGCCGCCCGCTGGCACAAACCCCGCCACCGGAAACACCCCGGGGCCAAAGCCGATTGTGATATTGCCTACGCCGTCTTCAAGCCAGGTGCGGAACACCGTGGCGCTGGCGCGAAAATTGGTGACAGGCTGGTAGCTGAGCGTCGCCTCAACCCCCCAAAGCTTTTCGGGTTCCAAATCCGCATTGGCTTCGGTGATATCGTTGACCACCCGAAACGGTCTGTACAGCTCGTTGATCGTCGGCAGGCGCCAACTGCGATACGCCGCACCCGAAAGACGAATGGCATCGGTTAGCCGCGCCTCGCCGCCGAGCCGACCGGTGGCCAAAAAGCCGCTGCGGTCTTCAAACGGGCTGTCCAGAAGAAGCGCGCCCGCATTTTCCAGGTCAAATTCCTGACGAATGCCATCAAAGACACGGTACGCATCGCCGCGCAGGCTGGCCGACCAGGACAACCGATCGGTTTCGCCGTAAGTCTCGATATAGGAACCAATAATCCACTGATCGCCGCTCGCTTCGCGCAGGCGGGTGAAGCCCGCCCCCAAATTGCGGAACAACTCGTTGGTGCCGCCCGACAGGCGGCGTGCATCGACGCCCACTTCGATCTGATCCCATTTGACCCGTGCCAGCAGGCCCAGGCCTTCACCCGGCACATCGAACTGGTCCAGCACCGGGCGTTCGACCGTGCGCCCTTCAAGCGCGGCGACAAAGATGTTCGAGAAATCGCGGCTGCGGTAATAGAGCGTCAGCTCGGCATCATAGTCTGCGCCTGCATATAAAAGCCGGGTGCTGAGATCGAGCGCTTCGGTGTCGTTGACCGCCAGCTCAAAACCGTTGTCACGCTCTTCGCGGTAATAGCGCGCCGACGTAAAGAGCTTCACGGTTTCGCTGAGGTCAGCCTCAAGCGCCAGGCTGACCGCATCGGCGTCGCTGGCGGCGCGCGAATCCACCGGGCCGCGGCTCTCTTCATCGATCAAAAACGGCCCGTCGGTATCGAAGGTCATGGCGTCCACACGCACGCCGACCCCGTCCCCCGCCAGTACACCGCCAGCCGTGAAGCGCGTGGTGTCAAAGCTGCCATATTCGGCGCTCGCATAGGCCGAGGTTTCACCGATAGGGCGCGAGGTCAGCGCGATGGTGCCCGCCAGCGCCTGTGCGCCGTAGGCTCCCGCACTGCCGCCCTTGAGAACAGCGACACTTTCAATCGCCTCGGGTGCCAGGGCCGACCAGTACACCCAGCCGCCAAAGGGATCGTTGAGCGGGACGCCGTCCAGCGTCACCAGCACACGGCCCGCCGCATTGGCCCCAATTCCGCGCAGCGACACCCCCTGAATGGTAGGGTTGGCGGTCAGGCTGTCGGCGCGGCGAAACAGCGTCACCCCGGGCACGCTGGCAAGGGCGGCATCGATGCGCAGAACCGGGAAATCATCCGGCGCAATGACCACGCGCTGCTGGCCTTCGGCGACGATATCAAGACGCCGCGAGGTGACCTCAATGGTCTCGACCGCCGGTTCTGGCGATGCCTCCGGTGCGTCAGTCGCCGCCTGCAAATTTGGCGCGAGCCCGGGCCACATCATCGACGCTGACAGCGCCGCCATCGTTTTCAAAATGGGTCCGGACATAACTCGCAACCTCGGCAATCTCTTCATTACTCAACACATCAAAGCGCGGCATTTCCCCCGAATAATCGCTTGTGCCGATGGGGACCGCCTCGCTGCCCAGCAGGATCATCTCCAGCGTGACGTCCTTGTCGCCGTTCAACTTGGGCGATTTGATCAAGGCGGGCTGGGTAAAGGGCACACCGCTGCCATTGGGCTGGTGGCAGGCGCCGCAATGCGCGTCATAAAGCGCGCGGCCTTCACCGTCCTCGGCAATGACAGAGCCCGAAAGCAGCAGCAAAGCGGCCAGAAAACTCACACTACTGCGCACGGGTCAGCCTCCAAATCCGGCCTGCGTGGTCGCGGCTGCCCGTGGACGAAATATAGATCGCACCGTCCGGCCCTTCGGCCAGGCCAATGGGCCGGTGCTTGGCATCGCTGGGCGAGACCACTTCATCAACGCCGGGGAAGCCATCAACGAAGGTTGTCCAGTCCCCTGTGACCTTGCCGGTTTCGTCCATCGGTACATAGACAACGCGGTAGCCCTTTTGCACCAATGGTGCACGGTTCCAACTGCCGTGAAAGGCGATGAGCGCCCCGCCGTGCAGGTCCTTGTTCGCGCCGTGGCTCAAAAAGGTCACCCCGTTTGGTGCCCAGTGGCCGGGAAAGGCCAAAACCGGCTTTTTGCCGATATCGCTGACGGTTTTGCCGTCGCCGCCATATTCGGGGGCTTTCATGCGCGCGCCAATACGGTGGTCATAATAGCTGTAGGGCCAGCCCAGATTGTCACCCTCTTCGACGCGGTGAAATTCCTCGGCCGGCAGCTCGGCGCTATCGGCATCGCTGTAATATTCGGGGAAAAACTGGCCAAGCTGATCGCGGCCGTGCTGGGCAACATACAGCCCGCTCGCCACCGGGTTCCAGGCAATAGCCACGCCGTTCCTGAGCCCCGTTGCATGGCGAAACCCGTCTGCGGCAAAATCTTGCCCCAATGTGTTCGCATCAAAGCGCCAGATACCGCCGTGCAGTTCAAGCTCGGGGCATGGGTCCTGACCCGGGCTGCCTTTGGTGCGCAGCTGGACCATGCAGTTGTTCGACGGCACGCCGACATTCACATAGAGCTGCCCGGCCCCGTCAAAGGCCATGGTTTTGGCCGCATGCGCGCGCTGCGCCGGGAAGCCGTCCACGACAACCTCGCCCACGCCCTTGGGCGCGCCCGACGTCGGCAGTTTCCAGCGCAAAATCCGCTGGTTTTCACCGTAATACAGATAGCCGCCATATATGCCGATGCCCGAGCCGCGGCTGCCCTCGGCGAAATATTCGACCTTGTCGGCAACCCCGTCACCGTCGCTGTCATAAAGCGCAGCACCACCAAAGCCATCTTGCGGGGCCCGAAGTGCGGTATAAAGCCAGCCGCTGTCGGCGACAACGATATGCCGGGTAAAGCCGAATTGATCGCCAAAGACCGTTGCTGTGTATCCTGCAGGCACCCGAATTCCCGTTGCCGGGTCTGCGGCTGTGCTTGGATCAACCGCAGGGCTGTCCGCCAAAGCGGGGGCAAATGCGATCAAGGCTGCCGCAAGGCTGGCTAAGATTTTACTGGTCATGGCGATCCTCCCGTGCTTTTCACCCGTAGTTGCTAACGTCCGACATGCGCTTTGGCAAGCGCCACCAATGAAGGCCGACAAACGAAAGATAGTGTGATGTCCCTGAACCCCAAGAGCGATGACGCCCTCAATTTGATCCTCAACCGTCGTTCGGTCTTGACCCGCAACATGGCCGCACCCGGCCCCAGCCGCGCCGATATGGAGGCGATCCTGAGCGCCGCCCTGCGCGTGCCCGATCACGGCAAAATCGCACCCTGGCGGTTTTTGGTGCTGGAAGGCGACGATCAGGAAAAACTGGGTGACCTGATTCAGCACGCGCTGGTGGCCGAGGGGACCGCAGACGAAAAGGTCGCCGAGAAAATGCGCGGCTATGCAACGCAGGCCCCGGTGCTGGTGGTTGCGATCTCGAGCCCGTCTGCGGAGCGCCCAATCCCCGTATGGGAACAGCATTTGTCCGCCGGTGCGGCCTGCATGAATATGCTGACCGCCGCCACCGCCATGGGATACGGCGCGCAGTGGCTCACCGGCTGGGCCAGCTATTCGCAAACAGTGGCCAAGGGGCTGGGATTGGTGGACGGCGAGCAAATCGCCGGGCTGATTTTCTTTGGCACGCCGCAAGACACCCCGACAGAACGCCCGCGCCCTGACATTGGCGATAAGGTGATTTGGGGCTTCCCCGAGGGCGGATCTCAGTGACCAAATACCAGCCCGACCCAAAATTCCTGACGCTCGGCGATGGCTTTGCCGACCCGGTTTCTGCGGCTGACTTTCCCAAAACGGTGCTGCGCTACCGCAACGACCGCGCGGCGCGCTCGGTAGGCCTTGACCATCTGAGCGACGACGACTGGGTGCGCCATTTCGGCCGGTTTGAGGCGCTACCGGACAATTTGCCAGAGCCGCTGGCGCAGCGTTATCACGGGCATCAGTTCCGCCACTATAATCCCGACATCGGCGACGGGCGCGGATTTCTGTTTGCGCAGATGCGCGACGATCGCGGTCGCCTCATGGACCTAGGCACCAAGGGATCGGGGACAACGCCCTATTCGCGTTCGGGCGATGGGCGGCTGACGCTGAAGGGCGGCGTGCGGGAAATTTTGGCGACCGAAATGCTGGAGGCCATCGGCGTCAACACCTCCAAAACCTTTTCGCTGATTGAAACGGGTGAGGCGCTGATGCGCGGGGACGAGCCGTCCCCCACCCGGTCATCGGTCATGGTGCGGCTGACCCACGGGCACATCCGCATTGGCACCTTTCAGCGCCATGCCTATTTCGGCGATACCGAGAAGCTGGAAAAGCTGACCGATTATGTGCTGAGCACCTATTTCAACACGGTGCCAGCGGGCACGGCGGCGGACCGCGCGTGCGCGCTGCTGGACAAGGTCGCCGACACCACCGCGCAAAATGCCGCCGACCTGCTGTCGGCCGGGTTTGTGCACGGGGTATTGAATTCGGACAATATCAATGTCACCGGCGAGATTTTTGACTTTGGCCCGTGGCGGTTCCTGACCAATATGGACCTGCGCCATGTCGCTGCCTATTTCGATGAAACCGGGCTTTATGCCTACGGTCGTCAGGCCGAAGCGATCCACTGGGACCTGTTTCAGCTGGGCGGCGCGCTGGTGGACATCGCCGGCGAAGAGCCCTTGCGCGACGTGCTGTCGGACTGGCTCGACCGGTTTCGCGCCGCTGAACAGCGCGCCATGCTGTGTCGCCTTGGCATTCGGTCGCGCGGAGCTGGGGCAGACGCGGACCTGACGGCAAGCGTCAACCGCTTTCTGGTGGACCACGACTTTCCGTTTGAGCGGTTCTACTTCGACTGGTACGGCGGCGGTGCAAGCGAGGCGCGTGCGCTGTCGGGGCCCGAGGGCGACAGATACCGGGCGTCGGACGCACTCTTGGCAACCCTCAGGCCTTACGCACCCACCGCAGAAAATGCCGCCGATCATCCCTATTTCGCGGGTGAGCCGTGCACCATGGCAATCGATGAGGTCGAGCGCATCTGGGCCGCGATTGCCGAGCGTGACGATTGGTCCGCCCTTAACGCCAAGTTGGAAGATATTGCCCAAATGCGCGCGGCGCTCAGCGCTGGCTGAACACCTCGGCCAAACACTCAAAGGGCAGCATCACACTGCCGTGGCGGGCCTTGTGATCCTTGACCGGCTCCAATATCGCAAACTCAGCGAACCCGGCAGGGAAATGATACGCCTCACCGGCGATCATCGCCCGCATGGCGGCCTCGGCCGCTTCAAAGCTTGCCCGGTCTAGGCCGAGGACCTGCTGGCCCATCAGCGACGCCGATGCCTGACCCAGCGCGCAAGCCTTCACCTCCTGACCAAACGCCGTCACCCGGCCGGAGGCATCGAGGTCGACGCTAACCGTCAGGCGACTGCCGCAAATCCGGCTGGTTTTCTGCACCCGAAAGCGCACACCGTCGATCAGCCCAATATGCGGGATGGTCGCCGCAAGGCGTAAAATCGGTGTGGAATATAGGGCTTCGCTCATGGCCCATCAGATAGAGAGTGCCGCGCCCAAGCGCAAGGACTTCACAAACTCGTCGGTTGAAGGCAGGACCCATGCAGCTTATCTTTAGTGGTGGATCCACAATAAGATGCCTGTTCTGGGGCATCCAAAACAGGGACGGGTCCGTATAGAAGAAACGGGTAACGGCTCCCCCCGACCAAAAAAATTGAGCCATATCAGAAAGGATTCCCCATGACTGCCGTACTTGAAAGGGTCGAACAAGGCCCTGAACTGAAGGCGTATGTCGATACGACGGCGCACCGCCCCACCCGCGAGGAGGCCGAAGCCGCCGTCCGCACATTGATCGAATGGGCAGGCGATGACCCGGCGCGCGAAGGCCTTCTGGATACACCGGCGCGCGTTGTCAAAGCCTATGAAGAATTTTTCTCGGGCTACGGCGCTGATCCGGCCGAGATTTTGGCCAAAACCTTTGAAGAGGTTGAAGGCTATGACGACATGGTGCTGCTGACCGGCATTCGGGTTGACAGCCACTGCGAGCATCACATGGTGGCTATTCGCGGGGTGGCGCATGTCGCCTATCTGCCAAATGGCCGGGTTGTTGGCCTGTCGAAGCTGGCACGCCTTGTTGACGCCTTTTCGCGCCGCCTGCAAACGCAGGAAACCATGACCGCACAAATCGCCGACGCGATCGAGGCGCATCTGGGTGCGCGCGGTGTGGCCGTTGTTGTTGACGCGGTGCATGACTGCATGGGCTGCCGCGGCGTGCGCCACCAAAATGTCCACACCTGGACGCGGCAATTCCGCGGCGAATTTAAAAACGCCGAGCGCGAGCGCCAGTTTTGGGACATGGTCCGCGCTGACCGACCGCAAGGCTGACGCCCATGAACCGCATCCGTCCCGCCGCGCGGGATGACCGCGCCTTTGTTGAAACCGGAGACACGCTCGCCGTCCGCACCAATGCGGACGGTCTGTTTCCTGTGACCACCCAGTGCGCCGACACGGGCCACGTGCTGATGCAGGCCTGGATGAATTTGGACGCGCTCAGTGCCACGCTGGAGACCGGCGAGGCACATTATTACAGCCGCTCCAGGCAGGAACTGTGGCACAAGGGTGCAACCTCGGGCCAAGTACAAACCGTTGTCGAGGCACGCATAGACTGCGACCAGGACAGCCTGTTGCTGATCGTCAAACAGGCGGGCGACGGCTGCTGCCACGTTGGGCATGCGCGCTGTTTTTACCGTACGCTACCCGTTGGCGCATCGGTGCCCGAGGACGGATCTGTCAAACTGAGCCACAGCGAGTAAGCCATGATCGAGATTGTTCAACTGCCCGTTTTGCAAGACAATTATCTCTATCTTATTCACGAGCCGACGTCGGGTGAAACCGCCATTGTTGACCCCGCCGTGGACGCACCGGTGATTGACGCCTGCGAGGCGCGCGGCTGGCGGCTCACCCACATTTTCAACACCCACCACCACTGGGACCATACGGGCGCCAATCTGGCGCTGAAAGACCATTACGGTCTCCACATTACCGGTCCCAAAGCAGAGGCCGAACGCATTCCAGGGATTGACCGCCCCGTCAGCGAGGGTGACGTCGTGATGTTGGGCGCGGTCAAAGCGGCGGTCTTCGACGTGCCGGGGCATACCTCGGGCCATATCGCCTATCATTTCGCGGATGACCGGGCACTGTTTTGCGGCGATACCCTATTTGCCATGGGTTGCGGGCGGCTGTTTGAGGGTACACCCGCCCAGATGTGGGCCTCCTTGCAAAAACTGATGGTGCTTGACGGTGACACGTCTGTGTACTGTGCGCACGAATACACCACCACGAACGGCAAATTTGCCCTGAGCGTCGAGCCGGACAATCCCGACCTGATTACCCGGATGGACGAGGTCAAGGCCCTGCGCGCCGAGGGCAAGCCCACCATCCCCACGACCATCGCGCTTGAAAAACGCACCAATCCCTTCCTGCGCCCAGACAGCCCCGGCTTGCAGGCATCACTCGATATGGTCGGCGCAGACCCGGTTGCGGTTTTTGCCGAAACACGGCAACGTAAAGACAATTTTTAAGGCTGGGGCACCCCGGCCATACAATGGGGGAGCCGTTCAATGACCATCAAATATATTGGCCTCGCTGCCGTGCTTGCTCTCTGTGCATGCGGCGACGCCGACACGCCCGAAACCAAGGACACCGCCGTGCGCGAGACCCCGCTCATCGACCCAAACACCGACCCCTATCTCTGGCTGGAAGAGGTTGAAGGCGACCGCGCCCTTGAATGGGTGGACGCGCAAAACAAGGACTCGCTCGCCCGCCTTGAAGGCGACCCGCGCTTTGCAGCCCTGAAAGACGATGCGCTTGCCGTCTACAACGCCACCGACAAAATTGCCTATGGCAGCCTTGAAGGCGGCACCGTCCACAATTTCTGGCAGGACGAGGACAATGTGCGCGGCCTCTGGCGGACAACAGATTATGCCAGCTATGCGTCGGGCACGCCGAGCTGGGAGACAGTGTTGGATTATGACGCGCTGTCGGAGGCCGAGGGCGAAAACTGGGTCTATAAAGGCCGCGACTGTCTGGCACCCGACTTCAGTCGCTGCCTGATTCGCCTGTCGCGCGGCGGCGGTGACGCCGTGGTGGTGCGCGAATTTGACACCGCGACCAAAGGCTTCGTCGAGGGCGGTTTTGTCAGCCCCGAGACCAAGCAAAATGTCGCATGGGTTGACGCGGATACGCTGCTGATCGCCACCGACTTTGGCGAAGGCACCATGAACGAGTCCGGCTATGCCCGGCAGGTCCGCCTGTGGCGGCGCGGCACACCGCTCGCCGACGCCGAACTGGTTTTGGACTCCGACCCCAAAATCGTCTTCAATTTCCCGATCGCGTCACACCGTAAAGACGGCACCTATATCGGCGTGCTGCAAGGGCCGGACTTTTTCACCCAAGTGCTGCATCTGATGAATGACGCGGGCGAACTGGTGGAACTTGACCTGCCGCGCGGAATCGCCTTTCAGGGCATTATGGGTGACGCGCTTGTGCTGTTGATGCGCAAGGACTGGCAGACCCCTGACGGCGGCTTGATCGCCGCAGGGACGATTGCCTTTGTCAATATCCCGGCGGCGCTGGCGGGCCAGCCGACAGAAGGCCTGCATGTCCACTCACCGTCTGCCGAGGGGCGCAGTATTGAAAGCGTCGACATCGGCGAGAGGCATATTTTCATCACCGAATTGGCCGATGTGAAAAGCACGGTCCACACCATGCGCAAGGATCCTGACGGCACTTATACGGTCAACCCGGTTGACCTGCCCGCGGACGGTGCGATCACCACGATCAGCGTTGACACATGGTCTGACCGTGCCCTGATGAATTATGAGAGCCACCTGACCCCCGACACGCTTTACGGTTTTGAGGACAGACATGTGCAACAGATCGCCAGCCTGCCTGCGCGCTTTGATACAGACGGCCTGATCACCGAACAGCATTTCGCCGCGTCGAAAGACGGCACTCGCGTGCCCTATTTTGTGGTGCGCCGCGAGGGGACGCCGACAGATGGCACAACACCCACCATGCTCTATGGGTATGGCGGGTTTGAAATTTCGCTGACCCCCAGCTATCTGACCGGGTTTGCGCGGCTTTGGGTGCAGGAGGGCGGTGCTTATGTTGTCGCCAACATCCGCGGTGGCGGCGAATATGGCCCCACATGGCACCAGGCGGCCCTACGCGAAAACCGCCAGCGCGCCTATGACGACTTTATCGCCGTGGCCGAAGACCTGATCGCACGCGGCCTGACCACACCCCAAAAGCTGGGCATTCGCGGTGGCTCAAACGGCGGCCTGCTGATGGGGGCGATGCTGACCCAGCGGCCGGACCTGTTTGGCGCAATCATCTGCGCCGTGCCGCTTCTCGATATGTACCGCTATGACAAGCTGTTGGCGGGTGCAAGCTGGGTGGGCGAGTACGGCGATCCGGACAACCCCGATGACTGGGCGTTTATCTCAGCCTATTCGCCCTATCAAAATGTATCGCCGGACACCGATTATCCCGAGGTGTTTTTCTACACCTCCACCAAGGATGACCGGGTGCATCCGGGCCATGCCCGCAAGATGGCTGCGCGCATGCGCGAACAAGGCCACGATCTTTTATATTATGAGATCACCGAAGGCGGGCACGCAGCGGCAGCCAACCTCAAACAGCGCGCCTTTACCGACGCCCTGCAGGTTGTGTACGCCCTACAGAAGCTCAGCGACTAAGTCGCGCACCATGCGCTCATGATTCGCCTGCCGGGGTGGGATTGCACCATAGCTCGGCTGGTGCTCGGGATAATTTTGCTTATCCGGGTGAACAGAATTTCGTGATCGCCTTCTGCTGACTTTCTGAGGAAGCCACCTTCGATAGGTTGATTTTTCAATTATAGAAAAAAATTAGGAATATATTTTTAATATTTCATTTTTTTGAAATTCATGTTCTGAAAATGGGCTTGAAATTTTAAGTAATGCGAATATTTTTCTAATGCGCATCGGGCGAATGAAGGCAAAAATTGCTTTTCAAATGACCCGATGGCGCTGGGGTTTAGCCCCAGGCTTCCCGGCCAAGAAATTCTAATCATTCACGGGTAACGCTGAGGGTAGTGCGTTATGGCAGCTTTGCCGATTTTTCTGAATGCCGAGCGCGCGCATGTGCTGATTGTTGGCACGGGCGAGGCCAGCATGGCCAAGCTTGCACTGGTTGCGCCTTATGGCATGCGCCTACGGCTTGTCGGCTCCGGCATGGCGGAAGCACTTGAAGACGCAGGCCTCACGTCTGAGCGCCTGGCCCCTTCGGTCGCCGTTGTACATGACCGCGATTTTACCGCCCGCGACTTGGACGAGATCAGCCTCGTTTATGCCTCGCTGGACGACGATGCGGCCGAGCGCGCCATTGCAGGTGCTGCAGCGGCACGCGGCATTCCGGTTAACATCGTTGACCGCCCTGCGCTGGGTACCTTTATCACGCCCGCGCAGTTTACCCGCGGACCATTGCAGGTTGCCTTTTCCTCGGGCGGAGTGGCGCCGGTGTTTGTGCGCCGCTTGCGCGCCCTTTTGGAGCAGGCGGTTCCACCCGCGCTCGGCACGCTGGCGAGCGCCGCCGGAAAAGCAAAAGCCGCCGTTAAAACGGCCCTGCCTGACGCCACCGCGCGCCGACAGTTTTGGGACAGTCTTTTTGATCAGGCGGACCGGTTCGCCGGGCTCGATGCCGACACGGCACAAAGCGAGATCGAACATCTTGCCCGCACCGCCGACACCGGCGGCAAGGGGCTGGTTCAGCTTGTGGGTGCGGGCCCGGGCGACCCGGACCTCTTGACCATGCGCGCCCACCGCGCCCTGCAGCAGGCCGATGTGGTACTGTATGACCGGCTGGTGAGCAAAGACGTCCTGAGCCTCGCCCGCCGCGACGCCAAGCTTGTGTATGTCGGCAAAAAAGAAGGCCAGCACGGCAAGGGCCAGCCGCGTATTCACGCCCTGATGATCGAGCACGCCCGCGAGGGCCTGCGTGTTGTGCGCCTGAAATCGGGCGACCCGTTGATGTTTGCGCGCGCCGGCGAAGAGCTTGCCGCGCTCAGAGGTGCCGGGATCGATACCGAAGTTGTGCCCGGCATCACCGCGCTCACCGGTATTGCCGCCGCCGCCCAAATTCCGCTGACCGACCGCCAATGGTCGTCGTCGCTGACATTGGTGACTGGGCACTGCCAGCACGGCGATTTCAGCGACTGGGCACGCCTGTCGGGCGATGGTCAAACGCTTGCTGTGTATATGGGGATTAAAACCGCGCCGAAAATCAGCGCGGGGCTGATCCACCACGGTGTTGCCGCCCACACGCCGGTCGCGGTCATTGAAAATGGCACCCGCCCCGAAGAGCGCCGCTTTTACGGCACACTGGCCACGCTGCCGCAGTTGATCACCGAGCACAGCGTGATCAGCCCGGCCTTGCTGCTGATCGGCGACGTCGTACGCACGGCCCGCGACTGGCCGCAAGAACGATTTGATGAACTTGCCCGCGCCCTGAGCGCTTGACCCTGAAGAGAGGAACCATGGCAAAAAAACTCAAAGGTCCACAGATGATCGTCGCCAATCGGCTGGCCGATGGGCGTGCGGTCTTTTTCACCGAGGACGGTGACTGGTCGCCCGACCTGGCGCGCGTATTGGTGGCGAATGAAGATGCCATCGACGACGCACTTGATGCGGCGCTGAAATTTGAAGGCAGCAATGACGTTGTCAGTGTTGAAGCGATCGAAGCCGACACCAGCACCAACCCGGCGCGGCCTGCGCATATGAAACCCTTGATGCAAACTACGGGGCCAACCGTGCGCCCCGACCTTGGCTATCAAACCGGCACGAATTGGGAATAGTCGACCATGTATAAATATGACGAATATGATCATGAAATTGTTGGCGCGCGCGTTGCCGAATTTCGCGACCAGGTCAACCGCCGCCTAAAGGGCGAACTGACCGAAGAGGAATTTCGCCCCTTGCGGCTGATGAACGGGCTGTATCTACAGCTGCACGCCTATATGCTGCGCGTGGCTATTCCATATGGCACGCTTAGCTCTGACCAGTTGCGCCGCCTGGCCCGTATTGCGCGGGTTTATGACAAGGGCTACGGCCATTTCACCACCCGGCAAAACATCCAGTATAACTGGCCCAAGCTGGTGGAAACGCCCGACATTCTGCAGGAACTGGCCGACGTGGAAATGCACGCCATTCAAACCTCGGGCAACTGTATCCGCAATGTGACCACCGACCAGTTTGCCGGTGCCACGGCCGAGGAAATCGACGACCCACGCATTTACGGCGAAATCATCCGCCAGTGGTCGAGCCTGCACCCCGAGTTCAGCTTTCTGCCGCGCAAGTTCAAAATCGCCATCACCGGGGCCGAAAAAGACCGCGCGGCGGTCAAATGGCACGATATCGGCCTGGTGATGAAGCGCGGGCCCGAGGGCGAACCCGGCTTTGAGGTGCTGGTGGGCGGCGGCATGGGCCGCACGCCGGTCATCGCCAAAACCATCCGCGACTTTTTGCCCGAACCGTATTTGCTGAGTTATCTGGAAGCCATTCTGCGCGTCTATAACGAACAGGGCAACCGCGACAACAAATACAAGGCGCGGATCAAAATTCTGGTTGATGCCATTGGTGCCGACGAATTCGCCCGCCAGACCGAAGCCGAATGGGAAAAGATGAAAGATCAGCCCATCGACGTTCCGGCCGAGGAAATTGCCCGCATTCGCAGCTATTTTGCCCCGCCTGCCCTACCGGTTTTGGATGCGCAAGATGACGCTGTTGACGCGCTGGCGGCAAAGAATGTGATGTTCAAGGCCTGGCTGAAAAACAACACCCACCCGCACAAGGTGCCGGGCCATGTGGCGGTGACGATTTCGCTCAAGCCCGCAGGCGGTATTCCGGGCGACGCGTCGGACAGCCAAATGGAACTGATCGCCGACCTGGCCGACCAATACAGCCAGGGCGACGTGCGTGTCAGCCACGAGCAAAACCTGATCCTGCCGCATGTGGCGTGGCGTGATTTGGCCGACCTGTGGACCGCGCTGGACGGTGCGGGCCTTGGTTTTGCCAATGCCGGGCTGGTGTCCGACATCATTGCCTGCCCGGGGCTTGATTATTGCTCGCTGGCCAATGCGCGCTCGATCCCGCTGGCGCAAGAGCTGTCCAACCGGTTTGCTGACCTGACCCGGCTCGAGGACGTCGGCCCGCTGAAGATTAAAATTTCGGGCTGCATCAACAGCTGCGGGCATCACCATGCCGGACATATCGGGATTTTGGGTGTCGACCGGCGCGGTGTAGAAAATTACCAAATTTTGCTGGGCGGCAGCGGCGAGGAAGACGCCACCAAAGCCGAGCTGTTGGGCCCCGGTTTTGGTGCCGACGAGATTGCCGACAAAATCGAACAGGTGATCGCCGTCTATCTCGACATCCGCGAAGAGGACGAACACTTCCTGGCGGCTTACCGCCGGGTTGGTCCCGCACCCTTTAAGGAGGCGCTTTATGCCGCTGCTTAGTCTTTCCGGTATTCACCCCACTGACTGGGTTGAATTTGCTGACGACCAACCCGTTGACGAAGGCGCCTATGCCGCCGTTAGTGCTGCACGCTTGGCCGAAGACGGCGACACGCTGTTTGCAGCCGCCGGTCAGGTTGCCGCGATTATCGACGGTGACGCTGACGGCGATGTGCTGGCGCCCTATATCGACCGGCTGGCGGCGATTTGGATCAACTTCAAGGCCTTTAACGACGGCCGCGGCTTTTCGCTGGCGCTCAGGTTCAAGCGCGATATGGGCTTTAAAGGCGAGGTGCGCGCTATTGGCAAAGTCATCCCCGATCAGGCGCAGTTTCTGGCGCGCTCGGGCTTTGACAGCGTCGAGGTTGCCGAAGAGCGGGTTGCCGCGTTCGAGACCGCGCTCAGCCGCTACACCAGCTTTTACCAGTGCACCATCAACGGCGATATGTCGGTGGCGCACCGCCGCCATATGCGGGCAGACAAAGGAGCAGCATGATGCCGGATGGGTCGACCTTCAATGCCGAACAGGTCGCCGCGCGCCTGAACGCCGCCATGCCCGAGGGCGACCCGAAGGATGTGATCCGGCTTGCGCTTGACACCTTTGGAGACCAGTTTTCACTGGTCTCCAGCTTTGGCGCTGAATCGGCGATTTTGCTGCACCTGGCTGCCCAGGTTGACACCGGCATTCCGGTCTTGTTCCTTGATACCGAAAAGCTGTTTGGCGAAACCAAACGCTACCGCGATCAACTGACCGACCTGCTGGGCCTGACGGATGTGCGCACGCTCAAGCCCGACCCCAAGGACGTGGACGCGCTCGACCCCGACGGCAGCCTGTGGGTGGAACAAACCAACCAGTGTTGCTTCATTCGCAAGGTCAAACCGCTGGATGCTGCGCTGATCGGCTTTCAGGCCTGGGCGACGGGGCGCAAGCGTTATCACGGCGCGGCGCGGGCGGCGCTGCCGCATTTCGAGGCCTCCGACAACCGGGTCAAGGTCAACCCCATCGCCTTTTGGACGCGCGACATGGTGGACGCTTATAAGGCCGAACATAAGTTGCCCGACCACCCACTGGTGGCCGAAGGCTTTTTGTCGATCGGCTGCATGCCCTGCACCGACCGCACGGCGGACGCCTCCGACATTCGCGGCGGACGCTGGCAGGGCTCGAACAAAACCGAATGCGGCATCCATTTGTCGATGCGCGAAAACCGCGAGCTGGTGTCGCTTGACGCCGCGAGCCTCTGACGGAGTGGCCCGGTGAAGCGCTCGCTGCTGCCCCTGAATGCGCTGCGCGCCTTTGACGCCGCCGCCCGGCACAAAAGCTTCAAGCGCGCCGCAGACGAACTGTCGGTGACCCCCGCCGCCATCAGCCAGCAAATTCGCTCGCTTGAGGACTTTTTGGGGGTCGAGCTGTTTCGCCGCTCGAACCGCAGCCTGGTGCTGACCGATGCGGCGGAACTATCGCTTGGTCCGCTGGCCGCCGGGTTTGAACATTTGGAAGACGCGGTGGACCGCATCACCGCCAGCAAGCGCGACCATGTGCTGCGCATCAGTGTCACCCCCAGCTTTGCCAGCAAATGGCTGGTGCCGCGGCTTGCCAGCTATTACGAGCAGCACCCCGATGCGGTGGTCAAGATTACTGCATCGATGGCGATCACCGATTTCAAATCCGAGCAGGTCGATCTCGCCATCCGTTACGGCGCCGGCAGCTATCCCGGTCTTTACGGCGAAAAACTTCTGGCCGAGCGAGTGTTTCCCGTGTGTGCGCCGTCGCTTCTCGACAAGGGCACACCGCTGTGCAGCGAAAGCGACCTGACCCAGTTCACCCTGATCCACGACGACAGTTTTGCCGACGACACCAGCGCCCCCACCTGGCCGATGTGGCTCAAGGCGGCGGGCATCGCCATGCCCGACGGCGTGCCGGCGATCCATTTCAACACCCACCTGCTGGCGATCGAAGCCGCCGTTGCCGGTCGCGGTGTGGCGCTGGCGCGCGCCTCAATCGCGGGCGAGGATTTGAAGGCCGGGCGGCTGGTGCAGCCCTTCTCGGCCGAGGTGGCGATCGACTTCGCGCATTATATCGTGCTGCCCGAAGAACACCTCGCGAACGAGCAGGTCACCGACTTTATTGCCTGGCTGAAGGCCGAGGTGGCCGAAGGCGAGGCAGAGCCCGCGCTCGCCGCAGAATAGCCACGCTTTCGCCACACCATCAGGCGATGCTCAGACCATGGGCATCTTCTCTATCGTGATGAGCATCGTGTTCTATTGTCGGTTTCCCGACTTGCCGCATCATGGTCTCTTCATGGGCAACGCAAGGATTGTGGATGTTTTTGAAGCGGGCACTGCGATAATTATCGGCGCAGAGCGCAGATACAATCTCGATGAATATATGGCCGACAAACGCGCGCTTGCCGAAGAAATTCCCGACATGCCGCAGGCGCCCTTTTTGGGGCACTTATGGAAGCCTCTCCTCTCAAAAACATCTTATTTTTCTGAGATTGAAGAAAGCCAAACTTTTCATCTTCATAGTCTGCCAGAATACTATTTTCGTGTCGCATGTCGCGGTTATTCAAGACCATCCGTGTGGATGGAGATTTGGCCAAGTCGCAGTGAGGTGGGTGTTTGGAACTACCACATTCAACACCAGAATTCTGAGCTTTGGTTGGGGGAGTATGATGGCGACACACTTAACCAAGACCTGTCATCCTATGAAGATGCAAAGGTCTTTGCCCAAGCCAAACTCGCTGCGCAGAACCCGCGCTGTTTGCGGCTCAAATATCCGCACTTGAGGCGCAAAGTCACCGTGATCTGGTCATTCGACACACCGGAACCATTTGGCCTTTCTGATAATCTCCCTTAATCTCGCCGATCGAATGAGAGAGGGGAGACCATCATGACATCAGTATTCGCACTCGCAGCGGCGGTGGCCGTGCAGGACTATGAAGCCGGGCACGGCGCGCTGCAGCTGTTCAACGCCGAAGGCCAGCAAGCCACGCCAACATGGGTGCAGTACTGGCTGCAATTCATGCTGCTATCCTTTGCATTGGGGCTGATTTTTGTGTGGAAACGCTCGCTGGCACGCTGGGTGGTGGGCGGTTTTGTTGCCACCATCATCTTGGCTACGGTCGCGACCGGGCCGTTGGGGCTGGCGCCGCTCGGCGGGTTGTTTGCGCTCATTCACCTGATCACTTGGTCGCCGGGCTATGTGTGCCTGTGGAAGGTACGCCCATGGTCATCGGAGAAAAACTGGTATGGCCGCTGGTCAGCGCTGATCACCGCCGTGATCACCTTCAGCTTCATTTTCGATATCCGCGATGCGGCGATTTACCTCGATTATATGCTCGGCGTCGGGGTTTTGAGCTAGAGGCGGCTATCGCGCACCCTTTCTTTGATCTCACGCCAGTTCGCTATGCTCACACCTCCGATGGGGCGGTGAACAGTCACCGGCCCGCAGTCGCGGGCTAATATGGGGTTCGAGGTTCTACCGCTTAAGTGCGCCTTACCCTTCGACAGGCTCACAATGGAAAGGCTCACCCTTCGACAGGCTCAGGGTGAGGGCTTTTGTCTCGTATGATACCACTCCTCACCCTGAGCCTGTCGAAGGGTGAGCTGGTCGAAGGATCAGGGGGCGCCGGACACCGCATTCAAACGCCGGCGACGACCTCTGCGTTGGCGTTTTGAGGTCAATAAAAAGGGCGGCCATAAGCCGCCCTTGTCGTGTGTGGTTTTCACGGTGCGCTATTCGTGGTTCTCTTCGAGGCTCTCCACCGCTTCGTCGCCCGTGCGGGCCTTGGTGAAAGCGGTTGAGAAAAAGAGCGCGTTCATAAAGAGCTTCTCCGTCCCCCGGTAGGTGGCGCGGAAATTGGGATTGTCGGCAAACAGGATCAGTGCCCCTGCACCCACCCGCTCGGCGGTCAGCATCGGGCTGCCTTGCAGCTCTTCCACCCGCTCATCCGAGGCATAGCCAGACAACAGCGGTGCCCCGGTATAGACCGCCACCTGACCATAAGGGTCTTTCGGGACCGGCAGCTTGATCGTGGTGTTGCGGTGCGTTGCCACCCGGTCGCGCACATAGCCGAATCCCAGCGGGTGGCTGATATCGAGGTTGCTTTCAAACACCGCGCCGCCGATGACCTGCGCCGCGTCGTTCTGGCCCTTGTCGGCATAGGTCAGGCGCACCGGTTCGGCGTCGTCTGTTTTTGCAGCCTTATATCCGCCGAGCTTTTCCGCCGCCCATTTGGCCCCCTGACGGATCGCGACAACGGTGCCGCCTGCGTGCTGCCAGTCCTTGATGCGGTCCACATGCCGGTCCAGCACGCTGAGCCGGTTGCCGCCGGGGATCAACAGGTGCGTATAGCGGTCCCAGTCCACCGAGCCCAGCCGCTCTTGCCGCACCAGGGTGACGGCCATACGCATGCGCACATCAAGCTGGTGCCACATTTCGCCGGCATCATAGGGACTGAACCCAGGCCCCACAACCAGAAGCGGCTTGGGCGCGTCGAGGTCGGCAACGCTGTTGCGCCCGCCCAGGTCGCGCCCCGGTTCGCGCGTCGAGCCCGAGGTGGCGCCCGTGATGGTCAGGCCCAGATCGCGGGCAATCCCTTGCATCATATCGGCAAGCTTGGCGTCGCTGACGGGTTGGCGCTCCAGCGGAACAATCACCGCGCCGCGGGCAAAGCGTTTGGGGCCGCTGGCGGTTTCCACCGTGATCGGTTCCAGCGCGGCGCGCACCTCGATGCCGGCCTGCAACAAGCGGTTGGCCGCGCGCGGGGCATAATAATCGGTCCACGAGAAGACATAGGCATAGGGCCGCTCGGCAGGGGCACTGCCGACGATTTCGGTAGCCTGAGCGGCGTCACCCAGATTGCGGGAAACGCGGCCAGTTACTTCACCATAGTCAAGCCCGTATGCCAGTGGCAGCGTCCACCCCGACACATCGTAAAAGACTTTATCCTCAAAATCGGTGATGCGATTAAACATGCCCTTGGCCATGCGGTATTGCGGCTGGTTGAGCGGCACGATGTAGCTGTCTTCGCCGAAGGTCGCATCGCCTGCCTTTACGCTGCCCTGGACCCGGTACACCCGCACATCGTGGCGCGCCAGCAGGTCCAAAAACAGCTGCACGCGCTTGGGGTCTTCGGGTGCGCGGAACACATAGGCCTTCACATCATCTTCGGCAGCAAGGTCTGCCGCGCTGGCAAAAAACTCGGCGCGGTAGGCCTGCAATTTGGAGCGCATGGCATGACTGCCGAAAATGGTGGTCATGCTGGTTTGATAGTGATTGCGGATATTGTTGGCGTAGGTTTTGATGCCTTGGTCGCTTTCGCGGGCGATCCCCATTTGCGCCCCGGCTTCAAACAAAATGCCCAAGCCGCCATTGACCTGCGGATAGGTTGACCCCTTGCCAATATAGAAATTGTCAAAGCCCTCTTCGGCGAAATAGAGCTTCCGTTCCTCGTCGAAATAGGCCTTGTGATAGTTGGAAATTTCCACCAGCAGCTCGCGCCCGCGCGCCGGAATCAGCGGGTATTTCCGTGTTGGCACACCGGGGTGGAAATAATAGGTCGAATTGCCGCCCATTTCGTGCATGTCGGCCGACACATGCGGCTTCCATTGGTGCCATTTCGCAAGCCAACCGCGCGATTCGGGCTGGGTTTGCAGCAGCCATTGGCGGTTCAGGTCGAACCAATAATGGTTGGTCCGCCCGCCGGGCCAGTAATGATGGTGAATTTCATGCGCAACATCGGTCGCCACCACGTTGGAGCCGTACTGCGTCACCCAACTGGCACGGCGGTTGTGGCCGTCGGGGTTGAACACGGCGGTGATCAGAATGACGCTGTCTTTCAACAGTGCATCGATGCGCGGCCCCTCGCCAGCGGCCAGCGTATAAACGGTTGGAATCACTGCATCCATGCCCGACGCCTCGGCCCCGTGAACGCCGTAATTCACCCAGGTGACCACCGGGTCATCGGCGCCGACGGCGCTGCCCGACCCTTGCGTGCGCGCCACATGGGCGGCGCGGATATCATCCAGCCGACCATGGTTTTCCGGCGATGTGACCACCAGAAACAGCACCGGGCGCCCTTCGTGCGTGCGGGCGATGGTTTCAATGCTGATACGGTCGGATGCGGCTGCGACCGAGCGCAGATACTGGACCAACTGGTCGTGGCGTACCGGCTGTTCGCCAAGGCCGCGCGTCAAGACCCACGACGGCTTGGGGATAGCGGTGTTATAGGTGACATCCTTAATCAGGAAATAGTCTAGATCCTCGGCGAAGCCTGGCACTGCCAGCGCCGCCACCAGCACAAGCTGGGCAAATACTTTCAACATCGTCGTCCCCTAACCGTTCATCAGTGCCTGATAATCTATGGGTTTATGCCGGTCGAGCAAGCCCGCAATGTCGGGCATGGGATATTTTAGCCCCGAGCCGCAGTTAAAGAGCACCACGCGGTCTGACGGCGTGACCTGACCGGCGGCAAGCGCGCGCTGATACGCTGCCAGCGTTGCCGCCCCTTCTGGGCATAGCAGCATGCCATCGCGGGTTCCGGCAGCACGGCGCGCCTCCTCGATCGCGTCGTCGCTGACCGCCATTGCCGCCCCGCCCGATGCGCGCACGGCATCAAGGATCAGAAAATCGCCCACGGCAATGGGCACGCGAATACCGGCGGCATAAGTGTGGGCATCTTCCCACAATTCGGCGTGGCGCTCGCCCGCCTCAAAGGCGCGCACAATCGGCGCGCAGCCCTCGGCCTGGACGGCAAACATTTTGGGGCGTTTGGCGCCGATCCAGCCCAGCTTTTCCATTTCGTCAAAGGCCTTCCACATGCCGATCAGCCCGGTGCCGCCGCCTGTGGGGTAAAATATCGCATCAGGCAGCGTCCAGCCCAGCTGCGCCGCCAGTTCCAGTCCCATGGTTTTTTTGCCTTCGATCCGGTACGGCTCCTTGAGCGTCGAGACATCATACCATCCGGTTGCGTCCTTGCCGCCACCGACGATTTTACCGCAGTCATTGATCAAGCCGTTGACGCGCCAGACCTTGGCGCCCTGCAATGCGATTTCGCGCACATTGGCCTCGGGCGTGTCGTCGGGACAGAAGACATAGGACGTCATGCCTGCGGCGGCCCCATATGCGGCCATGGCGGCACCGGCATTGCCGTTGGTGGGGATGGCGAGCTTGTCGACCCCAAGCGCCTTGGCCATCGACACCGCAAGGGCCAGCCCGCGCGCCTTGAAACTGCCGGTGGGCAAACGGCCTTCGTCTTTGACCAAGACCGGAGACGCCGCCCCCAAATCGCGCGACACATGGGCCAGCGGAATGAGCGGCGTGTCAACCTCGCCGAGGCTGACCACATCGCGCGTTTTGCGCACGGGCAGCAATTCGCGCCATTTCCAAAACCCGCCGCCGCGCGCCCAAATAGCATCGCGGTCCAGGTCTTGGGCCATGGTCTCAAGGTCATAGCGGACCAAAAGCGGACGGCCTGCGCGCGACAAGCCGTGGATCACATCGGGGGCATAATCGTCTTCCCCGGTAAGACCGCATTCAAGATGCGTGACATAGGTGGGCTTCTCGGTCATGATCCTCTCCGATTAAGGGTGCGTAGAATTTTGGGTGCACAATGGTCGGGGATTTCAAGCATGGCGGTGACGCCGGTGCGCAAGTGGCATGCGCGCTGTGTGAGCGTCCGCTTGGCCAAAAGGTTGAGATGCATCATCTGATCCCCAAAAGCATGGGTGGTCGGGCGGTGGTTCCGTTGCATCCTATCTGTCACAGGATGATTCACAAGACGTTTCGCGAACGCGAATTGGCGCGGTCCTTTGCCAGCATAAATGCCCTGCGCAGCCACCCCGACATCGGCCAGTTTCTTCGCTGGGTGGCGAACAAACCTGCCGATTTTTATCGCCGCACAGCCGAGCGTCGCAGAAAGCATAGCCGATGATTAAAGAGCCAAAACAATCCCTGTCGCGCTGGCACCGTGATATGTCGCGCTTTGTTTTTCGCGACCATGACATCGCCGTCAAAGCCTTTGACGGCCCCGGCGGCGCCGAGACACTGTTGGTTATCCACGGATTTCCAACCTGCAGCTGGGACTGGGCCTGGATCGCAGACGGCCTTGCCAAGCGGTTCG
>JASBSO010000195.1 GCA_030148905.1 Kordiimonadaceae bacterium | reverse complement strand
CAGGTTTCGGCGATGCGGCGCATTTCGGCTTCGATCCAGCGGCGTGCCGCGCCAATACCACGCGTGTCAGACTGGGTATCCGACAGCGTGTGCCGCGTGCCAAAGGACACCAGTTTGGTGATATCGTGTTCAATACGCTCTGCCGATACACCGGCAACAAAGCCGTGCATCCGACGCACTTCCAGTGCAGGGTTTTCATGATCCTGCGCCCCGGCCGACACGGCCAGCATGCTGAGGCCAACAAGGCCCATGGCACCGCGAATGCTAAACTGTTTCATAGAGACTCCCACAACGCTCTGTGATTTTGACTGAACTTATGCCTGCTGCGCGCCCAGCTTGGCATCGGCACGGGCAATTTCCTCCCGCACAGTATGTTCCAGCATGGCGCAGCTTAAAAGAAGGGGGCGATCTTTGCACTGAAAGATCAAGGATTGCCCGTCAAACTGATAGTGCACACGGATGGCACCAAACATCGGCACCTTGAAGCGGACTTCGCCTGCATCCATATCGCCGCTGACCTGCGCACCGGCGTCGCGTGCCTTGGCCATCGCCTTTTCAAACAGTATGTCCGGGTCCGCACGGAAGTGGACCGTAAAGGGCGAACATCTGGCCATTGGCCTCTCCCGAATATTTTCCCCGCGAAGGGAGGTGACGATAGCCCTTGCTCCGGTTAGTGTGAAGCCAAATCCACGACTGGACTGCGTCTCTAGGTGCTTTATGGGAAAAATTAATCACCGCGACATTGCCATCAAATTGCTGATGGAGTCGATTTCGATCATTATGGCTGTGTTGCTTGCACTCGCCGCCAACCAGGCATATGGGGCCTATAAACGCCACCAGCTTGCCGTACGGACCACCAATTCCATCTATGATGAGCTTGCGATCAATCTGGAAAAATTGAGAACCAGCCACCGGCACCACGAGGCGCAATTGACCGAATTTCAACGGGTGACATCGGGTAAATCCGACATGTCGCCCGATCAGGTCAGTTTGCTGGAGGTGAAAATATACGGCGAAGGCATTTACCGTCCCGCCCTATTGACCAAAACCAACTGGGACATTGCCAAATTCATCAATATCGCGCCCGCCATGGCGGTTGGCGAATTACAGGCCTTTGGTGCGGTGTTTGAAATTCAGGACCGCTATATCGACTTTTCGCACAACATCAATGAAACCGATGCAGTAACGCTGTTGCTGAAACCCGACCCGTTGACCGAAGCCAGGCTGATCGCCAGCCATTTGAACCGACTGTGGTGGTTTGAGCGCCGCCTGATCGATGCGATCGAGTCTACATTGAAGAGCCGAAAAACCCGGTAGCCCGGCACCGCAAAACTACGGAGCACAAAAAAAGCCGCCCCAAAGGGCGGCTTTTGCATCTGTATATAAAGTGCGATTAACGCTTGGAGAACTGGAAGCTCCGGCGAGCTTTGCGCTTGCCGTATTTTTTCCGTTCAACCACCCGGCTATCGCGGGTCAGGAAGCCTGCTTGTTTCAAGACACCGCGCAGGTCGGGCTCGGCCAGTTGCAGCGCCTGGCTGATGCCGTGCTTAACCGCGCCGGCCTGGCCCGAAAGCCCGCCACCGGTCACCGTGGCAACCACGTCATATTGGTCTTTGCGACCGGCCACTTCAAAAGGCTGGTTGACAATGAGACGCAGCGTCGGGCGCGCAAAATATTGCAGCTGGTCACGGCCATTGACCGTAATCTTGCCCGACCCAGGCTTGACCCAAACGCGGGCAACCGCGTCTTTCCGCTTGCCGGTGGCGTATGAGCGGCCAAATTCGTCAACCTTGGGGGTGCGAACGGTTTCGTCGCCCGCAGTATCAACCACAGCGTCTGCCACAACAGGTGCAGCGGCATCTTTCGTCAGTTCTTTGAGATCCTGAAGCGTTGCTTTTTCTTCAGCCATGTCGCTTACCTTTTGTTTTTCACGTTGAGCGCACCAACATCATAAGCCGTTGGGTTTTGCGCTGTATGCGGATGTTCTGCACCAGCATAAACACGCAGATTGCGCATTTGCTGGCGACCGAGAGGCCCGCGCGGGATCATGCGCTTAACCGCGCTTTCGATCACACGCTCAGGGAACCGGCCTTCCAAAACCTCGCCGGCCGAAGCCTGCTTGATACCACCGGGGAAGCCCGTGTGACGGTAATAGATTTTGTCTTTGAGTTTGTTGCCGGTCAGTTTGACCTTGTCAGCATTGATAACAATCACATTGTCACCGCAGTCCATGTGCGGTGTATAAGTGGTTTTGTGCTTGCCGCGGAGAACATTGGCAACAGCTTGGGCCAGGCGGCCAAGGACAACGCCCTCGGCATCAACGATAAGCCACTGTTTTTCAATGTCCGACGCTTTGGCTGAATAAGTTTTCATGGCGCGCGTCCATCTTTGTGTTTCATGATCGCGGCAGCACATCTGCCGCAAAAGTCGCGCGGATTTACGCCCTAGCCGGGGTATCTGTCAAGCTAATAAATTGACCGACATTTAAATATATATTGTAAAAACAATATCTTAAAAATGCGGTAATTATTTACCACATATATTTTAGCTTGTTGACGCATAGCCACCCCGATAGGGTCTGCGAAATTTCATGAAAGGAAGCCTTATGACCGTCCGCCAAATCTGCCTTGCAAGTCGACCATCCGGTTGGGTGACACCAGACAATTTCGTCGCTAAAGACGCAGACATCGGCGACCCAGCCGCCGGGCAAATGCGCGTGAAAACGCTGTATCTGTCGGTCGATCCCTATATGCG
>JASBSO010000187.1 GCA_030148905.1 Kordiimonadaceae bacterium | reverse complement strand
ATGGCCGCGGTGTTCAAGTTGGCGCCGGGCCTGAGGCGCACATCGATCAAGTTCGGCAACGGCAGGCCGCTGTCGGCCGGAATACGCCCAAGCCAGGGGGCGACAAGGCTCATCACCTCGCTGTCGGCCAGCACCTCAGCGCTGGAGATGCCCGGCGTCGCACGCAGCAGACGCAGTGCGGATTCGGTGTCAACGCGGCGTTCGCGGGCATCGGCGGTGACGATTTGAACGGTGATTTGCCCTTCCAGCGAGGCACTCCATCCGCGAATGCCGTCGCCAAGTGCCACGGCGCCCACAAGCGCCAGCGCGGTCATGAAAATCATCACCGCGATCACGGCAGGCAGCAAGGTGTCGCCGTCGCCAGATTTGGGCAGAAATTTTACCCGCTCGCTAATCATCAGGCCCCCAAGCTCCGTCTGTCGTCGCGCAGTGCACCGCGTTCCAGCGCCAGAATGGGATGCCGCATTTGTTTGACCAAATCATGGTCGTGGGTTGCAATGATGGTGGTGGTGCCGATTTTATTCAGTTCCTCAAACAGGCCCATAATGCGTTCGGCCATACGCGGGTCAACATTGCCCGTCGGCTCGTCCGCCAGTAGCAGGTCGGGTTTGTTGATCACCGCTCGGGCAATGGCAACACGCTGTTTTTCCCCGCCCGACAATGTGGGCGGTCTGGCATGGATACGGTCAGACAGGCCCACCCAGGACAGAAGTTCCTCGACGTGGCTGGCGACCTGCTTGCGTTTGGCGCCGCCAATCATCAAGGGCAGGGCGACATTTTCAAACGCCGACAGATGGTCCAGCAGGCGGAAATCCTGAAACACCACGCCGATCCGGCGCCGCAGTTTGGCGTGTTGCTTGCGGTTTAAAAGCGAAATGTCTTCGCCCAGAAAATTGATCAGCCCCCGGCTTGGCCGGTGTGCCAAATACAGCAGTCTCAGCAGCGAGGTTTTCCCCGCGCCAGACGGCCCGACAAGAAAGCGAAACTCCCCCCGGTCGAGGGAAAAGCTAATATCGCGTAAGATCTCGCCGCCCATGCCATACCGCATGCCAACATTTTCAAAGCTGATCATCTGAGTGACCTAACTCCCTTTGCCGGTGAATAAAGCATAGCGGCTCTTGGGCGTCCAGCACTCGGCGATATGCGGTTACAGCTTGTCATTGGGGGGTGTGGCCCTGTAATGTTTCTGTTCGTTGGGGCGTCGCCCCGTTTTGGGTGGTTTCATAGGGCGTATCGGATAGCAGATTTCGATGATTTTAACCTGCCCGAATTGTAAGACAGCGTTCTCCATACCCGATGGCGCGCTTGGCACAGATGGCCGCAAAGTGCGCTGTGCCCGCTGTGAAAACCGTTGGTTTGCCAAGCCCGAAGACATTCAGGACGTCCCGCCGCCCCCGCCGCCGCGCCCGACAATGCCGTCCCCCGATGATATTGAAAGCGACTTGTCGGCCCGCGAAGAGGCGCGCGCCCTGCGCAACGCGGTGAAGGGCCAATCGGTCGAACCGGTGATTGATACCCCCATCGGTGCAGATGATGACGAGGACGACCTGTTTCAATCTGCGACCAGTGATGCGACTGTTGATGACGATCTCGGCGACGGCTTCGTGGACGACCTTGATGACAGCCCCGCCGACGATGCGCCCGGCGAACAAGAGGACACGCCCGCTGACGACCTCACGGGGGAGGATTCTGCCCCTGAAAGCGCCGACGATATCATGGCGCGCCTGGCCGCGGGTGCCGAGCCCATGTCGGGCACAGACAGCGATATTGAAAACCTTCTAAAGCCCAAGAAACGCCGCCGCGGCAAACTGCCCATCGCGCAGGTGCTGTGGGGGACGCTGTTGCTGACGTGGATGGCGCTGCTGGGCAGTTTTATCTTTGCCGAGGACATTGTGCGCGGTCTCTGGCCCAAAAGCGCGGTGTTGTTCGATGCGCTGGCGTCCACCAGCGATGTTGAGCGCTTCCGCGAGGGGGTTGATCCAGACGCACGGTCGCTGGTGGATCAGGAAGAAATTGTCACCGCAACCATCACCAATTTTTATTTTGAAGACCGCGAAGGCCGCGAAACGCTGGTGATCGAAGGCGTGGTGGAAAACAAAGGCAGCATTGCCGCCAATGTTCCGCGTATCGCGGCGCAATTGCAAACCGCGTCGGGCCAGGTTCTGCAGCACTGGGAGTTTGACCCCGAGGGGCAGATACTGTCGCGCGGTGGACGCATTCCCTTTACCCAGTCGGTCTATCCTGTCCCGGCTGAAGTGGCGCTGGCCGCCGTTCAGGTGATCGAGGGGTCGCGCTCTGCGACGGCGGCACCACTGCGATGACTCGGAAAACACCCCCTTCCTTTTTCGACTGGAACCGCGCCGATGATGCGCATCACGGCATTGCCCCCATTTTTACGGCGGATGAGATTGTCACCCGCGTTGAAGATATGGCGGCCTCGCTAACGCGCTGGTTCGATGACGAGCCCGTGGCCCATGTGGTGATGAACGGCGCGGTGATGTTTGCCGCGGATCTGGTGCGCGCGATGTCAAGCCGCGGTGCGGTGATGGAAATGGATTTCCTCACCGTTGAGAAAAACCGCCGCGAGGGCACGCGCCGTTTGATTGCGGCGACCAACCGCCCGGTCAACAACCGCGACGTACTGGTGATCGATGATATCTTTGAAACCGGGCGTACGCTGAAACTGGCGCGCGAGCATTTTTTGGCGCTGGGCGCGTCGTCGGTCACCTTTGTCGCGCTTTTGGACAAAAGCCAGGGCAAGGTCGACGATGTGCGTCCCGACTTTGTCGGCTTTACCTGTCCCGATGTGTTTGTCATCGGATACGGGATGGACGTGGCCTACCGCTACCGCGAATTGCCATTTATCGGCAAAATGGGCCGCGCTTAATCCTCGCTCTTGCTGTTTAGCCAGTCCGGTATGGTGTCAGCGCCGATCAACGCCTCAAGCGTCTGGCGTTCGCGCACGACGGCAAACTGATCGCCGTTGACCATCACCTCGGGCACCAGAGGCCGGGTGTTATAGGTCGACGACATGACCGCGCTGTAAGCGCCTGCCGAGCGAATGGCTAGGAGTTGCCCCGCGCCAAGCGGCGGCGACGTGCGCTGGGTGGCAAAGGTGTCGCTTGATTCGCACACCGGGCCGACAAAGTCATAGGTCTCGGTCGCCGTGGTTTGCGGTTCGATCACCGGGGTAAAGCCGTGATAGGCGTCGTACATCGCCGGGCGCATCAGATCGTTCATCGCCGCATCCAAAATGGCAAAGCGCCGGGCCTCGCCGTCTTTGATGAACAGCACTTTGGTCAGCAATATCCCGGCATTACCGGCAATCAGCCGTCCCGGCTCGAAAATCAGATCGCAGTCCAGGTCGCCGAGCGCCTCCTGCACCATGGCCCCGTAATGCGCCGGTGCGGGCGGGGTGGCTTTACCGTCGCCATAAGGGATGCCAAGCCCGCCGCCGAGGTCAATATGCTGGATGGCGTGGCCCGCCGCGCGCAGATGATGCACCAGGTCCACCACCTTGGCGAAGGCCTGCTTGAAGGGCTCCAGCTCGGTCAGCTGCGAGCCAATATGCACGTCGATGCCCACCGCTTCGACATGGTCCAGCGCGGCAATCTTGCCGTAAATCCGGTCCACTGCCGACCAGGCAACGCCGAATTTGTTTTCCGCCTTGCCGGTGGAGATTTTGGCGTGGGTTTTGGCGTCCACGTCGGGGTTGACCCGCACCGATACCGGGGCCGTCAGGCCCATATCGCCCGCAACGGCATCGAGCAGGTCCAGCTCGGCCTCGCTTTCGACATTGAACTGCTTGATGCCGGTGCTCAGCGCCTGGCGCATTTCATCGGTGGTTTTGCCGACGCCCGAAAAGACGATCTTGTCGCTGGGAATACCGGCCTTGACGGCGCGCATCAACTCGCCGCCCGATACCACATCGGCACCCGCGCCCAGGCGCGCCAGCGTTGCCAGCACCGCCTGATTGCTATTGGCCTTAACCGCATAGCAAATCAAAGGCTTCAATGGCGCAAAGGCATCGCGAAAAACGCGGAAATGCCGCTCCAACGTGGCGGTTGAATAGATATAGGCGGGCGTACCGACGGCAGCGGCGATGGCCTCAAGCGAGACATCCTCGGCAAAGAGAATGCCGTCGCGGTAGACAAAATGGTCCATCAGCGCGCCTCGATGTGCTGGTAGCTGGGCGGTGGGCTCAGGTCGCCCTTTTTGCCGCACGCCGACAACGCCCCGAGGGCACACAGCATCAGAGCACACATGCGTAGGAATTTCATCGGTTTATCCTTTTCGTTTGGCGGCGACCTGTGCGCGGACCTGGTCCGGCGCGGTGCCGCCATACACATTGCGGCTGGCGACCGACGCGTCAACGCTGAGAACCGAGAACACGTCCTCGGTGATGGCGCTGTGGATCGCCTGCATGTCAGCCAGCGGTACGGCGTCCAGCGTGACGCCCAGATCTTCTGCGCGTTTGACGATGGCACCGGTGACATGATGCGCGTCGCGAAACGGCATACCCAGCGCGCGCACCAGCCAATCGGCGAGGTCGGTCGCAGTCGAAAACCCGCCCGAGGCGGCGGCGCGCATCGCCTCAGTGTTCACCTTCAGGTCTTCGATCATGCCGGTCATGGCGGCGAGCGTCAGCGCGGTGTCGTCAACGGCTTCAAACACTGGGCGCTTGTCTTCCTGCATGTCTTTGGAATAGGCGAGCGGCAGGCCCTTCATCACAATCAGCAGCGCCTGGAAATTGCCCGCCATGCGCCCGACCTTGGCGCGGATCAGTTCGGCGGCGTCGGGGTTGCGCTTTTGCGGCATGATCGACGACCCGGTGGAAAACCGGTCGGACAGGACAATAAAATTGAAGGGGGCGGTCGCCCACAGGACAATTTCATCCGCCAGGCGCGACAGATGCACCCCCAAAATGCTGAGGGTGGACAGCGCCTCCAGCGCGAAATCGCGCGCGCTGACGGCATCCAGCGAATTGGCCATAGGCCGGTCGAAGCCCAGCGCCTCGGCAGTCATGTGCCGGTCGATCGGAAAGCCGGTCCCGGCCAGTGCCGCTGCGCCCAGCGGGCACTCGTTCAATCGAGCGCGGGTGTCGCCGAGGCGGCCCGCATCGCGGGTGAACATTTCCACATAAGCCATCAGATGATGGCCCAGTGTGACCGGCTGCGCGGTTTGCAGATGGGTAAAGCCGGGCATGACGGTGTCGGCATACGCCTCGGCCTGGGCCAAAAGTGCCGCGATCAGCGCCTCGGTACTGGCGGTGATCTGGTCCAGCGCGTCGCGCAGCCACAGCCGGAAGTCGGTCGCCACCTGGTCATTGCGCGATCGGGCCGTGTGCAGCCGCCGCCCGGCGTCGCCGATCAGCTCGGTCAGTCGCGCCTCGACATGCATGTGGATATCTTCAAGTGCCGGGTCAAAGGCCATGTCGCCGCGCTCGATCTCGCCCAGAATCTGATCAAGGCCGCGCAGGATGGCGTCGCGGTCTTGGACGCTGATGATGTCCGTTGCTGCCAGCATGGTGGCGTGCGCCTTCGACCCGGCGATGTCGGCGGCGGCCAGACGCTGGTCGATATCAATGGAGGCGTTGATGGTGGTCATCACCGCGTCGGGCCCACCGGCGAAACGACCGCCCCACATCTTCTGCCCGGCGGGTGCTTTGCTTTCGCGCGATGACCCGCTAGATTGGCGAGACGATGATGCGTGTTCAGACATCGAGGAGCCTTTTATGACTATTAAAGTGGTTGCGGTGGCCGTCCTGTCGGTATTGGCCGGAGCGCTGGGACTGTATCTGCTGGACCCTGAAAGCTCAAGCGGTGCGGAGGGCGCAACCGCAGAAACCACTGAGGCCAGCCTTGATGCCTATCTGGTCGGGGAAATGCGTGGGCTGATTCGTCAGGAGCCGCGCACGCTTCCGGCGATTCCGGTGTTGAAACCCGACGGCGAGCCCGCGCTGCTGACTGAACTGGACCCGAAAATTCGCCTTGTCAATGTGTGGGCCAGCTGGTGCGGACCGTGCCGCGCCGAAATGCCCCAACTCGCCCGCTTGCAGGAAGCGTTGGGCGACGAGGATTTTGAAGTCGCCGCCCTCAATGTGGACCGCGAGGGCCCGCCCAAGGCCTATGAGGCGCTGTCCGATTGGGGCGCAGAGGGCCTGCCGGTTTATGCCGACCCGAGCCTGGCCGCCGCCGTGGAGATTGCCCGCGGCGCGCTGCCGATGAGCGTGATCGTCGACCGCGACGGCACGGTACTCTATGAATATATCGGCCCGCTGGAATGGGACGCGCCCGAAGCGCTGGCGTTTTTTGAGGCGCTGAAGGCGCGTTAAGCGTTCAAAAAACCGCAGATCCAGCTTACAGACCTTCGCCCAGCACCGCGCCGGGGGTGATTACATCCTCATAACGCGGCAGGGTTTCCGCTTCGCCCGCAGCCAGGTCATGCCAGCGGCGCACATCGGGGTGCGCCAGCACGGCGTCTGCGTAAGCCTGCATATCGCCGTTCAGCGGCACACCGTAGGTTTTGAACCGCGTGACCACCGGCGCGAACATGATGTCGGCCCCGCTCCACGCTCCAAAGAGATAAGGCCCCGCCTCGATGTCGGCATAGTGTGTGCGGGCCGTCGTCCAGCGCTCGGTGACCTTGTCGATGTCGGCCTGCAATGCGGGGGCAAAGCTGTGGCCCGAATAGGTGCGCATCACATTCATCGGGCAGGCGGTGCGCAGCACCGGGAACCCCGAGTGCATTTCGGCTGCAATGGTGCGGGCATAGCCATAAGCCGCCAGATCTTCAGGCCACCAGGCAATGTCTGGCGTCAGCCGGGCGAGAAAGTCGATGATGGCGGCTGAGTCTGAGACCACATGGCGCGCCCCGCCCGTGTGGTGCACCAGCGCTGGAACAAGCCCCGAGGGGACAAGGTCGCGCAGTTTGGCCATGTTGTCTTCGGTAAACAACGCAATCCGCTGCACCACGATGGGCAGGCCAGAGTGCTGCGCCGCCAGCCAGCCGCGCATCGACCAGCTGGAATAGCGGTAATTGCCGATAATGATTTCATATTGTGCTGCGTTCATGTGCGGCCTCCCCAAGTGCTGGGGCGACGCTACGCAGAACCGCGCACGTCGACAACCACAAAAAACTAAGCGCACGCATTAGTGTATCTAATGAAAAGTCAGATAATGTCCTGAAAGTTCATGAAATTTCAGTCAGTTATGTGGTTTGAGATTAGGCAGGCTTTACCGTGTCGGAACCGGCACATCGCCCGATTGATAATCATAAAAACCGCGGCCTGACTTCAGGCCCAGCCATCCGGCTTCGACATATTTCACCAGCAGCGGGCACGGGCGATATTTGGTGTCGGCCAGGCCCTCATACAGCACCTGCATGATCGACAGGCAGGTATCAAGGCCTATGAAATCCGCCAGCGTCAGCGGCCCCATCGGGTGGTTGGCCCCAAGCCGCATGGCGGTGTCGATCGACTCCACATTGCCAACGCCTTCATACAGCGTGTAAATCGCCTCGTTGATCATCGGCATCAGGATCCGGTTGACGATAAAGGCGGGGAAATCCTCGCTGATGACGGGGGTTTTCTTCAAGGCTTTGGTGAAGGCAAGGCTGCGTTCAAAGGTTTCGTCTGCCGTGGCAATGCCGGGGATCAGCTCCACCAATTTCATCACCGGCACCGGGTTCATGAAATGCATGCCAATGAATTTTTCCGGCCGGTCGGTTGAGGCCGCCAATCGGGTGATGGAAATCGACGAGGTGTTCGATGCCACCAGTGTCTCGGACGAAATGACCGGGCACAGGGCCTTGAAAATAGAGGTTTTGACGGCTTCGTCTTCGGTCGCGGCCTCGATAACAAGATCATCGCTGCCGTGCGCGCTCAGGTCGTCGGCAAGGGTGATGCGACCCAGCGCAGCTTGAACCAAGGCATCGTCAATTTTGCCTTTGGATGCCTGTCGGTGCAGGTTTTTCTCGATGAGGCTTTTACCGCCTTCGGCACGCTCCATCGACAGATCCGACAGTGTCACATCTACCCCGGCAAGGGCTGCAACATGGGCAATGCCGGTTCCCATTTGACCCGCGCCAACAACGCCGACCTTATTTATCATCATCGTCCTCCGGTGTTCGGGGCATGCGGCCCCGAACGGTGCACCTGATTATGGTGTCTGGTGTTTAGGATAGCTCAGCTTCCAGTTCTGGCAATGCTGTAAACAGGTCAGCAACAAGGCCGTAATCGGCAACCTGGAAAATGGGCGCTTCTTCATCCTTGTTGATGGCAACAATGATCTTGCTGTCTTTCATGCCGGCCAGGTGCTGAATTGCCCCCGAAATGCCAACGGCGATATACAGCTCAGGCGCCACAATCTTGCCGGTTTGGCCAACCTGATAATCGTTCGGGACAAAGCCCGCATCAACCGCCGCGCGGCTTGCGCCCACGGCCGCACCCAGCTTGTCGGCGACTTTTTCGATCAGGGCGAAATTCTCGCCCGAGCCCATGCCGCGCCCGCCGGATACGATCACCTTGGCGCTCGTCAGCTCTGGTCGGTCGCTTTTTGACAGCTCGGCGCTGACAAAGCTGGCTAGGCCCGATACGTCGCCTGCACTAATGGTCTCAACTGCTGCACTGCCACCCTCGGCAGCGGCCTTGTCGAAGGCGGTCGCCCGCACGGTGATCACCTTTTTGGCGTCGGACGACTGCACGGTGGCAATGGCATTGCCCGCATAAATCGGCCGTTTGAAGGTGTTGGCGTCGATAACCTCAACAATATCGGAGATTTGCGCCACATCTAGGGCCGCCGCCACGCGCGGCATAAAGTTTTTGCCGGTGGTGGTGGCCGGGGCCAAAATCGCGTCATAGTCGCCCGCAAGGCCGGTCACCAGCGTCGCCAGTTCTTCGGCAATGGGGTGGCCGTATTGCTCGGCGTCGGCCACCAGAACCTTGGCAACACCGGCAACCTTTGCAGCCGCTTCGCCAACGGCCGCACAGCCCGCCCCGGCAACAAGCACATGCACGTCGCCGTAGGTCGCTGCGGCGGTAACAGTGGCCAGCGTTGCGTCTTTCAACTCGGCATTGTCGTGTTCAGCGATAACAAGTGCGGTCATGCGATCGCTCCTTTTTCCTTAAGTTTGCCAACCAGCTCGGCCACCGATTCGACCTTGATCCCGGCTTCGCGCTTGGGCGGCTCTTCAACCTTCAGCGTCGTCAGGCGCGGTGCCATATCAACGCCGTAGTCACCCGGTGTTTTTTCGTCGATCGGCTTGCGCTTGGCTTTCATGATATTGGGCAGCGACGCATAGCGTGGCTCGTTGAGGCGCAGATCGGTCGTGACGATGGCGGGTGCGGCCAGCTTGATCGTCTCCAGGCCGCCGTCAATCTCGCGGGTGACGTGAAAGCCGCCGTCAGCAAGCTCGACCTTGGAGGCAAACGTCCCCTGCGCCCAGCCCAACAGCTGTGCCAGCATCTGGCCGGTTTGGCTGCAATCGTCGTCGATGGCCTGCTTGCCTAATAGAACAAGGCCGGGTTGTTCGTCGTCTACAATGGCTTTGAGAACCTTGGCGACGGCCAGCGGCTCGGTCTCGCCGTCATAGTCCACCAAAATACCCCGGTCAGCCCCCATGGCCAGGCCGGTGCGCAGCGTTTCGGTTGCGGCTTTTGGCCCGATAGACACCACAATGATTTCGTCGGCATTGCCCGCTTCCTTGAGGCGAATCGCTTCCTCAACGGCAATCTCGTCAAACGGGTTCATCGACATTTTGACGTTGGACAATTCAACGCCGGTATTATCGGATTTCACGCGGACTTTGACATTATAGTCAACGACGCGCTTAACCGGGACCAATATCTTCATCAGGGGTCTCTCCCACCGGTTTGCTTCAAGGTGAAGGGCTCGCAGGAGCCCCGAAAATTCAGGCGGCAAATCGACCCGAAAAGGTGGCGGTTTGGACATATATCCACGCCGTGATTTGCACAGCCCGTGAGCGTTAGCCTACCCAAAGGCCCAAGTCAATGTGACGCGGCTCAGCGCGGATCACGGATCAGCGATTTCCGCCCGGCACCCACAGCACATCATCGCGTCCGCCGCCGTTCAAAACCCGGCCGAGCACAAACAAATGGTCGGACAGGCGGTTGAGATACCGAATGGCGGCCGGATTGATCGCCTCGTGCTCGGCGGCGGCAATGGTGTGTCGTTCGGCGCGGCGAACGGTGGTGCGCGCCAGGTGCAGGGCTGCGGCTGCAGGCGTGCCGCCGGGCAGAATGAAGCTGGTCAGCGGTTCCAGCTTGTCATTCATCGCGTCGATTTCCTGTTCCAGCCGGGTGACCTGCTTGTCGGTGATGCGCAGGACCATCTCGCTGGGGGTGAAATCATCGCCCGGCGTGGCCAGGTCGGCCCCCAGATCAAACAGATCGTTCTGGATGCGCATCAGCATCGCGTCGCTGTCGCCGCTGGTGTGCAGGCGCACCAGCCCGATGGCCGCATTGGCTTCGTCCACATCGCCGTAAGCGCTGACGCGCATATCGGCCTTGGACCGGCGCGCGCCGTCCACCAGCGACGTTTCGCCGCGGTCACCGCCGCGGGTGTAAATCTTGGTTAATTTGACCATGGGTTATCCCGCAGCAGCAAAAGCAAGGATGGCAAACAGCAAAATTGTCAGCGCCTGCGCCGCAACGCGCATCTGCATCAATTTGTTAGAGTATTTTTTGTTGAACTTGCCACCCTTTGCCATCACAGCAACGCCGATAATCAGCACAATGGCTGTGGCAACAGCAAAAACCAAGGCGAGAACAAGAAGACCTTGCATGGGGTGTTCCTTTCCTGCCGCCTACAGACAGGCGACGTTAAGCTGCTTTTAGCTACACTGAATCGTCGCTGCGCTGCAATACGGGTGCATTCACTTCCGCGCGATCCTTGGTGCGGCCCGGGCATTGGATATTGGCGGCAGCGGCGAGATTGGCTACACTCTCGGTTCGACATTTTATCAAACGCTGTGAGATAGAGTGGGTATGTATAGGGATCTTTTAAAGAGACTGCGGCGCAAAACCGCACTTGGTTTGGCAGCTTTGATGCCCTTCCTGGTTGCCGCGTCGGCGGCGGCCCAGACCGTTGCGGCTGCAGGCCAGCAGCAGATCCTTGCGGACGGGAAAGTCTTTGCCTCGATCGATGCGGCCTTTAAGGCGGTCCCTGACGGCGGCATTATTCGCATCGGCCCCGGCACATACCGTGAAGGCGGCACGCTGACAAAATCCAATGTCCTCATTTTGGCAGACCCCGACAGCATGTTTGACGGGGCGGTGGCTGGCGGTAAGGCGACCTTTGTCATCAGGGGCGACAACACCACCATTGAAGGCATGAACTGCAAAAATGTGCGCGTGCGCGACAATAACGGCGCCTGTATTCGGCACGAAGCCGCCACGATAACCCTGCGCGGAGTGACCTTTGCCGACAGTCAGCAAGGCATTTTGGCTGGCGGGAACAGCAAAAAGGTTGTCATCGAAGATAGCAATTTTCTCCGTCTTGGCAAAAACGGACGGGCGCACGGTGTCTATATCAACGGGGGCGAGCTGATCATTCGCCGGTCAATATTCCGGGGGTCAAAGGATCAGGCGCACGCCATCAAACACCGGGGGCATAAATTCCTGTTGGAAGATTCGCTGGTGGCCTCGGATCAGGCGGATGACAGCCGGTTGATTGACCTGCCCGCTGGCGGCGACGCCGTGGTGCGCAACAATTTGCTGATCGAAGGGCCGAACAGCGTCAATTGGTCGCTGTTTTCCTTCGGGGTTGAAGGCGTCAAGCACGAGATCAATGCGCTTTTGATCGAAAGCAACACCATCATCGGCGACCGGCCCGGCGGGGCGGAATTTATCCAGGCGGGCGACGGCGTACCGCGCCCGATCGTCACCCGCAATGTGGTGATCGGCAATGTCCGCTATGACTGGCCAGCCAGCAATTACCGCCTGAAAGACCGGGCAGAAGCCGGCCTGCCCGAGGGCACGGCTATTCCCGACTGGCGACCGCCGCGCGGGCCATAGCCAGCACGGCGCTGGCGCTGTGCCCTGCCGCGCGCAATGTGCGGATGCCGGGCGCGCCGCGGCTTTTGCTGAGCTTTTTTGCGTCCGTGTCCGCCACCAAAGCATGGTGTCGGTAGTGCGGCGTTGGCAGTGCCAGCAGCCTTTGCAGCAGGATATGTAGGGGGGTTGCCGCCAACAGGTCGGTCCCGCGAACGACATCGGTAATGCCTTGCTGGGCGTCATCAACAACAACCGACAAATGATAACTGTAGCGTGTGTCTTTCCGGTCGAGGATGGCGTCATCCAGCGTATCGACCGCGACCGGTTGCGGCCCCAGCCGACCGTCGTGCCAGTCGAGCGTGGCGCTGCCGGGCAAAATCGACAGGGCGCGGCGTATGTTCAGGCGCCAGGCGTGGCTGTCTCCGGCGGCGATGCGGGCCGCCACGGTGTGCGGGTCGAGCCCCCGGCATGTGCCGGGGTAGATCGGCCCCATCCCGCCAGGCGGTGCGGTGCTGCCCGCATTTGCGACAGCCTCGCGGATTTGGCGGCGCGTGCAAAAACACGGATAGACCACATTCAGCGCTTTTAGGGTCTCCAATGCGGCTTCATAGTCGGAAAAATGCTCGGACTGGCGGCGGATGTTGGGC
>JASBSO010000177.1 GCA_030148905.1 Kordiimonadaceae bacterium | reverse complement strand
GGTGGCGCGCGCCTCGTGGACGAAATAATCGACCGACTCTTCAAAGTCTTTGCCAGCATCGCCCTGGGCCGGGGTGGTCCAGAAAGCTTCGACAATGCTGCCGATGTCGTCGCGCGGCGCAGCGGTCCTGAGAAGCGCCTTGGTGGCCCGCACATCGTCCGGGAAATTGTCGCCGCCATAGCCGACGCTGCCGCGCAAAAAGGGCATGGGTGTCTCCGTTCTGTGGGAAAAGGCGCGCTAGCGAATACCCGCACGGGCCCGGGTCATCCGCTCCATAATCCGTGCCTCGATCGCGGGCAGGTGCTGGTAAATCTGGGCGCGCACGCTGTCTTTGACGTCAGAGGTAATATGAAAGGTTTGGCGCACGCTTGACGCCGATGACTGCGAAACGAATTGTCGGCTGTCGTGATTGTTCATCACCGTCGCCGCACGGTCGGAGACCAGCAGCTCGGGCCCGCGTTCGCCTACCACCACCGGCACACCTGACGGCACGCGTCCGCCGCCCGCAAAACCAAAAAGGCCTGACAGTGCCGTAAATAGCTGGCCCCCACCGGGGATAATCGCGCCAAAAATCTGCCCGCCGATATCCTTCAAAAAATCAAGCGCGCCGTCCTTCAGGGTCGATAAAAGTTTTTTGCCGATACCCTTGACCGCTGACTTCAGACTGCTGCCAAAATCACCAAAGTCCAGCTTGATGTCCGACAAAGCGGTGGTGAAGGTGTTGGTGATGTTTTCCGCTGTTTTTTTGGCGTGCTCTGTAAAGACATGCCCGTCGTCCGCTTCCTTTGTCTCGGGTTTGGATACGGTCTCTTTGGTTTTGGGCACGCAGCATTTTGGGCAGTCCATCGGGCGTTCCTTTTGAGATATGGGGCATAGGATGGCGGCTAGCCAAAGCGCGCGGCATAGGCCTCAAGCTCGGCGTGGTGCATGGCGGGCGAACCGCCACCGCCGCCCTCGGTCAGCGCCCGGCGCAACACGGCATCAAACTGAAAGGCGAGCCGCCCTTCAAATGCCGCACGGGCCGAGGCTGGGCACAGGGCGTCGACACAGTCGGGCGGCCAGCCAAGATAGCCCGCAAGCCAGGGCAGCAGCGCACGGTTCAGGCCGTCGCCGTCACGAAAGCTGAGCCCGTTCACGACGTGCTGCGGTCGCTGACCTTCAGCCCCATATCGGCATAAGCCACCAATAGGGTACCCTCGGTGATGGGGCGAAGCGCGCTGGCGGGTGCCTCGTCAAGCCAGGCGCGGAAGGCGGCATTGGGCGTGCCGAGGCCCGCCATCACCTCAAAGAGGCTGATAACGTCATCAACGATGCGCTCGCCTGCGGCAGCCCGGTCAAACAGGCCGAAAATGCCGGTGCCGGTGGCGTCTTCAAAGGCGCGGATGCGGGCAAAATTAAGGCTGAGATCATAAGATTTCCCGTCCACCACCAACCGCCGGTTGGGGGTTTTTGGGTCGGTTTTCTTGGCGCGCGGCATGGCGGCGGTCCCTATGCTGCGGCGGTGAAGGTCACCACACCCGCATTTTGCAGCGCGATCGTGTAGGTGACCTGACCATTATGCTCGCCTCCCATACTGAGGTTCGAGATGAAAAATTTCCCTGTATAGGTCCCGTGTCCGGGGACAATGATTTCGCAGTCTGGGTGCGTGCCGGCCATGACATGGCCATGCACCTCGGCAAAGGCCGCGTCAGAGACGAAAACACCACTGCCATTCAGATTGATTGACCGATAGCTAGCACCGGACAGAAGCTCCTGAAATCCACCCGACTCTTTTGTTGTCACCTCAACTGGGTTTTCGGTAATCTCGATCCCGTTTGAACGAAAGCCTCCCACCAGCGCATAGCTGCCACCGGAGAGGATTTTCATCAAAAAGTCTTTGCCCTTTTGTGCGGTCATGGTTCGGTCCTTATATCTCGAAAAAAATCAGAAAATTGCGCCTAAGCGGCGAAAAGAAGGGCCTCATAACTCAACCGCCCTTCGGTGAGCGACGACGCTTCGCTGTCATCGCGGGAGGCGCGAGCCCTGACGAGGCGCAGTGAAATAAGGTCATAGTCAGCGACCATAAGCGCATTGTCGTGCAGCGCCGCGTCGACCAATGCCATGATCTCCTTGGCCTCCATCTGGCCGCCCTCGGCCTCCCACACAACAATGTCGAACTGCACCGTGCAGCCCCGCGTTGTTTTGGTGTCATAGGGTTCGACCGTGGCCTCGCCAAAGCTGAGATAGGGTGTGACGGCCCCCTCGGGCGGGCGGTCATAGATGGCGGTGATGCGGCTTGAAATGGCGGCATCCGCCGCAAGCGCAGCGTAAACCGCCTCTTGCAGCCGGTGAGCGGCAAAAGCGGACATGGGTGGCCTCCCTTATTTTATCCGTTTATCGACCGGGCACGGGCGCTGAAAATCAGCGATATGTGCTTGAGGCCGGGATCTTCGATGGCGGATACGTCATAAGCTTCCCCGGCGATTTCCAACCTGCGCACGCCCAGAAACCGCCGCGCAAAATGCGTTTCCACGTCCAACGCGCCGCGCAGATGATGCTGATCGGCCTTAACGGTCTCGCCCGCAGGGCGCGTGCGGATCGAAGCCCATACGGTCGCAATATCGCTCACGGCCTCGGTCGTGCGGCCACCAGAATGATGCAGGCGGCGTACCGTTTGCAGCCGAACCCGCGTGCGGCGCGCGCCGATGTCTGGCACATTGGTCATAGCTGCACCTGCCGGTAGGGCGCCATCAACTGACGCGCACCGCTGGATGTCATCGCAGCAACAGGCGCGTCCCCCCGATGTGCATAAAGATGGGCCGCAAGCCGCATCACGGCCATTTGGATGGCGGGCGGCACCGCGTTCCAGTCCGCCCCGAAACCGGCCTCCAGCCGGATACGAATACCATCAGTTGGGATATCGGGCCGGGCCTGCCGGACCGTGCTGGCGGGGTACAGCTGCGGGTTTAGCCCAGGCTGAATATAACTGCCGGCCAGGTCAAGTGAGGACCATGTCCCATTTTGGAACACCTCAATCGCCAACAGGGTACCAACCGGCCGCACCGGTAAAGCGATACGGTGTTTGGGGGCGACAAGATCGCCTAGCGACCCATCTTTGCTACCATCCCACCAATGATATTTTGTTTCGCGCGGCCACGCGTCTAGAAACACTGCAACCTCGCGCGTGATCATGGCGATACCGTAGGCAACCTCGACCGTTTGCCGTGCTGATTCGATAAGCGAGCCGAGATAGGCGTCGTCTTCGCTTTCATCCACGCGCAGATGATCTTTCAGGGCTTCAAGCGTGATCGGTTCGCGCTGCGGCGGGGTCAATTGCTCTACGCGCATGGTCATCGCTCCATCACCTTGATGCTCATCCCGCGCTCGACCACGCGGCCTTCAGATGTGGTAATTTGGCAAATGAGCCTGTATATGTTCCCCGCCGTGCCGCCCGAGACATGAATGCCCTGCACAGCCCCGGCATCGATCTGACCGTCAAGGACAAATCCGCCCGCCTCGTCAGGATCAACCCTCCAGCTGGCGGCTGTTATAGTTTCGCCGTCCGCGAGCCAGTCGCTCCAATCGAGGCTGAAATCGACGCGGGCATCCGGTGCTTTTGCAAAGACCGTCATTGTGCGACTCCTTGTTGAAGGGTGAACCAGCCGGTGGAAGGTGGATGGACCGAGAAAGGCGCGCTGTAACTCTCGCGGGTGCCGCCGCCTGGAGACAAGTCGACGTAGCCCAACAGGCGGTCAGAGCTCAGGAGGTTGGACGCTGTCCCCAACACCAGTGCAAAATACCGTACGTCCTGAATGGTGACGGCTTCACCAAAACTCACAGCATCCGTTTGAAAGCTGACGCTTTCTGACAGCATAGACAGGCTGGAATTGAGGGCAGGCTGCGGTCGGTAATCGGGGCTAACCGGCTGATAGGCCAGCACATGCGACCAGTGTGAATGCACCGCGAGATCGGGGGTATATTGCCCGGTTAGCAATATGGCGGAAAGCGGACGTTGCTCCAGGTCGCCCCAACCGCCACGAAGCAGGTGCAGCAAAGCGGCATGATACAGCGCGACAGCACCAATGGCCATGACGTGCCTCCATGATGTAGATCGAAAGAAAGACCGCTACGTGCGGTGGATATGCCGTGTAGGGTTGCGCCGAGACGTAACGCGCCGGTCTGCTGTTTGCGCGCCTTTTTGGCGCCTGAGCGTCAAGTGCGGCGCTTGCGAAGCCTCTGAGGTCGCTCCGACAGGTGCATGAAGGGTCACCCTGGCCGTCTGTTCAACGCGCAGCGCTTCAAGAAAAGGCCCCGAGGCAAGGCCAAGCGCGGAAAAAGCCCCTGTACCGAGCATCGTGAGACACCCTTCAAGCAGGTGCGTGGCTTGGCGTGCCGCCCCATGCGGCAATGGCGGCGTCGAGCCGGTCGCACTCGGCGCGCAGTTTGGCCGCGCACGCCAAGCCGTTGCCCGCAAAAATCGCCTTGGCGTCGTCGGCGAATTCGCCGTCTTCAAGGGCTACAATCAAACGGTCATTGCGCTGTTTGAGGCGGTCGATATCGCGCGCGGCACCCCGCTCACCGCCGTCATGTACAAGCACGGCATATGTGGGGCTTTCGACGGCAGGCCGAAGGTCGGCATAGGGCGTAGGTGTTGGATCAGTCATGCTTTGGTCCTTTCTTGGGATGTTAAGCCTGACGCCACGCAAGCGTGCCGTCGGATTTGCGGTATATGTGGTTGACGGCGACACCAGCCGTGGCTGCTGCTGCATCGTCGGCGGCGATAGGGACTTGCGAGAGGTCAAAGGACTGAGCTTTAACAGCACCGGCGAATGCGCCATTGCCGACCGCGTTGACCGAGAATGCGAGCGTGTCAAAGCCGCTGAGGCCCCTGTTGTATGTGCTGTCAGCGACAACGGCAAATCGATCGCCAATATCACTGCTACGCAGTTCGATGACAACATGCCCAAAATCCGCGCCAGTGAGGACAGCACCCGCCGCAGTCCCTGAAATCAGCCCTGTCAAATCCGTTCGACTCGCGGCATATCGGCCAAAGCGCATGCGCCCGTCGGTCGGCAAACCCAACTCTGCACCTGCTGTGGACACCAAAAAAGCGTCGGCGCCGACAATGCCATCAACATCAAGGTCCGTGCCAAAGCGCCAACGCGCGTCAGTCAGGCTATATTCAAGGGCATCAGCCCACCGCCATGTGTATTGGTCGCGCGGCGCGAGATAGATATCGCGCGCGGCGGAGATGCCAAGCTGCACACCATCACCGTCAAGGCTTAAATGCGTGTTGACCACAAAGCCATTGTCAGATGTCATACCAGCCGCTGCCGTTGCCCGGACTGCTGCATTAAATTGCCAACCATTTGTTGGGCTATAGGTCGTGTGATCGATGCCGTCAGCCCGGAAGGCGATACGGTTTGGGTTGTTTGCATGCGCACCGCCCCAAAGCACCAAACTTGCGCCCTGATCGCTAAACCCTCCGCCAGATAAATAAACTTCGCCGGTGTTGTCGGGCGCATAGAGGCGGTTATTGATAATCAGGTCTTGGTCGATGCTCATATCACCGTACCAGGCAAAGAGTCCCGTTGATGCATGCATCCGCCCTAAGCTTGCACCCCCCGTCTGAAAGACGATCGGAAAAGCACCCGCACTTGGCCCGACATAAAGAGCGTCACCTTCTGCACCCCCGCCGAAGTTGAGGATGTCTTGTTCGGCACCCCCGCTACCTGTTCCTCGCAGCGCCTGATCCCATGCGAGCGTGACCGTACCACCGACGGCCAAATCTTCCAGCACTGTGACATTCTGATTTGAGTCGAAAGTAATGGCGTCGATTCCGGCGACTTGAATTTTGCGCTGTCCAGCGGCCAAGTCTACATTGCCGAACACCCTGAGAGTATACAGGCTGCCAGAATTACCGACCTGGACCTCGGTAGTGTTGGACTGCAAAAACAACGGGCCGCCAAAGGCCGTAATTTCATTGGTGTCAAAATGCAGGCCCAAAGTGTCTGAGCCTATTGACAATGCCGAATTTAAGGCGTTTGCGCCTACAATGCTTGTGGCTCTTGTGTGGGGGATAACGATACGCCCCGAACTCTCAACCGTCAGCCCGACAACATTATCGTTCAGCAGGCTGACATTTCCGCCAAGCTCTGCTTCAAGAAAGTGATGAAACGTACCTTCGCTGGCGTCTTGAAAGAAGAAGCGGGCCGAGTCGTCAAACTTGTCGATAAACACAACATCAGCTGTGTCAGTTGCGCCCACGCCCCCGCCGGTCAAGCGAATATGGCTGTTTCCGTTATTGATGCGGACAGAAGGAGTCGTTAGATCGCCATCAACAGCAAGGTCTTCAAGCACCCTGACCGTATTGCCTGCGCGCAAGACCAGATCATTCAACCCGGTTGAGCCAACAACCAGATTGTTTGAGCCGTCCACCAGCGCCAGCGAGCGCGGCGCTCCGCCTGTATCAGTGATGTCGAAAGTATCCGCCTCGAGCAAGCCTGCAATATCCACATCGCCGCCGAATGTGACCGCCCCGTTATTGCCACCAGAAATCTGGATTGTTGTGCCATTGACAGACAGAGGCTGCCACTCGCTGCTCGTCCAATCGAAAGCCCCGAGCCGGTGCTGACCGTTATGAACATCAATGAATGTGGACGGGTTGGCGCCAGTGCCGACCGAGCCAAAGGCCAAAACACCCTGATGTGAATTGACCTTCCCCGCGAGGAAGTTGCCTTGCATGGTCACATTGCCCGCGAAATCCGCAGCGCCCGTGACGGTCAATCCCGCAAAGGTCGGGCTGTCGGTTGGCCCCAGCGGGTAGATTTGACCCGCAGTGAGGGTCGCAAACACCTGCGCATAACCCGATAATACAATGGGCTGCGCGCCGGTTGCCGCGTACACGCTGTTCTCAAGCGTTTCAATTATCTGGTCACGGCTAAACGTTCCGTCAGCCTGCAATGTGCCAATACCCAGCTCAAAATTCGCGCCGTCCTCAATGCAATAATGCACCATGTCCCCGGCATTCAGAGCATCCGAGAAGCGCACATGGCGCATCACCGCACCGTCCAGGACAAGTGGCCCGGTTCCCGTGGTCGATGTGGCTTCGCGCACGCGGTTTACCAGCATGGCCGTGGCTCCTTATTGGCAGTCGAGGAAAATCAAAAGAGCGAGTGCCCCATAAAGAGGCACTCGGCTTGAGAGCTTATGTGAGCGAGAATTTCAGCAGCTAGATCGCGGCGTCATTCACCACGGCGCCGCCCACCCGCCGGGTGGCGTAGAAATTCACATAGGGCTTGTTGGAATAGGGGTCGCGGAGCACGCGCGTGCCCATGCGTTCCACAATCGTATACCCGCGCTCAAAATTGCCGAACGCCACCGACAAGCTGTTCGAACCGATGTCGGGCATGTCGGCGGCTTCAACCACCGGATAGCCCAAAAGCGTATCCGCCTGACCGTCCATCAACCCCGGCCGCCACAGGAAATTACCGTCCGCATCCTTAAATTTGCGAATGTCGGCCAGCGTCGCGGCATTCATTACAAATTTGGCCCCCGCCCGGTAACGCGGGTTGAGGCTGTGGACGAGATCAATCAACACATCCGAGGCATCGCTTGCGGGCCAACCACCGTCAACACCGGTGGCCAGATGCTGAATAGTGCCAAAGGCGCGCGCGCCGTCAGCGTCCACCGATGTGGTGCCTGCGAGAAAGCCCGAGGGCTTATTCACCCCGTCGCCGGCGATAAAGGCGGCGCCCTCCTGCGCGGCGAATTCCTCTGCCACCTCTTCGGTGAGCCAGGCTTCGGCATCAAACTGCATATCATCAAGCGCGCGCTGCGTCGCCGCTGCATTGGCATACAGCTCACCCGGCACAATCGCCACTTCTTCAAGGTTTGGTGTCGCCGTCTCGGTGCGGGCATCGGTTTCGCCGACCCAGCCCGAGGCTGCATTGCCGCGCGACACCAGGCGCTTGTAATCCGATGTGTCTACCGTTTTCACCCGCGCGATCTGGCGGATGGGCGACAGGGCGCGCACCTGCGTCTCGATGTCGGTGTCGATCATCGTCGGCACGGCATAACTGCCATCGGCCCCGCCCGCACTGGTGAGCGCCTTGGCTTCCAGCGCTTTCAGCGGTGCGGTGTCACCCTTCATGATGAAGTCGTGGAAAAAGGCGGCCTTATATTCGCCCTCACCCAGCCCCAAATGGGTGGCAAAGCCGGGCCGTTCGCCCGAACATTCCAGCGCGTCAAGCCGCGCGTTCAGTTGGTCAACAGCGCTTTCGGCGGCATCCTGATAGCCGTCGAGCGCCGATTTCAGATCGGTCAAATCCATGGATTGGTCCTCATAATTGGATAAACAAAAACCGCCCAAACCCGGATGGGTTGAACGGTTGGTTCAGTCGGCGCTTTTGATGCCCGGCCTGCGTCACACAGGCCAGGCGCTGCGCCAGCCCCGCCTCACGCGGGAGAAGGGTGCCTTGGTTTCGCCTCTAAGCTGTGCTGTGATACCAGTCACAGGGAGAGCAAAACATGATCAAATTTCTCGTGGGTCTCGCCGTCGGTGCGCTTGCAGTGCTGAGCTATATGGTCGTCGCACAAGATGATGCCGCCGCGCCCGAATATTATGTCGATCAAAATTACAGCCAGAACGGAATATTTGGTGCTGGCCTGGTCGGCTTCACCAACAAAACCGCGCGCGCCACTTCAGGCACAGATCAAACCGGAGAGGACGGCATTCGGCTATACAAGGCTGAGCCTTTCCTCACCTTGAGCCGCGGCCAAGTCGAGACAATCTGCATCAAGTTTGACGAGCTTTATGGACGCAACACCTCCAAGCAGGAGATCACTGCGTCTTTTCATGTGACGCTCACACCTGAGGCCAGCTTGACGATCAAACAAAAATTCTCGGACAGCCTGAACGGCCAAGATTGGGCAGGCCCTTTCAGCGCCAGTGTAAGTCTGGCGCAATTTGGCCTCGCAGAAGTTTCAAAAATTTCTCTTGAGGAAGAATTTAAGCTATCCGAACGTTATTCCCCCATTCTCCTCATCCGGCCCTATCTATACACAGCGGCAAAGCGCAAACTATCGGAGGTCTACGGCGTACCGGAGCCGTGTTATCCTGAAGATGCAAGACTGCAGGCGGTCTATGAAAGCATCGTTGCCGAACAGGTTGATCCCACATCTCTTGTTCTTGAAATGTTGGAGTGATCCCAGCCGATCAGATCAAATCCTTGCAAGCAAAGGGATTGGGGCTTGCTGCCGGTGTGGCATGGTGAAACGCATATCTCGGGGAGAGCAAAACATGATCAAATTTCTCGTAGGCCTTGCCGTTGGCGCGCTTGCGGTGCTGAGCTATATGGTCGCCGCGCAGAACGAATTCGGTGTGAACACATACGCCGTCGAAGACTTCAAACTCAGCCGAAATACACTGCAAGCGCCTGGGCTTGACAACTATTTCGGCCATCACGACCTCACGGAGAACGGCAGTTACACAACCTTCACAACCGGCCTGCAGATTTACGAGACCAATCCGTTTTTCGAGCTGGAGCCGAGCGATGTCAAAAGTGTTTGCACAAGCTTTTCCCTCTCCGCGAACACTGAGACAAAAACCGGGTATATCAGCGCCGGATTCCGACTTAACTTGACCGATGCTGCCAAGGCCGAATTGGGCCGCGATCTCAGACATCGGCTAAATGGAGCGACATGGAGTGGCCCTTACGGTGCGAAAATCGGATTTGTAAATTTTGACCTTATTGAACTTGAGCCTGAAAATCTGGAAGACGGCCTGGAAACCGCGCCGTATTTTTACCTCAACACTCGACCATTTTATTACATCATCATAAAGCAGATGATCACGGACCTGTACGGCGAACCCGATGTTTGCGACTCCTTGAGCCGGAGATGGAAAAAAGAGTTTGAGCGGTTGGTTGGCATAGCCAACTAAAGGCACGATGCGCGTGATGTGGCCGTCAAATTTGTCGCAAAATTACTCGTTCATCCTTTCTATTTTTCAGAGCCTCTAAAATCGACCTGTGATCACGACACGCACAGGAATCAGATAACCCCTACACCGCACTTTGATTCCAGTGACGACATTCCCAGTTATCGTAACATTGATGGTTGCAGGCCCTGGCCGGATGATTTTTCTGTCGCCACCTGTGACTTCAATAGCGAACCGACCTGGAAATGATGGGCCCACAGCCTTCACATAGAGCGTAAGTCTTGTGACATTGGCGTCTGGGTTAGGGCCTGGGGCACCAACTTGAGCAAATACCTCCACAGGATCTGACCACCCGAAAGGGGGAACGATAAGAGGTACGGGCTCAATCAATCCTTTTTTCTCAAACCGGCTCGGGTCGAGCGCCTTGACCATCTCGGCGATCTGACCGCCCTCCGACCCGCGCCCGTCCTTCGCCGCAATCGCTCTCGCCTGAGCGCGGGAGAAGCCATTCGCATGGCGGCAATTCCGTTCAAACGCGCGTCCGCCTTTGGGCAGTGAAGACCTGTGGTTCATCATTTATTCCTTTGGTTTGTGGCAAGCCCCAAATGCCGGTGCCATATTGATGCCCTGATGGCATGATCTACCTAAAGGCATAGGGAGAAACGCAATGCGCAATTTCATTTTGGGTTTGGTCTTAAGTTGGCTTTCCATTATCGGCGTTGGCTTGGCCGCCCAGGATATTACCGACCCGAAGAACTATGTGCTGTTTCGTGCCTATCTTGGTTTCAGCCCATTTGAT
>JASBSO010000160.1 GCA_030148905.1 Kordiimonadaceae bacterium | reverse complement strand
GGCGGGCCGCATGGGCCGCGCCGTTCAGGCCCAACTGACGGCCGCAGACGGGCTCAGCCTGGCTTTCACTGCCGACCGGGGCGATACGTGGGGCGCGGCGGATGTTCTCATTGATTTTTCCGCTCCCGGGTCAACCGCTGCGCACGCCGCGCGCGCAGCAGAAGCCGGTGCAGCGCTGGTGGTGGGCACCACCGGGCTGACGGACGCCGACCACGCCGCGCTGGATGCGGCGGGTCAAACCATTGCTGTTGTGCAGGCGGGCAATTTCTCGCTTGGGGTCAATCTGCTGGCGGCGCTGGTGGAAAAGGCCGCCGCGGCGCTCGATACCGGCTGGGATATCGAAATTCTGGAAACGCATCACCGGCACAAGGTTGATGCCCCCTCGGGCACGGCGCTGCTTTTGGGCGAGGCAGCGGCCAAGGGCCGCGGCGTCGCACTGGATGACGCGGCGGTGCGGGCACGCGACGGGATCACGGGTGAGCGCAAGGCGGGCGAGATTGGCTTTGCATCCTTGCGCGCGGGCGGCGTGATCGGCGAGCATAGCGTGATGCTGGCGAGCACGGCGGAACGCCTGACCCTGTCGCACCACGCCGAGGACCGGTCGCTCTTTGCAAATGGCGCGCTGGTGGCCGCGCGCTTTGCTGCCGGGGCCGCACCGGGGCGCTATGACATGCGGGCGGTGTTAGGGCTGTAAAGGCTTAGACCGCCGGTGGTCACCCGCCCGCCAGCGAGCAAGGTGGTCCTGCAAATGGGCGTGAATTTCGCTGCGTTCGGCTTCGTTCAGAAAACTGGCGATCGAGACCTGACCGTGATGGGTCGACAGCCTCAAAGCCTCCACCCCGCGCCGGTTGCGCACGGGTTCGATTTTCAGCCAGGTTGGCTCGAACGACCAGCGCTCGGTGCGCTGTGCCTTGCGCTCGACAATCAGGCGCGACGGGGTCAAAAGCAGCCGCTCGCGCACCTGCCCTGCGCGCGTGCTCAAGCTCAGGGCAAACCAGATCGCCCACACATCAAACATCACAAACACCGCCACTGGCCACGCCCCTACGGCAATGAAGCGCAGCGACGCCAGCCCACAGATAATTGCCAACCCCCACAAGATCCGCCGTGCATGGGTGCGGTTCAGCGATCGGTGCGGATAGAGCGTGATGTCCATCAGGGTGGGTTCGCACGACCAGTCGGTACTCGGCTCGGGGGTGGTGTGCACGCTGTTGCCGTGCGCAAGGGATTTCTCTGTGCTCACAGCGCCTCTCCGCGTAAGAGCTTGGGCAGGTCGCCCACCGTGCCGCGGGCATGTTCCATAAAAAAGCGTTTCAGCGGGTCGATCTGATTGACTGCGGCAATCCCGACATCGCGCGCCAGCCTGATCGGCGCAATGTCGTTAGAAAACAGGCGGTTCAATATGTCCGTCACGGCGATCAGCGAGGCATTGTCGGCGCGCCGCCAGCGGGCATAGGCTTCCAGCACATCCGGTGCGCCGATGTCGCTACCCGCCTTGCGCGCATCCGATAACACCTCAATCAGCGCCGCGCTGTCGCGCAGGCCCAGGTTCAGGCCCTGCCCGGCAATGGGGTGAATGGCGTGCGCCGCGTCGCCCACCAGCGCCAACCGGTCGCCCGTATAGGCGTGGGCGTATTGCAGACCCAGCGGAAAGCACCAGCGCCCGCCCAAAATCTCAACATTGCCCAAAAAATCGCCGCAGCGTTTTTGCACTTCGTGCTGAAAAGCACGCGGCCCCAGCGCCATGACGGTGTCGGCGAAGCGGGCCTCTTCGGTCCAGACCAGTGATGACCGGTTACCGGTCAGCGGCAAAATCGCAAACGGCCCGGCGGGCAGAAATCGTTCGTGCGCGATCCCGGCGTGGCTTTCCGCGTGGCCGATGGCGCAGACAATGCCGACCTGACCGTAAGACCAGCTGGTCACCTCAATGCCTGCACGCGCGCGGGTTTGGCTGCCGCGTCCGTCAACCGCCAGCATCAGCGCCGCGTCGATCCGGCGACCGTCCTCCAAGAGAGCATAGGCGCGGGTGCCGCTGGTGCCGGTGTCGACTATGGCTGCGGGCGCATAGAGGGTGATGCCCTCAACCTCTTTAAGCCGTGCTGCAAGCGCCAGACGCAGATGCCGGTTTTCGATCATATTGCCCAAGGGGCCGTCGCCAATGGCGGCTTGATCGAAATGCAGGTGCATCAAAGACGGACCGTCCGAGACGCGAATCTCCAAGATCGGCTGGGCGTGTGCCTCAAGGTGCGACCACAGTCCGATGGCCTTGAGGAGGTTGCAGCTGGCAAAGGCGATGGCCGATGCACGGCCGTCAAAGGCTTCGTCGTGCTGCGCCTCAATGGGCATACGGTCGATCACCCCGACATCGAAGCCCGCACCTGCGAGCCCGATCGCGGTGGTCAGCCCGGCCATGCCGGCGCCAACAATAAGGATATCGTGCGTGCTGGTTGTCATTGGTTCTGCTCCACGGGCCAAGCTATCGGGCCCGGTGTCCGCTGTCCAGTTGAAGCCGCAGGCGTGCGACACTGCAGATATCTTGCAGCGCATATGCAAGCGCAGCCTTGAGCAAAGGGCCCAACCGGCGCTAGAGTCGCTTTAGAGACTGCAATGCTAAGGGAAGCCCAGTGGCGAGCAAAACAGCGACGGTCAAATCCACCAAGAAACGCGGCGATAAAGGCGATCCGTTTTTGCCGGTGGCGTTCGTGATCTGGTTAAAAAACACCGCCTGGCGGTTGTTGGGGCTCGGCTTGATCGCGCTTGCGCTCGGTGTTGCGGCGGCGCTGTTCAGCTATTCGCCCGCTGACCCCTCGCACAACCATATTACCGATGCCCCGGTGACCAACTGGCTGGGTTGGCCGGGGGCAGAGACATCGGAATTTTTGCTCTCGGCGCTTGGTTTGGCGGCCTATGCGCTGGCCATCACGCTGGCCTTTTGGGGGTTTAAAATCATCCGGGTGAAATGGTTGCCGTATTTTTTGGGCAATCTGGCGGCGCTGTTGGTGGCTTTGCCGGTGTTGGCGACAGCATTGGCGGCCCCGGCACCCGACCCCGGTTTTCCCATCCAGTCGGGCTATGGCGGGGCCATCGGATATTTGGGCTATCAACAGGTCCAGCGCCTGCTGGGCGGTGTGGCAGCAAGCGTGCCAACCTGGGCGTGGACCTATATTGGCTTTGCAGTCGCCTTGCCGATATGGGCGATGAGCTTTGCCC
>JASBSO010000141.1 GCA_030148905.1 Kordiimonadaceae bacterium | reverse complement strand
GGCATCGACACGCGCGCGCTCACCCGGCACATCCGGGCGGGCGGTGCGCCGAACGCGGTCGTTGCCCACGGCGAGCCCGGCAGCTTTGACCTGAAGGCCCTGCAAGCCGAGGCGGCGGCCTGGCCGGGGCTGAAGGGCATGGACCTTGCGCTCAAGGTCAGCCGGACGGACATGGCAGGCTGGGACGAGGGCGACTGGCAGCTCGGTTCGGGCTTTCAGACCTTCGGCGACGGGGCCAAGCATGTGGTGGCGGTTGATTACGGCGCCAAGCGCAACATCTTGCGCCGCCTGGCGTCCGTCGGCCTGCGGGTGACCGTGGTGCCCGCCAACACCAGCTTTGACGACATCATGGCCTTGAAACCCGACGGGATTTTCCTCTCCAACGGTCCGGGCGATCCGGCGGCCACGGGGGACTATGCCCTGCCGGTGATCAAGGCGCTGATTGACACGGGCCTGCCGATTTTCGGGATTTGTCTCGGCCATCAACTGCTCGCCCTCGCTTTTGGCGGCAAGACCTACAAAATGGAGCAGGGGCACCGCGGCGCTAACCACCCGGTGCAGGACCTGCGCACCGGCAAGGTGGAAATCACCTCGATGAACCACGGATTTGCGGTCGCGGCAGAGGGCCTGCCCGCCGATGTGGAGGTGATGCAAAAATCGCTTTTTGACGGCACGGTCTGCGGGCTGAGGCACACAACCAAGCCGATCTTCAGCGTGCAGCAGCACCCCGAGGCCTCGCCCGGCCCCACCGACAGCTATTATCTCTTCGACGAGTTTGCCAAGGCGGTGGGAGTTTAGAGGTGGCGCTCGATATGCTCACCCTCTCCCAACCCTCTCCCCTCGCGGGAGAGGGCTTTTTGACCGCCCTCGCGTCAGCCTCCATTCGTCATGCCAAACTTGATTTGGCATCCATACGGCGGTGCAGTGGCGCAGGCGGCTGGACCCTGAATCACGTTCAGGGTGACGGTACAGAGCGGGGCTTCGACGAGGTGCGGGGTGACGGCATTGGTGTTGCCGCACGCGGCGAACGCGGCGCAGCTCCAAGCACCGATCAACCCCCTCTTTCTCCCCTCACCCTGAGCGCGTCGAAGGGTGAGCGCGGCCAAAGCCATATCATCTATCCCCCATGCACCGACAGGCTCAGCATGCGGGTCTTCTCAACGCAAGTCAGCGGAGTGGTACATGCCTAAGCGCACAGACATAAACTCTATCCTCCTCATCGGCGCGGGGCCGATTGTGATCGGTCAGGCGTGCGAGTTCGATTATTCGGGCACGCAGGCGATCAAGGCGCTGAAGGAGGAGGGCTACCGGGTGATCCTGGTGAACTCCAACCCCGCGACGATCATGACCGACCCCGATTTGGCGGACGCCACTTATGTCGAGCCGATCACCCCCGAATTTGTCGCCAAAATCATTGAAAAAGAGCGCCCGGACGCGCTACTGCCCACTATGGGCGGGCAAACGGCGCTGAACACCGCGCTGTCGCTGGAGGCGGACGGCACGCTGGAGAAATTCGGTGTCGAGATGATCGGCGCCACCGCAGACGCGATCGACAAGGCCGAAAACCGCGAGCGCTTCAAGCAAGCAATGAGCAAAATCGGGCTCGAGAACCCCAAATCGGTGGTGGTGCATACGCTTGAGGAAGCGATGGAGGCGATCGACTTTGTCGGCCTGCCGGCGATCATCCGCCCGTCCTTCACACTCGGCGGTACCGGCGGCGGGGTGGCCTATAACCGCGAGGAATATGCCGCGATTGTCGCGGGCGGGCTCGACGCCAGCCCCAAAACCGAGGTGCTGATCGATGAAAGCATCATCGGCTGGAAGGAATATGAGATGGAGGTCGTCCGCGACAAGGCGGACAATGCGATCATCATCTGTTCGATCGAAAATGTTGACCCGATGGGCGTGCACACCGGCGACAGTATCACCGTTGCCCCGGCCATGACCCTGACCGACAAGGAATATCAGATCATGCGCACGGCCAGCCTGAATGTGCTGCGCGAGATCGGGGTGGAAACCGGCGGATCGAACGTACAGTTTGCCGTCAACCCGGCCGACGGACGTTTAATGGTGATCGAGATGAACCCGCGCGTGTCGCGCTCGTCGGCGCTGGCATCGAAGGCCACCGGCTTCCCCATTGCCAAGGTCGCGGCCAAGCTTGCCGTTGGCTATACGCTCGATGAGCTGCAAAACGACATTACGGAAGTGACGCCGGCGTCGTTCGAGCCGTCGATTGATTATGTCGTCACTAAAATCCCGCGCTTTACTTTTGAGAAATTTGAAGGCTCGGAGCCGATCCTGTCGACTGCGATGAAATCGGTGGGCGAGGCGATGGCGATTGGCCGCAATTTCCCCGAAAGTCTGCAAAAGGCGCTGGCGTCGATGGAAACCGGGCTGTTGGGCCTCGATGACATCGACCTGCCCGAAGACCGCGACGCGATGCTGGCTGATATTGCCGCCCCGCGGCCTGACAGGCTGCTGCGCATTGCCTCGGCCATGCGGCGCGGCATCAGCCTTGAAGAAGCCGTGTCGGTCACCGGCTATGAGCCCTGGTTCCTCGAGCAGATCAGCCGCATCCTGACCATGGAAAAGCGCCTGTCTGCGGGCCTGCCCGGCGACGCCGCAGCGATGCTGGACGCCAAGCAGCTGGGCTTTTCCGATGCGCGGATCGCCGCGCTTGTGGGTAAAACCGAGGCCGAGGTGCGCGCGCACCGCAAGGGGCTGGGCGTGCTGCCGGTTTTCAAGCAGATTGACACCTGCGCGGGCGAATTTGACGCGGGCACGCCCTATTTTTACGGCAGCTATGAAACCGCGCCGCTGGGCGGGGCATCGGTGTGCGAGGCCAACCCGACGGACGCCGAAAAAATCATCATCCTTGGCGGCGGGCCCAACCGCATCGGCCAGGGGATCGAGTTTGATTATTGCTGTTGTCATGCCTGTTTCGCGCTGACGGATGCGGGTTATGAGACGATCATGATCAACTGCAACCCCGAAACCGTGTCGACCGATTATGACACCGCCGACCGGCTGTATTTCGAACCGCTAACGGCGGAAAAGGTCATCGACATTTGCGAACGCGAAATGGACAATGGCACGCTGAAGGGCGTGATTGTGCAATATGGCGGGCAAACGCCTTTGAAGCTTGCCCACGCGCTGGAGGCCGCAGGCATCCCGATTTTGGGCACCAGCCCCGATGCGATTGACCTGGCCGAAGACCGCGAGCGCTTCCAGCAGCTGGTGGACACGCTGGGCCTGAAGCA
>JASBSO010000106.1 GCA_030148905.1 Kordiimonadaceae bacterium | reverse complement strand
CTGCAACAACGGTCTCGGACAGGACAAAAGGCTGCCCGGCCCTGTAGCGAGCCTCTAGCACTGCATGCTGATCAGCGGATAAGAGCATTGCCGCGGAACAGTTGGTTGACAATCGCCTGATTAATCGTGCCCGGATAGGTTTCGGTCAGCCAGGTCTGATATTGCAGAACCACATCATTGGAAATGCTCGATTCCAGCTGGGTTTTCATATCGGCCAGCTCGGCGGGTGCGCGCGATGGATCACCCGGTTCAACCGACTTCAGGCGCAGCACCGCATAGCCATCAGCTGAGCGTTCAACCCCGGCTTCGCCGATATTGAGGTCAAACAACAGGCGGCGAATGGTGGGCGTAAGCTGGCTGTCATCACCGCCCGTGCGCGCGGCATTTTTGATATCGAAGGTCACGGCGTTGATAGACTCGGCAACATCGGTAAAGGTTTCGCCAGCCTCAACGCGGGCAAGCGCCTCGTCAGCCAGTGTGCCTGCAGCCTGTTCGCGCTGTTCTTGCTGCCAGTCTGCCAGCACGCGCGTACGAATGTCATCAAGCGCGGGGACAATCGGTTCGTCAATCGCCATCAATTCCACAACAAACGCACCCTTGCGGTTGTCGCTTGGGTCCAAGTCCAGCAGTTCGGGCGGGTCGCCCAACTGCATCAAAAACGCCTGGCGCAGAATGGCGGCTTCCTCAGGTGTGGTCACAATCCGGTTGCCGTCTGGATTGTCACCCGACTGCGACACACCCGTGACGCTGGCAAGCGACAGGTTCAACTGCTGGGCAACAGCATCAAGCGACCCCTGATCCAACACTGCGTCGTTGATATCGGGCAGGGCGTCAAACATGGCATCAAGCGCAAGCTCCTGCCGGGCGAGAGCGGTAACTTCCTCGCGTACCTCGCTCAGCGCGATTTGCGAGCCTTCAGACACCGAGGTCACCATGAACACATTCACGCCCGCGAGCGCCGGGACCGGCGCGCTGAGCGCGCCTTCGTCCAGCGCAAACACAATGTCGGCAGCTTCGGCGCCAAAGTCGCGCTCAACGTCGTCGCGGCTCAGGTCACCCAGATCAACCTCATCGGCGTTGAAGCTGGTTTGCGCAACCGCTGAGGCGACAAAGTCGGCACCGCCGCGCACATCGGCGATGAAGGCCTCTGCTGCATCAACGGAGGGCAGCGTAACCTGCAGGACCGAGCGCAGTTCGGGCACAATATATTTTTCCGCGTTGTCGTCATAGGCGCGTTGAATGTCGTCTTCGCTGGGGTTTTGCGCGGCGCTATAGAGCGCAGGCGTCACCAGCACATAACGGTATGACCGGCGCTCCGGCGTGCGGTAATTCTCTTTCGACGCCTCGTAAAAGGCAGCGAGTTCGTCCTCGGTGGGCTCAAAACTGTCCGTAATGTCGGCTGTGCGAATGGACATCAGCTCGGCGGTGCGGCGCTCGCGCTCGAAGGTATAAATCGCTTCGACCAGATCATCGGACACAACACTGCCCTCGGCCAGCGCGTCGATGATTTGCTGGCGCGCGACATCGCGGCGAATTTCCGTGTAAAATTGCTCTTCGCTCAAATTGTTGCTGATCAGCGTTTGACGCATGGCCTCGGGCGAAAAGCCACCGGCCAGCTTGAACGCCTCGATGGATAAAAGCTGTTTAGCGATTTGTTTGTCGCTGGCACGCAGGCCCAAATTATTGGTGTGGGCAGCAATGCGCGCGGCCGCCAGCAGCTCGTTCAAGACCTGATAGTCGAGGTTGGTAGCCTGGACGATTTCATTCACATCGCCAAAACCGGGAAGCTGCAATTGAAACTGCTGGGCGCGGCGCTGGACCACATTGGCAAAATTCTGCGTGGAAATTTCAACGCCGTCGACATCGGCAACGGTGTCCTGCGCGCTTTGCAAAATGCCGGGGCCAATACCCCAGATCGCAAAGGCAAGAATGAGAACACTCAACAAAATCGTCACGAGAAAGGAATTGAGCCCACCCCGAAGCTTTAACAACATGCGTCTATCCACCATCTCTTATCTGATACGCGGCCAAAGGCTGTCCGTCGCATCATAGAAAGCCAAACCCAGCCCGGCAATATCATCAAGCCGGTTGACAGGCGCGGACTGCATGCCGCACTTGACTGAGAAATACAAGACAGGAAGTCACTATGCGCCGCCCATATATCGTTGGAAATTGGAAAATGCACGGCACTGCCGATGCTTTGACCACCTTGGCTGATATCGCTGCATGCGCAGACAGCGTCGCAAAGCAAGTGGATGTCGGTATCGCACCACCTGCGACCTTGCTGCACCGCGCCGTGTCGTCTGTCGGCGGGTCTGCGCTCGCGCTTGGCGGGCAGGACTGTCACAGCGAGCAGCACGGCGCGTTTACCGGGGATATGTCAGCAGAGATGTTGCGCGATGCCGGTGCCGAATTTGTCATCATTGGCCATTCCGAACGGCGGTCGGGCCACCGGGAGACCAATGCGGACGTTCGGGCCAAGGCCGCTGCGGCCATGGCAGTCGGCCTGGGGTGCATCCTCTGTATCGGCGAACCGCTGGATGTGCGCGAGGCCGGAGAGGCCGAGGACTATCTGGCAGGTCAGCTAGCCGCCAGCCTGCCAAACAGCTTTACGCCGGACATGCTGACCATTGCCTATGAGCCGATATGGGCCATTGGCACCGGGCACCGTGCCGGGCGGGATGACATTGTTGCGGTACACCGGCTAATCCGCACGGTTCTAACCGGGGCAGGCGGCGACGGGGCCGCGCAGCGCGTGCTGTATGGTGGGTCGGTCAATGCCTCGAACGCTGCCGACCTGTTTGCCGCAGACGAGATTGACGGTGCCCTGGTGGGCGGGGCCAGCCTGAAAGCCGAGTCGTTCAATGCCATTATCAGGGCCGCTGCGCCCTGAGGCCTGTTTTTTTGATTTTATCCTTGGCCTTGTGTACCGCTTGGCGTAGATAAGCCGCTTCGCACGCGCCGACGCGGGCGCATGTGCGGCTGGAGATGACTTATGGAAGCAGTTTTGTTGGCAATTCATTTGCTGATCACCATCGCCATGGTGGCGGTGATCCTGCTGCAGCGTTCTGAAGGTGGTGCACTGGGCATCGGCGGCGGGCCGGCCGGTTTGATGACGTCGCGCGGTGCGGCAGATTTTCTGACCAAGGCCACGCGCTGGCTGGCCACCATCTTTATTCTCAATGCGCTTGCGCTTGGCTGGATTGCCGCGCAAAAGCAGGTGGACAACTCCATTGTCGACGAGGCGCTTGGTATCGAGCAAGACGCTGGCGAAGGGTCAACCCTTCCGGACTTGCCAAGCCTGCCCGACGATGACGGGTAATGAGAGATGACGGGGGCCGCTGGCCCCCGTTTCTTTATCAGCGAAAAATTATGTGCAAAACCAGGGCACTTCTATATTTCATAGGTGTCCGGGCATAAGGGGAATCAGTGTGGAAAGGATGACGCGCTTCATCTTTATTACAGGCGGTGTGGTCAGCTCGCTGGGCAAGGGTCTGTTGTCGGCTTCGCTTGGCGCGCTGTTGCAGGCGCGCGGCTATTCGGTTCGCCTGCGCAAGCTTGACCCTTATCTGAATGTTGACCCGGGGACCATGAGCCCCTTTCAACACGGCGAGGTGTTTGTCACCGACGACGGCGCGGAAACCGACCTTGATCTGGGG
>JASBSO010000095.1 GCA_030148905.1 Kordiimonadaceae bacterium | reverse complement strand
TATGAGCAGATCGAGCGAATGCACCAAGAACAGGCGGACGCCATGGTTGCTGCCAAAAGCGACGCGGCAGCCATTACGGGCGGCGGCGACCTGTATGAAAGCCCGGCAGACGAGGCGCAGGACGACATCGACCCCCGCGCGCTGGTCGGCGTGCCGCGCAATGCGCCTTGCCCCTGTGGGTCGGGTAAGAAATTCAAGCATTGCCACGGTGCGTCCAGCGCCGGTGTCAGCGGTCCGGCGGTCAGCGACGACCCCTATGCCGGGGTGGGCCGGAACGAAGCCTGCCCGTGCGGGTCGGGCAAAAAATTCAAACATTGCCACGGTGCGCAGGCATAGGCCTACCACCGATACTGGGCAGCATGTCTGTGCCGCCTGGTTTTGCCGACCCTGCCCTGATTTTGCCCCAAAGGTGAATGGCGTCTGAACGCGCGCCTCAGCCTTGTCTCAGACCCAGCAGCTATAGTGCCTCCATTGCACCTGGTCGCCAAGACACCAGGACGAATGGAGGCTTTCCTTATGGCACCGGTTATCACCGCATCACTGTTGACCACGCTTATGCTCGGCAGTCAGGTTTCCGAACTGGCAGATAGTCGCGCGGACAGTCGTGCGGCCGCTCCCGTCGGGGCATATGTTTCCGGCCAGGAGTATGCACCGCAAGCGATTGATCCCTATGATGACCATTTCCGCGCGGCGCATCCTGTGCGGGTGTTTGTTGCCTTTGACGAAAGCGCCCTGAACCACCGGCGCGGCCACGGTCGCCGCAGCACTCGTTTTGGCAAGGGCATCGCCCACCGCGCCATTCATCAGCTGCCGGGCTATGTCGAAATTGTCCATCATCCGCGCGCCGCCGACGTGGTCGTGCGCGCGCAGGCCAACCGCTTCAATATCGACTTTCAGATCGTCGATATCGACCGCGAAGACAAAAAATACAAAAAAAGCCGCCGCTTTGCGTCCGGCCAGTGCGGGATACACCAACGCGCCTATTATGACGAGGTCAAGGTACGCGGGACCGCGCATTACAGCTTTGCCGTCAAGGCACGGGTGAAAGGCGTCGGCACCCACAGCGATCTCATCAGCGGTCGTGCCCGCGAAAGTTATAAATATAGCCGCAATCTCAAGGCCCGCACCAATTGCGGCATCACGCCGACGCATGTGTTCCCGTCAAACGGTGTTGAAAAACTGTTTCACCGGGCGTCTGACCATTATCAAAGCGGCGTGCGTCAGGACTTGCGACACGAAGTCGCCGAAGAGATTGCCGAAAAACTGACCCATGTCGCCTGCCAGCATATCGATGCCTATTACCGCACGTTGGCGGCGCGGCTCACACATTGGGGCTATTGACGTCCCAAATGATATGGCGTGGTCGGACCGCACCTTGGTGGGTGTCCGGCCGGTGCCGGAGGCAGGCAGAAGCAGCCCTGCCTCCCTGCTGACCAGTTCCCTCTCCGTGAGGGGTCGGATGTCCTCGCTGTCCGACTGGTTGGCGCACCGCACGCCACTGCGTCCGGGGTAACATTGTTGAGTGCCGAGTCGTGGTTACCCCGGGCGCAACATGGGTGTGGACGCGTCAGACTTTGCGGTTTGCGGCCCTGGCGCGGGAGGGCTCGCCCATACCGCGGCTGACCCAAACTATATGTTTGGTTTAGATTTTCGCTCATACGGGCAAGCCTACTGAACCAAAGTGATAGTGCGGCAGGCCGTTTGTCGCACCGACCGCGCCGTTTATCGCACGGCGATTCTCAATCCAGATTAAGGCGCGCATGGTGGCTGCGGATTTCATCCGACTGAGCGAGGACATACCCCATGAGCTGGACCAGCCAAGCCATCCGTAACCCGGCGGCCATTGCCGTTATGGTCACAATCGCCCTTCTCCTTGGCATTTTGTCGATCATCCGCCTGCCCGTGCAGCTTTTCCCCGATATCGACCGCCCGTGGATCGGCGTGCAGGCCAATTGGCGCGCCGCCAGCCCCAAGGAAATGGAATCGGAGATTGTCGAGCCGATCGAGGACGTGCTGCGCGGCATGCCGGGTATGACGGTGATGCAAACCTGGTCAAATGCGGGCAACGCCTGGATCAATATGCGCTTTTCGCTCAATACCGATATGGACAAAGCCTATACCGAGGTCGCTAGCCGCCTGCAGCGCCTGCGCAATTTGCCCGCCGATGCCGAACGTCCGCGTATTTTCAACGGCGCGGGCGGCGGGTCGGGCGATACGCTGATCTATCTGTTTGTCCAACAGCTTCCAGGCAGCAATGTCGACCTTGAAGGCTTGAACGGCATCATTGACGAACTGGTCGTGCCCGAGATCGAGGCGATCGAAGGCGTCGCCGGGGTTGATGTGAACCGCACCGGCGGCGAGGAAATTTTGCGCATCGTGTTCGACCCCTACCGCGCCGCGCAGCTGGGCATCAATATCGACGAAATGGCTCAGCGCATCGGCGCCTCCAACGATGTGTCGGGCGGCACGGTCGAAGTGGGGCGGCGCAATTATACCCTGCGGTTCGAGGGGCGCTTTTCCCCCGATCAACTGAACGATTTGATCCTTGATTGGCGCGGCGATACGCCGATCCGGTTGCGCGATATCGCCGATATTTCGGTGGGCCCGAGCCGCGGCGGCGGGGCCGTTTACCAAAACGGCAACCCGGCTATCGGAATGAGCGTGAACAAGGAGTCGGGGGCAAATGTCCTGGCCTCGATTGACGCACTGACGGTTGTTCTTGACCGGCTTAATGCTACAACGCTCGCCGAACGGGGTGTCGCGATCCACAAATCCTTTGACCCGTCGGTGTTTATCAAACGCGCCATCAGTCTGCTGACCAATAATCTTTTTATCGGGATCGTGCTGGCCGTCGGCATATTGTGGTGGTTCCTGCGGCAAACGCGCGCGACGCTTTTGATCGCCACCACCATTCCGATCTGCCTGCTGTCGACCTTTGTCATGCTGGGGATTTTTGACCGCAGCCTCAATGTCATCTCGCTGGCTGGCCTCGCCTTTGCCACCGGCATGGTGCTGGACGCAGCGATTGTGGTGCTGGAAAACATTGTCCGCCTGCGCGAAGGCGGCGACAGCCCCGAGGTGGCCGCCGAAAAAGGCGCCAAACAGGTGTGGGGGGCGTTATTGGCCTCCACCGCCACCACGGTCGCGATCTTTGTACCGATTATTTTCCTGAAGGATGTCGAGGGGCAGCTGTTTGCCGACCTGGCACTGACCATCGCCATCGCCGTGTCGATCAGCCTGGTGGTGGCGGTCACGGTGCTGCCAACAGGGGCGAAAAAATGGCTCGCCCATATGCGGGCCAGCGGCGGCACCACCCACCGCTGGGACGCGGTCGCAAATGGTCTCATGCGCCTGACCAGCTCGCCGCTGCGCCGCATTGGCTTGATCTCTCTCCTGATTGCGGGCCCCTTGACGCTGACCTGGATGCTGTGGCCGCAAACCAACTATCTGCCGCCGGTCAAGCGCGACGCGGTCGATGCTTTTGTCAGCTTCCCGTCGGGGTCAACGATTGACACCATCCGCACTGAATTTGCCGAGGTAGTGGTCGAACGCCTGCAACCCTATATGGACGGCGAGAAAGAACCCGCGCTCAGGAATTATTATGTCATCACCGGCCCTTGGGGGGGCAGCGTCGGTATCCGCGCCAAAGACCAATCGCGCGTGCTGGAACTGCAAGAGATTGTCCGCAATGAGATTCTTGTTGGCTTCCCCGATACGGTCGCTTTCGCCCAGCAAGGCAACCTCTTTGGTGGCTTTGGCGGCGATGGGTCGATTGACCTTTACCTCCAGTCCGCTGACTTTGACCAGCTTGCCAATACCGCAATAGAAGCCACCCAGATGTTGCGGGAGATTTTGCCCGGTGCGCAGGCGCGCCCCAACCCCGACCCGCAGATCGTCAACCCTGAAATTCGCATCACCCCCGATGACCGACGGATCGCCGAAGTGGGCCTGACCCGCGACGCGGTGGCCCGCACGGTGCGCGCGCTGGGCGACGGCCTGTGGCTGGGCGAATATTTCGACGGCGACCGCCGGCTCGATATGATCATGCGCGCCGCCGACTGGAAC
>JASBSO010000074.1 GCA_030148905.1 Kordiimonadaceae bacterium | reverse complement strand
CTTGCGCTGGAAAAAAGGTTTCAGCACCAGATCTTCGGTCGGGTAGCCGACAACCGATAATTCCGGCGTCACCACCAGATCAGCGCCTGCATCCACGCCCTGACGGTAGGCCTCGGCAATGGCGGCACAGTTCTGATCGAGCGCACCAACGGTGGGGTTGATCTGTGCCACAAACACCGAAAACTGGTCCGCCATTGTCTCCTCCCGCGTCGAAACGCCCAAATACTGCAGCGTTATTCGGCCGCCTGCTTGGTTTGAAGTTGACGTTCAGCCTTCAAAAATTCTGCCAGCAGGAAGGACAGCTCCAAGGCCTGGCTTGCATTGAGCCGCGGGTCGCAGTGGGTATGATACCGGCTTGTCAGCCCGTCTTCGGTGATGGCGGCAACCCCGCCCGTGCATTCGGTGACATTTTGACCCGTCAGCTCCAGATGGATACCACCCGCATAGGTGCCTTCGGCCTTGTGCACCGAAAAGGTCTGCCGCACTTCGTCCATGATGCGCTCAAACGGGCGAGTTTTCACCCCGACGCTGGTTTTCACCGTATTGCCGTGCATCGGGTCGCACGACCACACCACCTTTTTGCCTTCGCGCTCGATGGCGCGAATAAGGGTGGGCAGATGCTTTTCCACCTGATCCGCACCAAAGCGGGTGATCAGAGTCAAACGGCCAGGCTCGTTTTCCGGGTTCAAAATATCGCACAGGCGCAGCAGCCGGTCTGGATCGGTGGTGGGGCCAACCTTGCTGGCAACCGGGTTGGCAACACCGCGCAAAAATTCAACATGTGCGCTGTCCAGATTGCGCGTGCGGTCGCCCACCCACAAAAGATGCGCCGAGGTATCGTACCAGTCCCCCGAGGTGGAATCGACGCGGGTTAAAGCCTGCTCGTACCCCAGCAACAGCGATTCGTGCGAGGTGTAAAAGGCCGTCCCCTGAAGCGCCTGGACATTATCGGCCTGCACGCCGCATGCCGCCATGAAATCAAGCGCATCGCCGATCCGGTCGGCAAGTTCATGGAAGCGGGTGCCGGCCTCGTTGTCGGTGACAAAATCAAGGTTCCAGCGGTGGACCGACTGCAAATTGGCATAGCCGCCCTGGGCAAAAGCGCGCAGCAGATTGAGCGTCGCCGCCGCCTGGCTGTACGCCTTTAGCATGCGTGTAGGGTCGGGGATGCGCTCGCTTTCGGTGAAGTCGATCCCGTTGATGATATCGCCGCGGTAACTGTCGAGCGTGATATCGCCCTGCGTTTCGGTTGGCGCAGAGCGCGGCTTGGCAAATTGCCCGGCCATACGACCCACTTTAACCACCGGGCAGCTGGCCGCATAGGTCAGCACCACCGCCATTTGCAGCAAAACCCGAAAGGTATCGCGGATCTTGTTGGGGTGAAATTCGGCAAAGCTCTCGGCGCAGTCACCGCCCTGAAGCAGAAAGGCCCGACCTTCGCACACATCTTTCAACTGGCTTTTCAGCACGCGTGCCTCACCGGCAAACACCAGCGGCGGGTAGCCCTTCAATTCGCTTTCCACAGCGGCGAGTGCATCTGCATCTGGATAGGTTGGCACCTGCTCAATTGGCTTGCTGCGCCAGCTGTCGGGTGTCCAGGGAGTGCTCATATCAAATTCCAAAACTCATCAATGCGCGGCATATTCCGCATTGCGGTCTCATTACCACCCTCTTATGCAAGGGGCAAAGCACAATTGTCGCGCTGCAAAATCCCCTGCGCCACGGAAAAAGGACCAATATGCGCCCTGCTCTTGTTTTTGATTTGGACGGCACGCTTGTCGACACCGCCCCCGATTTGTGCGCGTCGACAAACCATGTGCTGGCGCATTTTGGCCGCAGACCGTTGAGCCTTGATGAACTCAAGACGGGTGTCGGTCTCGGCGCGCGCCATTTGATCGAAAGCGGCCTGCAGCAAACGGGGGGCGTGAGTGAAGCCATGGTCGACACCGGCCATCCGATTTTTCTGGACCATTACGCGGCCAATCTGCTGATGCACAGCCGTCCTTTTGACGGGGTGCGGGACACGCTCTCTGCGCTGAAATCGCGCGGATACCCTATGGCGGTGTGTACCAACAAGCCCATCGCCCTGGCCACGCCCCTGATTGACGGGCTGGACCTTGCCGGGTTTTTCGAAGCGGTGATCGGCGGTGACAGCTTGCCGGTGCGCAAGCCCGACCCCGCCCCGCTTTATGCCGCATCCGCGCCCACCGGCAGCAAAACCGCATGGATGATCGGCGACAGCCATATTGACATCACCGCCGCACAAAACGCCGGATGGGACAGCGTGGCCGTGCGTTATGGATACGGCCCGGGCGTCGCGGATGCGCTGGGCGCAACGCATGTCATTGATGGCTTTGCCGACCTGCTTGCACTTTTTCCCTAAGCCACAGGCCCAATTTCCGCGCCAGGTGCGGGATCAAAAGTCGCATGGGCATACGCAACCAGTGTTCGCGAACACTGAAGACGCCGTGGGCCAGCACAGCGCCGATGCCGCTCTGGATGCGGGCATATGCGAGCGCCCCGGCAACGCTTTTCCGCGCTGGCACGGATTTGCGGTCCACTAGGCCCAACCGGCACAACAGGTCAAGCGCACCGTGCGCCTGCACCTCGAGGCCAATGGCAGCCGCGCGGCAAAACACATCCGCCTTGTCTGCGGCGCTCAAAACCGACCACAGGCTAAACAGATCGAAGCTGGTCCTTAGCGGCGTGTCGAAGCTGTTGTCATACAGGCCGTGCAAGGCAGCGTGCAGAAACTGGTCAATCGGCGCCAGGGTATAGAGCGCGCCACCGGCGGTGGGTTGGCTCGCCGCCACCATGGCGGCTGTGTCCACCGAAATGCGGCTGGTGCGCGGTGTCAGCCGGTGATGCACATCAATGACGGTCCGGCGGTGCTTGTGCACGAGGGGCGGCAATTCGTGCATATAATTGCGGTAATAGTTTTGGTCATAAACCGACTGTGCATGGGCGTGCGGGATGAAACCTGCCCCGCGCAAAGCCTTTTCGACCGCCAGCAGGTCGTTTTCGCTGACCAGTATATCGATGTCGGACACCCGCCGCCCAACAGAAAAACCATGCTGTGCGGCGACATAAGCCGCCCCTTTCAGAAGGATGATGCGCATACCGGTACCGTGAAAAATTCGCTGCAGTCGCTCGGCCTCAAAGGCCAGCATACGGGCGTCGGCTTCGGCCTTGATCGATGCATTTTGCGCCACGTCCAAGGCTTTGCCGCCAAGGTGCGGGCGCATATGACTGAAAAGGCTGGCAAGCAGGTGCGCCCGCGCGGCGCAGTCGATCACCGCCTTCACGCGGACCGGGTCCGTGGGCATGGTTTGCTGCCCGGCCAGAATGGCCAATACGTCTATACCGGTGCTCATTGGCAGACCTCGTGCACCAGCGCCACACCGTCCTCGGTGCTGCCATAATGCAGTTCGTGCATGGGGGCCGATGTCACAAGCCGCATCAACGCCGTAAACCCGGCCTCACCCAGGGCATGATAGTTTGGCGACCCGCGCAATAACCGAATGGCGGCCTTTTCGGGGTCAATCGGGATATTTTGGGCCGATTTTCCCACACCAAAATGCGGCACGACCAGCCGCCCAATGCGGGCCGGGGTGGCCTGGACGCTCAGACTTTCGCGTGACGGTGGCATATAGCCCAGCGTGCCTTTGGGGGTATCCACATAGTGCCGCCGTGTGGCCGCAAACAGGGCAATGGACTCGTTTTTCAGGCTGATGGCGCGCGGAAAAGGGTGCACATTTCCGCTGGCTGCGTCGATCAGGGCAAATTCGTCGGACAGCAGGATCGCGCCAGCTTCCATCAGTGCAGCGGCCAGTGTGCTTTTGCCCCCGCCGGTGTCTGCCGCGATGATCACCGCCTGGTCGCCGATGCGCACAACCGCCGCATGCAGGATCAGAAACCGGTAACAATCGAGCGCCACCGCTGCGTTCCAGGCCATTTCAAAGGCGAGCGGCGCCAATCTTTGCGGCAGGGGGACAAGCGGCAAGTCAAAGCCCGGTAAGCCAACCACCTGCGGGCGGAGATAGCGCCTTAGGATATTGGGGGCGCGGACGGTCAGATTCTGATCGCCAATGCGCGGCGTATCCGAGGCGGCCATTGTGGGATATAGCGCCTCAAGATGCGGCACCAATGCCGCCCAACTCGGCCTGTCGCAGCCTAAAGTCGCCCGAAATGGGCCAAGCTCCAGGCTCAGTGTGCCGCGCAGCGCCGCACGCCGCCACCGCGAGATATCGGAAGAAAACGGAGCCGTTGTCATGCGCTGGTCCCGACGGGGCGCAACAAGCCCAACGCATCCAGCTCGTCGATCCAGGTGTTGATTGCGCCGTCTGGAAAATCGTCAGCAGCCAAGCCAAAGGCTTGCGGCAACATTGTGATCAGCTCTGACGTTGATTTTGGTGCCTCGCTAACAAGCCCCAGCAGCGCCGACGCAAACGGGCTCAGCGCGTGGGTGTCCCCCGACAGACGGTCGTACAGAAAAACGACATCGGTGAAATCTTGCCGAACAAAATCATCCGGTCGCGTTTCCCAAACCGTCATTTGGTTGTCCCGCTTGCGCCCAATATCAGGATTATGCGCGGCCAAAGAAGGTGAGGACAGAGGCAATGCAGCTCAAACCAGGAAAGTCTGATTGGTTGGAGTCAAGCGCTAGAACCGCCATGTCGTAATAGAGCCCGTCAAAGCCGCTGCCGATCGCATTGCCCGATTGGTCAACAAAATTGGTGACCGGAAAAGTTCCGCACGGAAACAAAAAGACATTATAGAGGCATTCAAAGGTTTCGTCCTCGTCGTCGTCGTCATCGTCGTTTCCGCCGCCTTTGCCCTTGCCGCCGCCCTTCCCCTTGCCGCCGCCGTCATCATCATCGTCGTCGTCATCGTCATCGCCGCTATCGTCGTCGTCATCGTCATCATCGACCGGGCAATCCCCCGATGGCCGCATCGACGACGGCGCCGTACCCGACGGAAAGGCAAACACCACATTGCCAAAAAGAAAATCGAGAAAATCCTGCGTCAGCGGCGGAATGGATGACAAGGACACCTGGGCCAGACGAACCGAGCCATCCACATCGATGATCGCCACATAATCACACGGAATTGTCACCGTGCAGCGCAACTGCGACACCAGTGCCGCCTGCGCCGACGCGCGCAGCGAAATGGCCGCCGGCAATCCCATACCGGCCAGTTGAATCAAGCGGCGCTTGGAATGCTCTACGGTGTGTTCGGGGACAAGTGAGTCCGGCTCAAGGTGATCACTGCTCATCAACTATCCTGGGCGACTGCATAACTTATGGAAGTTATAGCGCTTTTTACGTTCAGTGATAATTGAATTTTTGAATAGCGGGAATTTCATCAAAATCGCCGGGAATTCATTGTCATGAAATTGTAATATTGGTGTCACATAGCCAGTCGCACCCATGATAGACTAGGCTGTTGGTTGAAAAACAAAACCTGAATGTAGCAAATGGCGGGCCCAATGACCTTTGCCCGAAAACTGATCAGCGAACGCACAGGCATCATAGCCACCCTGGCTGTGCTGGCCTTTCTGTGGGCGCTTGACCAGGTCAGTGTGCTGGCCGCGCTTTTTATTGGCGCTCTTGTCACGTTGATCCTGACACAATTGGGCTTTAAGCGCAGGCTTGACCGGCTGAAATTTCGCACCTTTGACGACGAACGCCGCGAGGTGCAGGAAAAACGCGGCATACAGTCGCTGCGCACGGCGGCGCTGAACAGTGTCCCCTCACCGGTTATTCTCTTGGACCGCCAGCACCGTATCGTCGCCGCCAACGAGGCCGCCCAAGCGCTTTTCAGCGCCACCCTTACGGGCGAGGATATTTTCCTTTTCTTTCGCAAGCCCTCGATTGTCAAAACCATCAAGCGCCTGCTGGAACACGGGCGGTCTGACCGCGACCGTGCTACACTGCGTTACACCACCACCAATGACAGAACGTTCGAAGTCACCGCCGCTATCATTGAGCGCGATGAACGCGCCGAAGCCTCGGCCCCGCGCCTGATGCTGTTTTTCTTTGAAATCACCAGCCTGCTGCGTACCGAGCAAATGCGTGTCGACTTTGTTGCCAATGCCAGTCACGAACTGAGAACGCCGCTGTCGTCGCTGATGGGCTCTATCGAAACGCTTCAAGGCCCGGCAAAAGACGATCCCGAGGCGCAGGAACGCTTTCTGGAGATCATGCAACGCGAATCAGAACGCATGGTGCGCCTGATCGACGATTTGCTGTCCTTGTCGCGCATTGAGCTTTTGCGGCACGAATCTCCGGACTCGGTTATTGATGCAGCGCGCCTTCTGAAAAGCTCGCTCAATGCACTGATGAATGTTGGCAAGGAACGCGGCATCACGTTCAAGCTGTCGGTTCCGGACGGCCTGCCTAAGATTGTCGCAGACGACGACCAGATGACGCAGGTGTTTTTAAACCTGCTGTTCAATGCCGCGAAATACGCCGACGCCGATACACATGTGCATCTGTCTGCGCATTTAAGCGAAAACAAGCGCCATGTCGTCTTTAGCATTCGCGATGAAGGCCCAGGCATTGCGCCCGAACATCTGGGCCGCCTGACCGAGCGATTTTACCGTGTCGACACGGCGCGGTCGCGCAAAATGGGGGGCACTGGCCTGGGCCTTGCCATTGTCAAACACATCCTGCTGCGCCATGAAAGCCAGCTGGATATCAAAAGCACCGTCGGCGAAGGCACCGAATTCACCTTCAAATTGGCGGTTGCGGACGCGCCGCCCCACATCGAAGGCGACAGTGCACCGGGTGCCGCCTCAGACGCTGCAAGCGCGACAACGCCCAGCCCCCAGCAGCCTTTGCGTCCCTCTGATGCGCTGCCCTCTGCCGCCAAACAGGAGATGGCATCATGACACGCATAGCCCTTGCAGCCTGCGCTATGCTGTGCGCGGCGGTGCTCACGCCCACGGCCGCGGCGCAGTCCCGGGATCAGATCCGGATTACCGGTTCGTCGACGCTCTATCCCTTTTCCACCGCCGTCTCCGAAGAATTTGGCCGCACCACCAGCTTTGATGCGCCGATTGTTGAGGGTATTGGCTCGGGCGGCGGCCTGAAACAGTTTTGCAGCGGGCTTGGCACCAGCTATCCCGATATCGCCAATGCGTCGCGGCGGATCAAAGCCAGCGAATACGACCTGTGTCAAAGCAACGGCGTGACCGACATTGTCGAGATCAAAATCGGCTATGACGGCATTGTCCTTGCCAACACCAAAGAAGCCCCGCAGCTGACACTGTCGCTCTCTGACATCTATCTGGCCCTGGCTGCGAGTGTCCCGGTCCAAGGCAGTCAAGGCGGCGTGGGGTTGATGGTGGCAAACCCCTACAGGCTGTGGAGCGACATTCGCCCCGACCTGCCCGCGGTGGCGATCACGGTTCTGGGCCCGCCGCCCACATCGGGCACGCGCGATGCCTTTAACGAACTGGCCCTTGAAGGCGGATGCCAGCAGTTTGAAGGCCTGAGGCGCCTGAAACTCAGCGATCCCGACCTGCACCAAAGGCTATGCCAGTCGATCCGCGAAGACGGCGCGTTTATCGAAAGCGGCGAAAATGACAATTTGATCGTTCAGAAACTGCAGGCCAACTGGGATGCTGTGGGCATTTTCGGGTTCAGTTTCCTTGATCAGAACTCGGATGTTTTGCAGCCGGTGAAGGTTACCACACCCAGCAAAGACGCAGTGCCCCCCACATTTGATACCATTGCCGATGGGGCCTATCCGATCTTTCGGTCATTATATTTTTACGTCAAAAAGGCGCATGTCGGCGTTATTCCCGGCATTCCGGAATATCTGAATGCTTTCACCGACGACGAAGCCTGGGGAGAATTTGGCTATCTGATCGACCGGGGCCTCATCCCCCTCACTCCAGTTGAGCGCCAGCGTTATAGCCAAATCGCCGTCACCCTGACCCCCATGCAACGGCCGTAACCATGTCTCTGCTAGCTGTCTGATCCACAAAGGCACTCGGGTATGAGCAACAGTCTTGTCTTTTTTTGCCTGGCCATATTGGCGCTGTTGGCGTTTTCTGTTGGCCGCCAACGGGCGACAGCTATGGCCGAACGCGAAGCCTCGGCGCTCAACTCGCTGCCGCGGCATTATGGGTATCTCACGGCCGCTCATGCTGTTTTGCCGGCTTTGCTGATGTCGGTGCTGTGGTTTGCCTTTGGCGATAATCTGGCATTGGCACTGACCGTGGCTAACCTGCCACCAGAACTGGAAACCTTGAAGGCCACCCAGTTTGACCTGCTATTGGACCGCATCCAATTGGCAAGCGACAACCGCAACCCCTTTGAGGCCAACGCCCATGTGCTTGAAGCGGCAAGCCGGTTTCGCCGCATTTACGGGGTTGCAGGCTGGGTGGCAGCGGCTTTGATTGCGGCAACGGCGCTGACCTGCCTTTACCGCGCTTATCACCAGATTCGCCCGCGCTTTACTGCGCGCAAACGCTTTGACCGGATCTTAAAAACGATCCTGATGATCAGTTCGCTTGTCGCCGTGCTGACCACCATCGGGATCATCATGACGCTCGTTGTCGAAAGCAGCCTGTTTTTCAGGGATGTGTCAGTGACCGAGTTTCTGTTCGGCACCAAATGGAGTCCGCAAACCGCGCTGCGGGACGACCAGATTGGTGCCAGCGGAAGTTTTGGCGCGCTGCCGCTTTTTGCGGGTACGCTGCTGATTACCTTTGTGGCGATTTTGGTGGCCGGTCCTGTGGGCCTGATGGCGGCGATTTATCTGACGCAATATGCAAGCCCGTCCGTGCGTGCCTTTGCCAAGCCCTGTCTGGAGGTTTTGGCCGGCATTCCAACCGTAGTGTACGGATTTTTTGCCGCGGTCACTGTGGCACCGTTTTTATCCAACACAGGGGCCAGCCTTGGCCTTGATATCGCCAGTGAAAGCGCGCTGGCTGCCGGGTTGGTGATGGGTGTGATGATCATTCCTTTTGTCTCGTCGCTGACCGATGATGCGCTGACGGCGGTACCCGGGTCTTTGAAAAACGCATCGCTGGCACTGGGGGCAACTCAGTCCGAGACAATCGCGCATGTCTTGATTCCGACCGCGTTTCACGGAATATCCAGCGCCATTCTGCTCGCCATCTCGCGGGCCATGGGCGAAACCATGATCGTCGTGATGGCCGCAGGCATGCGCCCCAATCTGACCGCCAATCCCTTTGAAGCGGTGACAACCGTAACCGTGCAAATTGTTGCCCTGCTGACCGGCGACCAGGAATTTGACAGCCCCAAAACCTTGTCGGCCTTTGCGCTGGGCCTGGTGCTGTTTGTGTTCACCCTGATCTTCAATCTGTTTGCCCAGCGCGTGTCGCGGCGTCATGCGGTGCATTATGACTAGCCTGCCAAACCTCAAAAAACGCTGGGGGCGGCCTCAGGTGCAGCGGCGTCTGCGCCGCCGGTACATTTATGAACGTATCTTTCGCATGCTGGGCCTTGCCGCCATCGGGGTAGCCGGCCTTGCGCTTGCCACGCTGATCGTGTCGGTTGGCAAAAACGCCTTTGGCGGCTTTGTCCAAACCAGCATTGATGTTGATATCTATCTGAACCCGGAGGACCTTCGGCCAAGCAGCGCAAGATATCGCCACGACTTTGCCGAACGGGTTGAAAGCGCCGACATGCGCAAACTGCTTGCCGATGCGCTGGAGCGACAATTTCCCGATATCGACACCGATTCTGAACGCCGCCGGGCCTTACAACTTTTCAGCCTGCAGGCACGGCGAACGCTGCGAGACTATATCACCGCCACACCTGAAAAGATCGGCCAAACGGTGCGTATGCGTCTGCTGGCGAGCGATGATGTCGATCAGGTGGTCAAGGGCAATATTGATCCGCGCGTGCCTGAAAGCGACCGCCGCGTCAAAGACAAGGAACTTGCCTGGCTTGCTGCGCTGCGCGCCGACGGGCGGATATCGCGCCAATTGAGCACGACCTTTTTCACCGGCGGCGACTCGCGCGAGCCTGAAATCGCCGGTATTTTTGGTGCGATTATCGGGTCGGTCCTAACCCTGCTGGTGACGCTGTTGACCGCTTTTCCCATTGGCACGCTGGCGGCGATCTATCTGGAAGAATTCAGCCCCCAAAACCGGCTGACAGCGTTTATCGAGGTCAATATCAACAATCTGGCGGCAGTGCCGTCGATTGTCTTTGGCCTGTTGGGGCTGTCGCTGTTTCTCAGCATTCTGGAATTGCCGCGCTCTTCACCGCTAGTGGGGGGGCTGACGCTGGCGCTTATGACGCTGCCGACGATTATCATCGCGTCCAGGGCGTCGCTGCGCGCGGTGCCGCAGGGGCTGAGAACAGCGGCGCAGGGCCTTGGGGCGTCGCCGATGCAGGTGGTGTTCCATCATGTTGTGCCCTCGGCGATGCCGGGCATATTGACCGGCACCATTATTGGCCTGTCGCGCGGGCTGGGCGAAACCGCACCGCTGTTGATGATCGGCATGGTGGCCTTTGTTGTCAGCACACCCAATGCCCTGACCGATGCCGCAACGGTTTTACCCGTTCAGATTTTCCTCTGGGCCGATAGCCCCGAGCGCGCCTTTGTCGAAAAGACATCGGCGGCGATTTTGGTGCTTTTAGGCTTTCTTTTGGCGGTCAATGCGCTGGCCGTGTGGCTGAGGCAGCGCTTTGAAGTCCATATTCCGGACTAATGGCACAAAGCTGTAACATATTGTGGCGTAAAACATGACCATGGCAACCGTACAAACACCTCCGAAGATTTCCGCACAGGGCGTCAATGTCTTTTACGGCGATACGCATGCGGTCGATAATGTGTCTTTGGATCTGTATCAGGATGAGGTCACCGCGCTGATCGGCCCGTCGGGGTGCGGCAAGTCGACCTTTTTGCGGTGCCTCAACCGGATGAACGACACTATTGCCGACTGCCGTGTCAGCGGGCAAATCCTGCTCGATGATGAAGACATTTATGCCAGCCAGATCGATGTGGTCCAGCTTCGCGCCCGGGTTGGCATGGTGTTTCAAAAACCCAACCCGTTTCCAAAATCGATCTACGACAATGTGGCCTATGGGCCCCGCATTCACGGCCTTGCCGACACGCGCGAGGACCTGGACGAAATTGTCGCCGTCTCGCTGGAAAAGGCCGGCCTGTGGGACGAGGTCAAGGATCGGCTCGACCATTTGGGCACCACGCTATCGGGCGGCCAGCAACAACGGCTGTGTATTGCCCGCGCGATTGCCATCGACCCCGAGGTGATTTTGATGGACGAGCCCTGCTCGGCCCTTGACCCGATCGCCACCGCCAAGGTTGAAGCCTTGATTGAGGAATTAAAGGGTGGGTATGCCATCATACTGGTCACCCACTCGATGCAGCAAGCCGCCAGAATCAGCCAGAAAACAGCGTTTTTTCACCTTGGACAGCTGATCGAATTTGGCGACACCACACAAATTTTTACATCGCCCACAAGCGGCCGCACCCGTGATTACATCACCGGGCGGCTGGTATAGGCTGAAAGCATATCATAATGACAAGCCATATTTTAAAATCCTACGATCAGGAACTGGACGAACTGAAAACCATGGTCAGCCAGATGGGCGGCCTTGCCGAAGAGCAATTGGACAAGGCCATGCGCGCGCTGCACAGCTGCGACTTTGACCTGGTCGATGAGGTTGTGGCGTCTGATGTGCAGCTTGACCAGATGGAACGCGATGTCGAACAGCTGAGCATGACCATGTTCGCCCGCCGGGCGCCGCTGGCTGATGATCTGCGCGAAATTGTCGCCGCGATCAAAATGACCACGCTGATCGAGCGCATGGGCGACCATGCCAAAAACATCGGCAAACGCGCCCGCGATATGGCGCTAGAAGGACCGTTTACCGTTCCGCCGCTGCTCGATTCGATGGCGAACGAAGCCAAAATGATGGTCAGCAATGTCATCGATGCCTATGTGCGCCGCGACGCCGATGCCGCCGTTGATGTGTGGGAACATGACGAACATCTCGACAGTCTGCACAGCGCCGCATCGCGCGACATTTTAAGCCGCATGATGGATGCGCCCGAGACCATGAACTTCATGACGCATCATCTGATGATCGCCAAAAATCTGGAACGCATTGGTGACCAAGCCACCAATGTTGCCGAACTGGTACACTATGCCATTACCGGGCGCGAACTGGACCAGCGGAATACGACATCTGCCCCCTCTATCACTGACGACGCATAAGGCTATCTGAAGGACATCACCATGAAGACGCGTATATTGCTGATCGAAGATGACGAAAACATCACCGAACTGGTCCGCTATAATCTTGAGCGGTCAAACTATGTTGTCGACACCGCGATGGACGGCGAAGAGGGTCTGATGCGCGCCAGCGAGGAAGCACCCGACCTGATCTTGCTCGATTGGATGTTGCCTAATCTGTCGGGCCTGGAGATATGCCGCCGCCTGCGCCGCTCGCCGGAGACGGCCAATGTTCCGATCATTATGCTGACCGCGCGCGCTGACGAACCCGACCGCATTCGCGGCCTGGAAACCGGTGCCGACGACTATGTCACCAAGCCTTTTTCCCCCAAGGAACTGATCGCCCGCATTCAGGCGGTTCTGCGCCGGGTCCGCCCTGCCCTGGCCGGGCAAAAGTTGAGTTTTGAGGATATTTCGCTCGACAATGTGTCGCACCGGGTCATGCGCGGTGATGTGTTGATCCATCTGGGGCCTACAGAATATCGGCTGCTGCGGCATTTCATGGAAAATCCGGGCCGTGTCTTCTCCCGCGAACAGTTGCTGGACTCGGTTTGGGGGCATGATGTGTATGTCGAACCGCGCACAGTTGACGTCCATATCCGCCGCTTGCGCAAGGCCATCAATGTCAACGGTTTGACCGATTATATCCGAACGGTGCGCAGCGCCGGTTACGCGCTGGATAGTCGGCGCTAGGCTCAGGACCCTGGTCGCC
>JASBSO010000073.1 GCA_030148905.1 Kordiimonadaceae bacterium | reverse complement strand
TGCTTGGGTCGTTCTCGATCGGCGGCAGCCATGCGGCAAGCCTGGGCGGCAATCGATTTGCTCTGGTGCATGACAAGGGCGCGGCAGACGGGTCGCCGGAAACCTTTGCCGAAGCTGTGCACGCCCAAACCGGGCTGGACGTTAGTGCCGCGTCGGTCGATACCGATCAAATTGCCCTGACCGGCGAAGACGGGGTCAAGGCGCTCGTCTTTTCCTTGCAACAATTTGCCGATGGCAGTGACGGCTTTGACATGGATGCCTTTGGCGACCCCAAAGCATTGCTGGGAGAGACCACCGAGCGAGTTCGGCAGTTTCGCCAAATTCTGAACGAGGGCGCATTCAGCCTTGTCTATCAGCCGATTGTCTCGCTTGAAACGGGCGAAACACGGCATTTTGAGGTTCTCAGCCGGTTTGATGTGACCGATTCGATCTATAGCCAGTTTGAAATGATCACCTTTGCTGAGGATGTGGGGCTGATCCAGGAATTTGACACGGTTGTCCTCAGCCGGGCGATTTCGCGGTTGCGGCAATTGCGTACTCAGGGGGTTGAAGTCAAATTTGCCGTCAATGTGTCGGGGCGTTCGCTATCGGATGCGGGTTTTATGCGCAACATCATGTCGGTGTTTGAACGCGCGGAAGACATTCGCCCGCAGCTTTCGCTGGAAATTACCGAGTCCGCCAAGATCAAGGACCTCGAAGCCCTGTCCGCAACGCTCCATGAAATTCGCGAGCTTGGCGTGCGGGTGTATCTGGACGATTTCGGAGCGGGCGTGTCCGGATTTCAGTATCTGCGTCAACTTGTTGTCGATGCGGTGAAAATCGATGGCAGCTATATCCGCGACGCCATCAACAGCAAAAGAGACCGGGCCTTTTTGTCGTCGATGGTGACCCTGTGCAAAGAATTGGGCATCGCCACCGTAGGCGAATGGGTGGAAACCGCCGATCACGCCGACCTTTTGACGCAGATCGGCGTGGAATACGGGCAGGGTTATTATTACGGCAAGCCCTTACCAGGCTTGAAAAATGTCAACAGAAAGGCTGTGGCCTGACCGGCCTCGATGCCGTGGCGGCTCGCACCCAGCGCCGCCTAAAGGTCGGTAATGGTGCAGCCCGCTAGCGTTTCCACAAACCCCGCGCCAAAGGCTTTCGCCGGTGTTTGAAACCCGGCAGTGACATCGCCGGTTAGCACGCGCGTTGTTGCCGCAACAGCGGCTTCTGCGGTCAGACTATAGCCATTGGGGGTGTCCAGCTTGGAGCGCCACACCGTGCCGTCTGCATCGGTGACTTCGGCCAAAATTTCGGCGCCGCCCGCCGCACGGTCCGCCTCGCTAGGCCCCGCAGGCATTTTGTCAATTTGCCGTTTCAGTGCATTTTGCACCGGGCGCAGCTTCAAAATTGGTCCTGCAAGCCGGGCCATCCGGGTCATCGACTTGATCGGCCCCGCATAGGGAAAATAGGCTTCGATATCGCCGATGCCGGTGGAGTGATAGGCCGTCGACACGTCGCCCCAACTGACACCGACAAAGTCTTCTGGCCCTGCGCCCAGATCAAACTTGCGGCGCAGGCTGCCGGCGCGTTTTTTGACGATAGTCCCGTCCTTGCGCACGCTCAGGCCGCTGCCCAGCGCTTCAACCCCGGTTTTGGCGGTCCCGCGCGACGGGCCGCCCAAGCCTTTGATCGCCAGGCGCAGCGCTTGGGGCGATGTGGCCCGTGCTGCCGTATGTGCGGCGATACAGTCGCTGGGCACCACGTCAAAGCCGACGCCCGGCATCAGCACAACGCCCGCCGCGCCCGCGTCGCCGTGCTTGCCAGCGGCGAGCTCAAATACGTCGATCTCGCCGGTGACGTCCAGATAGTGGCACTGCGCCATGATGCAACCGTTCATCAACTGCCGCGCGGTGGCTGAAAATGGCCCGGCGACCGACAACACCGCATGCACCCGGGCCAACGCCTGCTCCATCCGGGCGCGGTCGTCGACATCGAACCATAGCCAGTCGAGGTCAAGCTCGCGCGCCAGCGCCTGAACCGTGTCGGGGTTGCGCCCGCCCAATATAGGTTTGAGCCCGCGCGATACCGCCTCGCGCGCGATCAATTTGCCGGTGTAGCCGGTTGCGCCGTAGATCAGGAAGGGATCGCGGCTCATGCCTCTGCCCAGACTTCTTTGAAATTTTGGCGCGCAATCGCGCGGGCGGGCCGGGCCTCAAGGAAGGCCTCCGCGCCCGAGGGGGCCAGGCTGGCGCGCACGACCGCCTGATCGTCGGCGCTCAGGCCGTCAAAGGCGCGAAACGCACGGTCAATTTCATAGAGCGTATAATGCCGCGCAGCGACCTGATAGGTGCATTTGCCATCCGAATAGGAAAACCCGCCGAGCGACCGCTGATCCGGCCCGCTGACCACCGGGTCGCCCGCCTTGATATCGGTTTTGGCGATATGGGCGTTGATGAACGCCACCAGGCCCTGAAATTCGGGCAGATAATAGTCGCTAAACCAGCGCAGCACATCGGTCAGCGTGTCCGGCAGGTTGGCGGGGTCAATCCATTCGGGCGTGGTGTCGCCCAACTCGGGCACGTCGAGGCCGGGGGCGTTCATCCGCTCGACCCAGCGCCACACCTGCGCCGCCTTGGCCTTCATCATGTTGGCGGGGTATGGGTCACGGCCAAGGTGGGCATAAAGCGGGCCGATAAAGCCGAAATCGGCGATCGACGGCTTGCCGCCCAGAAGATAGGGATGATCGGCAAAATGCGCATTGAGGCGCGCCAGCAGGTCTTCATAGGCGGCTTCAAGCGCCGGGATGGTGTCCTCGGTCACGCCCAGCACCGGCAAATAGCCGTTCATTTTGGCCATGGTAGGGGCGGCGATGGCTTTGGCTTCCTCAAGCGTGGCTTTGGGGTTCATCGAGCGGGCAAATTCCAGTGTCAGGAACGGGTCATTGGTGTCGCGGAAATTCCAGCGATAGTGCATCGCCGGACGCAGCAGCGCCTCGTCGCCAAAGGTCTCCAACAACAGCGCAAT
>JASBSO010000072.1 GCA_030148905.1 Kordiimonadaceae bacterium | reverse complement strand
TGGCGGGCGCGATTGAGGCGCGCAAAGGCGTGCTGGACGCCGCCGAGATCGAGGCGCGGCTCGCCAGCGAAGCGGTGGATGTCAGCCTGCCGCCACGCCCCATGCCCGAGGGCAGCATTCACCCCATCAGCCAGGTGATGGACGAGATTGCCGAAATCTTTGCCACACTCGGATTTGACGTCGCCACCGGTCCCGACATCGAAGACGATTTTCATAACTTCACCGCGCTCAACATCCCGGCCGAGCACCCGGCGCGCCAGATGCAGGATACCTTTTACCTGCGCGAGGACGAAGCGGGCGACCGCAAGGTGTTGCGCACGCACACCAGCCCGGTGCAGGTGCGCACCATGCTCAGCCAGAAGCCACCGATCCGGATCATTGCGCCGGGGCGGACCTTCCGCTCGGACTGGGATGCCACCCATACCCCGATGTTCCATCAGGTCGAGGGTCTGGTGATCGACAAAAGCACCCATATGGGACACCTCAAGGGCACGCTGGAGGCATTTTTGAAGGCGTTTTTTGAGGTCGATAACGTGCGTCTGCGTATGCGGCCCAGCTATTTTCCGTTCACCGAACCGTCGATGGAGGTCGACGTGCAGTGCGCCTTTGAAGGCGGCACGGTGAAGATCGGTGAAGGCAGCGACTGGCTGGAAATTCTGGGCTCGGGCATGGTGCATCCCAATGTTCTGACCGCTTGCGGCCTCGATCCGCAGGTCTATCAGGGCTTTGCCTTTGGCTGCGGGATCGACCGATTGGCCATGCTGAAATACGGCATGAACGACCTGCGTGCGCTGTTTGAAAGCGACCTGCGCTGGCTGCGGCATTACGGCTTTCGTGCGCTCGACATTCCCACCCTTGCCCGCGGTATGACCGGGGAGATGGCCCGATGAAATTTACCCTGTCCTGGCTCAAAGACTATCTCGAGACCGATGCCGCGCTTGATGTCATTGGCGAGACGCTGACGCAGATCGGCCTGGAGGTTGAAGAGATCAGCAACCCCGCCGACGCGCTGCGCGATTTTGTCATTGTCGATGTGATGTCGGCTGAGCCGCACCCCGATGCCGACAAACTGCGCGTGTGTCAGGTCACCGACGGCACCACAACATCGCAGATTGTCTGCGGCGCGCACAATGCCCGTGCGGGTATGAAGGCGGTGCTGGGTCGCCCGGGCACCTATGTGCCGGGTGCCGATCTGACCTTGAAAGTCTCCAAAATTCGCGGGGTCGAATCGCACGGTATGATGTGCTCGGCGCGTGAATTGGAACTGGGTGACGACCATGACGGCATTCTGGACCTGCCAGCGGACGCTGAGGCGGGGCAAAGTTATGCCGATTATGCGGGCCTTGATGACCCGGTGATCGAAATTGCCATCACCCCCAACCGGCAGGACTGTTTGGGTGTATACGGCATCGCGCGCGATCTGGCGGCGGCGGGGCTGGGTACCCTCAAGCCGCTTACGGTGCCCGAGATCGATAGGAGTGCTGCCGCCCCGATTGTCCCCGCCATTGACCCGGCGGCCCTTGACAGCGGCGCGTGTCCGGCCTTTTACGGGCGGTATTTCGCGGGCGTCACCAATGGTCCCAGCCCCGAATGGCTGCAAAGCCGCCTCAAGGCCGTGGGCCAGCAGCCGATCTCGGCGCTGGTGGATATCACCAATTATATCTCTATCGCCTTTGCCCGGCCGCTGCATGTCTATGACGCCGATACACTGCGCGGTAACCCGACCGCCCGCGCGGCCAAGGCAGGCGAACGCTTTGTCGCGCTTGACGGCAAAACTTACAGCGCTGCAGGCGGCGAGACGGTCATCGCCGATGATGCATCGCTGCTTGGGTTTGGCGGGATCATTGGCGGCGAAGTGTCGGGATGCACCGAGGCCACCAAAAATGTGCTGTTGGAATGCGCGCTGTTTGATCCGATCCTGACCGCCAAAACCGGGCGACGGCATCAGATCGACACCGACGCGCGCTACCGCTTTGAGCGCGGCGTGGACGCCAATTTTGTCGAGGCGGGGCTGGCGCTTGCCAGCCAGATGATCCTCGATCTATGCGGCGGCACCCCGTCCGAGGCGCTGCGTGCTGGCACCGCGCAGTGGGATGCGCCCGTGCTCGCTTTCCGCCCCGAGCGTGTGGCGGAACTTGGTGGCTTTGATGTGCCCGCGGGCGAATGCCGGTCCATCCTTGAAAGCCTGGGCTTCGGCGTTGCGGGTGATGGTCCGTTTGACGTGACCGTACCGTCCTGGCGCGTCGACGTAGAGGGCGAGGCCGACCTTGTCGAAGAAGTGCTGCGTATCAAGGGCTACGACCATGTGCAGTCGGCTGCGCTTCCGCCCCGTGACCGCGGTTTCGAGCCGACACTGCCGTTGGCGCTGCGGCGCAGTCGAACGGCGCGCCGGGCCTTGGCCGCGCGCGGGATGAACGAGTGCGTCACCTGGTCGATGGTGACCGAGGATACGGCCGCACAGTTTGGCGGCGGCGGGGCAGACCTGGTGGTTGCCAACCCGATTTCCAACCTGCTGGCGGTGATGCGGCCGACACCGTTTCCCAACCTTTTGGAAGCGGCGAAGCGTAATCAGGACCGGGGCGCGGCGGCGCTCGCGCTCTTTGAAGTTGGCCCGGCCTATGAAAATGATACACCAAAGGGTCAACGGCTGGTGGCTACGGGCGTGCGCGCCGGTGCGGCGGTGGATCGCCACTGGGCCGATACCGCCCGCGACGCCGACGTGTTTGACGCCAAAGCCGATGCGCTGGCGGCACTGGCGGCGGTTGGTGCGCCGGTTGAAAACCTGCAAACCTTCGGCGAGGCCGGGTCGGTTTTCCATCCTGGTCGCAGCGGTACGCTGCGCCTCGGTCCCAAAACCATTTTGGCCCGGTTCGGCGAATTTCACCCGAACACCCTGAAGGCGTTTGACCTGGACGGCCGCGCAGTTGGCTTCGAGGTGTATCTGGACGCGGTGCCCGCGCGCAAGCGCAGCGCCAGCCGCGGTGCACTGGATGTCACCAATCTGCAAGTGGTTTCGCGCGACTTTGCCTTTGTCATGCCGCGAGCAAGCGAGGTTCAGCCTTTGTTGCGGGCGGTCAAGGGCGCCGACAAAACTCATGTTTCCCAAGTCACGGTTTTCGACGTATATCAGGGAACCGGGGTTGCCGAGGATGAAAAAAGTGTTGGGATTTGCGTGACACTAGAGCCCACACAGACCACATTTTCGGAAGATGACCTCGATGCGTTGTCGGCGAAAATCATTGCGGCGGCGCAAAAGGCTGTTGGAGCGCGGTTACGCTAACCCCGCGGGGATGGTGTTTGCCGCCTTCGCTGGCTGTTCAGTTTGCAGAAAGGGTCTGTAGTTTACGACAGTTGCGCCATGGCAAAAACCTCAGCGAAACAAAGCCCGAAAGGCAGCGCCCCAAAGCTGCCACTGTCCCTGCGCCTCAAGGCGTGGTGGGAAGGCTATGACGTCGACGAGGTGGCCCGGCGCTATCAGGCGCGCATGGCGGCCCACGGTACACAGCAAGACGGCAGCGGCGATGCGGGGGCATCCGAGAGCCAAGAGTTTGAAACCCGCGACGTTGACGAGGGAACCGGCGGCCCGCCGGCGGCATCCGCCAACTGGAGCCAGGCCAAAATCGATGTGGCGCAATATATCTGGGGCGAGGGATATTGCGGGCCCGGTGGGCCGGACTATATCGTCGCGCTCTCGAAGCTGATGGCGCTCAGCCCCGAAATGTCGATGCTGCAAATCGGTTGTGCGCTGGGCGGCCCCGCGCGGGTCTTGGTGGAGCGCTTCGGCGTATGGATTACGGGCTATGACGAAAGCCCCGATCTGGTGCGTGTCGGCAACGAGCTGTCGGAAAAGCTGGGTATGAAGCGCAAGGCGCAGCTGACCACCTATGACCTGGATAATTTTGAAGGGTTTGACCGCAAATATGACCGTGCGCTCAGCAAAGAAGCCCTATTTACCCTGAAAAACAAGCGCGCGATGATCGAGGCGATCGAAGACAAATTGAAGCCCGGCGGTCTGTTTCTGGCGACCGATCTTGTTTTGGCACAGGAAAACGCTGTGGCAAGCGACGATTACCGCGCCTGGAAAGTTGGTGAGCGCAGCACCCCCCATATGGTGACCGCAGATGAACTGAGCGGCATGTTCAAACATGCGCGCCTTCAGGTGCGTGTGTCCGAGGATATCAGCGACACCTATATCAAAATGATCAACGATGCCTGGGTCGGCGCCGATGATGTGGCGGCGGCGCTGGCGAAAGAGCCTGACGGTGCTGAAAAGGTTCAGGTGTTGATGAACGAGGCGCAATTCTGGACGCGCCGCAAGAAAATGCTAGAGTCAGGCAAGCTCAGACTGTGGCGGATCGTGGCCAATAAAAAAGCCGCGGGTCCGTCGATGATGAGCGACTGGTAAATCGGCATCCATCCGGCGCAGTCAAGGCGCCTTATGCTGGGCGCCAAGCGGCGGGGGAAGGCCTATCATGACAGATCGAATCAAGGTCAGTGCATCCGCCAAGGCGGTCACGCGCTGTGACGCAGACACTTATGCGCGCATGTACGCTGAGTCTGTCAATGACCCGGAGGCCTTTTGGGCGCGCGAGGCCAAGCGGATCGACTGGATGACCCCCTTTACCCGCGTTAAAAACACCAGCTTTACCGGCAATATTGATATTCGCTGGTTTGAAGACGGCACGCTGAATGCCTCGGTCAATTGTCTGGACCGGCATTTGGAGGCGCGCGGCGATCAAACCGCTATCCTGTTCGAAGGCGATGAACCCGGCGACAGCCAGCACGTCACTTACCGCGAGTTGTATGAACGCGTCTGCCAGTTTGCCAACTGGATGAAAGCCGAAGGCGTCGAAAAGGGCGACCGGGTCACCATTTACATGCCGATGATTGTCGAGGCGGTGGTTGCCATGCTGGCATCGGCGCGCATTGGCGCTGTGCACTCGGTGGTGTTTGGCGGCTTTTCGCCCGAGGCGCTTGCTGGGCGGATTGTTGATTGCCGCTCGCGCTTTGTCATCACCGCCGACGAGGGTGTGCGCGGCGGTAAAACCATTCCGCTGAAGGCCAATGTCGATGCCGCGATCGCGATTGCCCGCGACAGCAAGGCGGTGGTGGACCGGGTCTTTGTGGTGCGGCGCACCGGCGGCAACACCGGCTGGGTCGAGGGCCGCGATGTCTGGCATCATGTCGGCGCAGCCGGCCAGCCCAAAAGCTGCACGCCGGAGGAAATGTCGGCCGAGGACCCGCTGTTTATCCTTTATACTTCGGGGTCAACCGGCAAGCCCAAGGGTGTGCTGCACACCACCGGCGGCTATATGGTGTGGGCGTCGATGACCCATTCCTATGTCTTTGATTACCGCGACGGCGAGGTCTATTGGTGCACCGCCGATGTGGGTTGGGTTACGGGGCACAGCTATATCGTCTACGGGCCCTTGGCCAACGGTGCGACAAGTCTGGTATTTGAAGGCGTGCCCACCTATCCCGATGCGGGCCGCTTCTGGGACGTGGTCGAGCGCCACAAGGTCAATATTTTTTACACTGCCCCCACGGCCATTCGTGCGCTGATGCGGCTGGGCGACGATCCGGTCGTCAAATATGACCGCTCGTCCATCCGCCTTTTGGGCACCGTGGGCGAGCCGATCAACCCTGAAGCCTGGACGTGGTATTACCGCGTTGTTGGCGAAGAGCGCTGCCAGATTGTTGACACCTGGTGGCAAACCGAAACCGGCGGCGCGATGATTACCCCCCTGCCGGGGGCGACCGACCTCAAACCCGGGTCGGCGACCAAGCCGTTTTTTGGGGTTCAGCCCGCGCTGGTGGACGCCGACGGCACGGTGTTGGAGGGTGCGGTCAGCGGTAATTTGGTGATCACCGATAGTTGGCCCGGCCAGATGCGGACCGTGTACGGCGATCATGAGCGTTTCAAGCAAACCTATTTTTCCACCTATCCTGGCCGGTATTTTACTGGCGATGGCTGCCGCCGCGACGAAGACGGCTATTATTGGATCACCGGGCGCGTTGACGATGTGATCAATGTTTCGGGCCACCGCATGGGCACCGCCGAGATTGAATCGGCGCTGGTGGCGCATGCGGATGTCGCCGAAGCTGCCGTTGTTGGGTATCCGCACGACGTCAAAGGCCAGGGCATTTATGCCTATGTCACTCCGCGCGACGGTGTGGAGGCTGGTGACGCTTTGCGGGCCGACTTGGTCAAATGGGTGCGTGCCGAAATCGGCCCCATTGCCTCGCCCGATTTGCTGCAATTTGCGCCCGGCTTGCCCAAAACCCGCTCGGGCAAGATCATGCGCCGGATCCTGCGCAAGATCGCCGAGGATGATTTTGGCAATCTGGGCGACACGTCCACCCTGGCGGACCCCGGGGTGGTGGACGATTTGATCGACAACCGGATGAACCGCTAGGCTCGGGGCGGATTGAGGGATTTCGGGATGCACCGTCTCTATCTTTTGCGGCATGCCAAGTCGGACTGGTCCAATATCCGTCTGAGCGATTTTGACCGCCCGCTGAATGCGCGCGGTCGCCGGTCGGCGGATGCGGTGGGCCAATATCTGGCGCAGGGAGCCTATGCCCTTGATCTGATTATCTCATCCTCTGCTCAGCGCACCCGGGAAACCGTGGCCCGCGTGCTGGAGGCCAGCGGCCTGGACGTGCCGGTGCGCTTTGACGACGGGCTGTATCTGGCGGCGCCGCAGACGCTGCTGGATATTCTCGCCGAGGTGGCAGCTGACGCAGAGCATGTGATGCTGGTTGGGCATAATCCCGGCATGCATGCGCTTGGGATGATGCTGGCCGGGAGCGGGGACAGAGAGCTATTGGACGACCTGCACGCCAAATTTCCAACCGGCGCGCTTTTGGACCTTGACCTTGGTGGCCTGCCCGTATCCGACATTCGGCCAGGAGCGGCGACTGTGCGTCGTTTCATCAAGCCAAAAGCGCTCTTGCGGGGCACGGACCAGGCTTAGACCCGCACGCGGGGGTGCCCGGTGCGCCGGTCGTCGCCGCGCTGGGCAGGGTCAGGCCTGCCACCAACTAAGGATTAGTTGCCTTTGGTGTGGGCCCTTGCCTAAATTCAACAACTGAGGGAATAGTGTACGGGCCAATTGACCAAACAAGGGGGGCGCTGCCGGTGGCGGCGGCTTTCCTGGACGCGATAAGGACAAGATGCTGGCGGCAAATATGTGGCTCCCTCTGATGTGGAAAATTGTGGGCATTGGCGCACTTCTGCTGCTGACCGCGTGTGACCCCGGTGCGCGCTTGTCGGACCCGGCGGCAGAGGTGGGCATGCGCGCGCTTATTCGCCGCGCCGGCCAGGACTTGATCGCCGAAATCACTGCGGTCAACGGCAATTTGGTCACCACCGAATTTTATTGGCGCGACGAAACCGTCGCCGTGCGCGATTTTTACCGCGGGCTTTATGCGGTGTCGGGCACCGAATATGGCTATGCGTTCGAGTTGGATTTCAACACCAAGGACCTGGACCGCCTGTTTCCGCTTGAAGTGGGCAATGCGGTTGGGTTTTCAGGGCAATTGATTTTGCCCGAACGCGGGCAGGTGATACCGGTCGATGTCGAAATGCGCGTCACCGAAGAGCGCGTTTTTACCCTCAAGGGTGGCAGCCATCTGGTGTATGTTGTTGATATCAAAACCGATTACCGTGGGTCGGGCAGCATCAAGTCCAAGCGCAATGTGGTCTATTTCGCGCCCGAACTGTCGCTTGTTCTCAAGTCCTTGATTTACGAGGATGGGCGCAAATCCTTTTGGGAGGTTGACCAGATCGACCCACCAGACCCGGCGCTGCCGCAAACCCGACCGCAGCGTCGTTCCGGTTCCGTAATGATATAATTTACAGCGTATAGACGCCGTCGTCGCTAACCCTCACGGCAACTGCGCGCAGATGATCCCCCTTGCACGGGCCGCGCCGACACAGCCCGGTGGCGGGGTCAAACAGGGCGCCGTGGGTTTGGCACAGTAAAAATCTGTGGCGGTGGTCCCACAAGCTCGGCTCGAATTCGTTGAGGGCGGTGCCAAAATGCGGGCAGCGATTGAGGTAAAGCTTCAGCCCGTCCGTGCTCATCACCGCAAGGAGGCGGATAGCATCGTCGTCTGTGCCATCTGTGCCAAGCGTCAGATCGACCGCTGTGCCCGCGGCCATGGCGGGGTCAATGTCTAGCCGGGTCCCGGCTGCGGGTCCCGCAGGAAAGTCGCTCAAATACGCAAGCGGCGGCGCAGCCATTCAGGCGTCCGGTAACCAGCTGCCCATCCCGGCGGTCCAGGGGCGGATGGTCACGCTCTCAAACAGGCCAGCCTGATGATAGGGGTCATTGCGCACAAACATTTTCACCGCCTCGTGGCTGGCGGCGTCCAGCACCACCAGCGTCCCACCCGCGCGGCTGTCCTCGCCCGAGATGGCCATCGGCCCGGCAAAACGAATGCGGTCGCCAGCGCTGCGCATATAGTCCAGATGGCTGGGCCGCGTTGCGGCGCGCAGGTCGTGGCTGTCGGCTTTATCAAGGCAAATGACCGCAAAAAGCATTAATGGTCTCCTTCAGGGTGATTCGGTGGTCAGCGGCCGGTCAAGCAGCGCGCCGACCGCGTCACGCACATCGCAGCCACCGTGGATGATGTCGTTGGCGGTGCGCATGATCGGCATGTCGATGTTCCGGTCACGGGCGATCTTGGCAAGAATTTTGGCTGTATGTGCGCCTTCGGCGACGGTTTCGCGTTCGGCCATAATGTCGGCAAAGCGCCGCCCACGGCCAATTTCATAGCCAAGCGAAAAATTGCGCGATTGCTGGCTGGAGCAGGTCAATAGCACATCCCCCAGCCCCGACAGGCCCATCAGGGTTTCGCGGTTGGCACCGTAGGCGTCGCCAAAGCGCATGATTTCGGCCATGCCGCGGGTGATCAGTGCGGCCCGGGCATTTTCGCCAAGGCCAAGGCCCTCGACGATGCCGGTGGCAACCGCCAGCACATTTTTCACCGCACCGCCAATTTGTGCGCCGGTGATGTCGCGCGACGCATAGAGGCGAAAATGGCGGCTGGCAAGGGCGTGTGTTAGCGCCTCCACAAGGTCTGGACTTTCGGCAGCAAGGGTCAGTGCACATGGCAGGCCCTGTGCAACTTCGCGTGCAAAAGTTGGCCCGGATAATATTGCAATTTGCGCCTCTTTGACCACTTCGGCGGCAACGGTGCTCAAAAACTTGCCGCTGGCAACCTCGATCCCCTTGGCACAGATCACCAGCGGTATCGGCGTCTCGGTCGCAGCACTGAGCGCCTCAAGCGAGGCGCGCACATATTGCGCCGGGCTCACCACCAGCACCGTGTCGGTGCGCGCCAGGTCGTGCATGTTGGTGCTGGCTTTCAGATTGGGGTGCAATGGACAGTCCGGCAAAAAGCGGTGATTGTCATGGGTGCTGTTGATGCTGTCGACAACATCCGCCTCGCGCGCCCACAGCGTCACCTGCCGCCCGGCGGTGGCCGCCGCCTGCGCGAGCGCGGTTCCCCAGGCGCCGCCGCCCAGAACGCCGATATGTTGCAGTGACGCGTCTTCCATGCT
>JASBSO010000069.1 GCA_030148905.1 Kordiimonadaceae bacterium | reverse complement strand
GCACCTCGGCGATGCAGCAATAACCGCGCCCCCCTTCCGATGCCGGGCGTCCGGGTCCGTCATCTTCCTTGTTGGAAATCGTGCCCGACCCAACAATGGTGCCCGCCTCCAGGTCGCGCGTGCGCGCCGCGTGGGCAATCAGCTTGCCGAAATCGAAGGTCATATCGACGCCAGCATTCGGGTTGCCAAACAGCTCGCCGTTCAAATGACACACCAGCGGGGCATGCAATTTGCCGTCTTTCCACAAATCACCAAGGGCCGCAGGCGTAACCGCCAAGGGGCTGAACGCGCTTGACGGTTTGGCCTGAAAGAAGCCAAACCCTTTGCCCAGCTCGCCAGGGATCAACCCGCGAAGCGACACGTCGTTCACCAACATCACCAGGCGGATATAGTCGCGCGCCGCCACTGGGTCGACCCCGCGCGGCACATCGCCAGTGATGACGGCAACCTCGCCCTCGAAATCGAGGCCAAAGCTCGGGTCCTGAAACGGAATGGGCTCGGTCGGCGCCAAAAAGCTGTCGCTGCCGCCCTGATACATCAGCGGGTCATGCCAAAAGCTTTCCGGCATTTCGGCCCCGCGGGCCTTGCGCACCAATTCCACATGATTGACATAGGCCGAGCCATCCGCCCACTGATAGGCGCGCGGCAGGGGCGAGTGCGCCTCGGTCGCGTCAAAAGGGACACCGAAGGCGGTATTGTCGTTCAACTGATCATAGAGCCGCACCAGTTCGCATTCGGTGCGGTCCCAATCATCGAGTGCAGCCTGCAATGTGGGCGCAATATTGGAGGCGTCCGCCATGCGGCTGCCGTCAGCCGACACAACAACCAAACGACCGTCACGACCGGATTTCAGTGATGCAAGTTTCATAAGTCTTTACTCTTCCCCGTGGTCTGGCAGTTCCACCCCCTCAGGAAGGGGGCCGTTTCCGTGCAGCCAATCAGCATGGCGTGGAGCCTTTTTGGTTTTGGCCCATTCCTCCAGCATTGCCGGAGCCACGCGCCGCAACTCGCCCAACATCCCCGGACCATCGGTCGGTGCCGCCAGTTCGAGCCGGTGGCCGTTCGGGTCGAAGAAATAAATCGACCGGAAAATCCGGTGGTCAACAGGGCCAAGCACCTCGATGCCATGGTGCTCAACATGTGCTTTGGCCTGCATCAGGGCGTCGAGGTCAGCAACCTCGAAGGCGATGTGCTGCACCCATTCGGGCGTGGCGGCGTCGCGCCCCATGTCGGGGGAATTTGGCAATTCAAAAAATGCCAGGACATTGCCGCGCCCTGCATCTAGGAAAACGTGCATATAGGGGTCTGGTTCCCCGGTGCTGGGCACTTTATCCTCGGCAATGGCCAACTGAAAATCCATATTCAGCACACGGCCATACCACTCCACCGTTTCCTTGGCATCGCGGCACCGGTAAGCCACATGATGAACACCGTTGAGCTGCATATCAGTCCGCCTTCAAAACACCGCGGCGAATTTGATCAAGCTCGATCGATTCGAACAGCGCCTGGAAATTGCCTTCGCCAAAGCCTTCGTTGCCCTTGCGCTGGATGATTTCGAAGAAAATCGGACCAATCACATTCTGGGTGAAAATCTGCAACAAGGTGCCCTGCCCCTCATCGGGTGCGCCGTCCAGCAGGATACGCCGCGAGCGCAGGCTCTCAGTGTCTTCGCCGTGGCCGGGCACGCGGTCATCCAGCTGTTCATAATAGGTATCGGGCGTATCCTGGAACGTCACACCGCGCTGGCGCAGAACGTCGACCGAGGTTTTGATATCCTTGGTGCCCAGGGCGATATGCTGGATGCCTTCGCCGCTATATTCATTGATAAATTCTTCGATTTGCGATTTATCGTCCGACGACTCGTTGATCGGAATGCGGATTTTCCCGCATGGGCTGGTCATCGCGCGCGAGGTGAGGCCCGTCAGTTGCCCTTCGATGTCGAAATAGCGGATTTCGCGGAAGTTAAAGACCTTTTCATAAAAGCCTGCCCAAACGTCCATCTGGCCGCGCCGGACATTGTGAGTCAGATGGTCGACATAGGTCAAACCCGCGTCGAGCGTGCCCGAGCCCGCATCGGCGGTCGGCACAAAATCGACGTCATAAATTGTCTGTTCGCCGTAGCGGTCCACCAGATACAGACGACTGCCGCCAATGCCTTCAAGGCAGGGAATGTTCAATTCCATCGGGCGCACGGATTCTTCGACCGGCTTGGCACCGCGCTTGATGGCCTGCTCATAGGCTTTTTGCGCATTTTCAACGCGAAACGCCATCGCACAGGCACAGGGCCCATGCTCGCTGGCAAAGCGTTGGGCAAAGCTGTCTGGCTCGGCATTGATGATGAAATTGATGTCACCCTGCCGGTGTAGTGTCACATCCTTTGACCGGTGGCGGGCAACAACGGCAAAGCCCATGCGCTCAAACAACCCCCGCAGCAATTCCGGCTCTGGTGCCGCATATTCGACAAATTCAAAACCATCTGTTTTCAGTGGGTTGTCCCAAAGGTCAGCCATCGATTGTCTCCCAATTTTGTTCAAAACATCAGCGGCGCAAGGGCGCACGCAGAGCCATTGAGCCTGGCAAATGTTTGAGTGTGCCCTCTATAACACCATGGTGGGCCCATCCGCGAGGGTTAAAAAGACCGCTCGCGCGTTTTCAGGCTCCGCCTTGATCGCCGCCATCAATGCCAGCCGCGCTTTTTCTGCGCTCAGGTCACCGGCACCGATCAAACCGCCGCTTAGCAGGTCAATTTCTGCCCCGGCATAGCCATAGGTCGCGCGCAGCATCTCGCCCGCATCGATCCGTGAGGCCAAAACCACCGGCATGCGGCTTGCCAGGGTCTTGGCGGCCTCGGCTTGCGCTTCGCTCAGATGCCCGCCGCCAAAGCTGGCAATGACGAGGCCCGCCTTTCCCTGCGCGGCAGCGGTCATGTCAGCCGCCCCCGCGCCAAGCGATGCCGTCCACAAACCCACCTCTGGAAACCGCCCGGCCATCGCGTCCGGCGCAAATGTTTTGCCGGCTTTGGGGGCCGATCTCGGGACATAGCGCCCTTCGCTAACCACGCCCAAAGCACCGGTATGGGCCCGAAAGGCATCTACAGTGTGCCGGTGGCCCTTGATGACATAGCGCGGGTCATAGACCTGCCCTGCCATACAGACATAGGTTCCGCTGGCGGCGGATGTGGCAGTGACCACGGCATCCACCAAATTGCGCGGCCCGTCCGCCCCAACATCCGATGCCGGGCGCATCGCCCCAGTCCATACGACCCGAAGGTCGCCAATATCGATCAGGCTGGCGAGAAAGGCCGTTTCCTCTAGCGTGTCGGTGCCCTGGGTCACCACATGGCTGGTCGCATCGCTTGCAGCAATGCTTTGGCAGAGGGCGGCGATATCTTCCGCCGTCAGGTTGGCACTGCCGACGGCTTTCACCGGCTTCGGGCGGATATGGACACCGTCAAACAGACCAGAGGCGGCAAAATCCTTTGCCGACTGGCTGGGGCGCGCGCCTCTGCCGTCCGCGCCGGCCGTCATGGAAATGGTGCCTCCCAAAGACCATAGATCGACGATATGCGCGCCGCTCACCGTCATCAGGCCCGCTTAAAGGATCTCCTCAACCGGGACAAAGTCCAGATTTTGGTCGTCCGCAACCGCTTCATAGGTGACCTTGCCAGCGGCAACATTCATGCCGTTGCGCAAATGCTTATTTTCCAAAAGCGCACGCTGCCAGCCCTTGTTGGCGATTTGCAGGCCAAGCGGAACCGTCGCGTTGTTCAGCGCAAGCGTCGATGTGCGGGCCACCGCACCCGGCATGTTGGCGACGCAGTAATGCACAACCTCGTCCACGACATAGGTTGGCTCGGCGTGCGTGGTGGCCTTGGATGTCTCAAAGCAACCGCCCTGGTCGATCGCCACATCCACCAGCACCGATCCACGCATCATCTTGGCCACCATTTCGCGGCTCACCAGCTTGGGGGCGGCTGCACCGGGAATCAAAACCGCACCCACCGTCAGGTCGGAGCGCAAAATGCACTCTTCGACATTGTCGCAGTTGGAATAAACGGTTTTGATGCGGCCGCGGAAAATATCATCCAACTGCTGCATGCGCTGGATGGACCGGTCTAAAATCGTCACATCGGCACCAAGGCCAACCGCCATACGCGCGGCATTGATCCCAACAACGCCGCCGCCAATGATCGCCACGCGCGCGGGTGCCACGCCCGGCACACCGCCCAGCAGCATACCGCGCCCGCCCTGGCTCATCTCCAGCGCGTGTGCACCGGCCTGAATCGACAAGCGCCCTGCCACTTCGGACATCGGCGCCAAAAGCGGCAAGCCACCACGGTCATCGGTGACGGTTTCATAAGCAATGGCGTAACAGCCGGATTCGATCAGCCCCTGTGTCTGCACAGGGTCGGGCGCAAGGTGCAGATAGGTATAGAGAATTTGCCCTTCGCGAAGTTGTTTGAACTCTTCGGGCTGGGGTTCCTTGACCTTGACCACCATCTCGGCTGTGGCAAAAATTTCGGCTGCGCTGTCGACAATACGCGCGCCTGCCGCCACATAGGCAGAATTGGAAAAGCCAATTTCAAAACCCGCTTGGGTTTCGACAATGACCTCATGACCATTGGCCACGAATTCCCGCACCGACGCCGGCGTCAAGCCAACGCGGTATTCACGATTTTTAATTTCCTTTGGCACCCCGATGAGCATGCTCGACCCTTCCCATTAACCGGCGCTTACTACCGCCCGGTGACGAATCCCGTTGGCGTGCTTAATCTGCCAACCACTGCGGTACGTCAAGCGATTTCGACCGCAAAAACTCTGGGTTAAACAGGCGCGACAGATAGCGCAGCCCGCTGTCACACAAAATGGTGACGATGGTTTTGCCGGGACCCATTTGCCGCGCCAGCGCCATCGCTCCCGCGACATTGACGCCCGTAGACACACCCACGCACAGACCTTCTTCGCGCAGCAGTTTAAACGCCAATGGCACCGCCTCGTCGTCGGTGATTTGGAAGGCCTCGTCAATTGGCGCGCCTTCCAGATTTCCGGTGATCCGTGACTGTCCGATCCCCTCGGAGATCGAGCTGCCCTCGGATTTCAGTTCGCCGTGTTTATAATAGTGAAATAGCGAGGCCCCCATCGGGTCGGCCAGGCCGATGACAATGTCCGTGTTGCGCTCTTTCAGACCCATGCCGGTCCCAGCGATCGTCCCGCCGGTGCCCGCCGCGCAGATAAAGCCGTCAATGGTGCCGCCGGTTTGCTGGTAAATTTCAGCCGCTGTCGTGTGATAATGCGCATCGCGGTTGGCGGTATTGTCAAACTGGTTGGCCCAGATCACGCCCTTGCTGTCGGTTTTGGCAAGCTCCTCGGCGGTGCGGCGAGCAACGTGCTGAAAATTCCCCTCATTGCGGTACGGCGCAGGCGGCACCAGCTTCAACTCGGCACCAAGCGCCTTGAGCGTGCTGATCTTTTCGGGGCTTTGATTGTCGGGCATCACAATCAGCGACCGGTAGCCTTTGGCATTGGCGACCACCGCGATACCAATACCGGTGTTGCCGGCGGTGCCCTCAACGATCAACCCCCCGGGGGCCAGCTGGCCGGCCTTTTCGGCGGCTTCGATGATGCTCAGCGCCGGGCGGTCCTTAACCGAGCCGCCGGGATTTGCATATTCTGCCTTGCCGTAAATCTTGCATCCGGTCGCCTCGGACGGCCCTTTGAGCAAAATAAGCGGCGTATTCCCGATGGCCGCGATGGCCCCTGTTTCGCGTTGCATGGCTGGATCACCCTGTTGGTCATATATGGCGGTCGTTGTACTTGCGCCGAGGCAGCGCGACAAGCGTCAAGCTTATAGCTCGTCAATCAAATTTTCGAGCGCACTGTGCTTGTCGCTGGGTGCCCGCAAAGGCTTTGCCGGTGCCTCCTGCCCTTGCAGATGCGAGCTGTCTGTATCGCTGCCGGTTTTGATCAGGTGAATGGGCTCCCCCAACACCGCGTTGATTTTTTGCAGCAACTGCGAGCGATTGATCGGCTTGGTGACCACGTCATTCATCCCGGCATTGCGAAATCTTTCGATCTGCTCGGGAAAGGCATCTGCCGTACAGCCGATGATGGGTAGCTCAGAGGCATCGCCGGTTAATGTGCGGATCCATTTGGTAGCATCAATGCCGCCCAAAACCGGCATTTGGACGTCCATCAGCACCAGTTCGTATTGATTGTTTTCCACCGCTGCGCAGGCCTTGGCCCCGTCCTCGACAATGTCCAACTCGTGCCCGAGGCGGCTGAGCGTGTTATCCAGAATGGTTTGATTGACCGGGTTGTCCTCGGCGATCAAAATCTTCAACACGCGGTGGGTTTCCACCACCTCGCCGTCTCCAACGGTGACGGATGTATCGTCTTCAACTAGGTCGTCTTCGCTGCCCTCGCGGTAGCGGAAAGTGAACCAAAAGGTAGAGCCAACGCCCTCCTCGCTTTCGATGCCGATTTTGCCGCCCATCAACTCGGTCAGCTGCTGGCAGATGGCAAGGCCAAGCCCGGTGCCACCAAAGCGGCGCGTGGTGGAGGCATCGGCCTGTGAAAACTTTTGAAACAGGTTCCGTTGCCCGGTTTCCGGAATGCCGATGCCGGTATCGGTGACAGAGATTTTGATGCCGGGGCCCCCACCCGAAAATTCGTGATGCTCGGCAGAAATGCTGACGCCGCCACGCTCGGTAAATTTGATCGCATTGCCAATCAGGTTGAACAATATTTGCCGCAGCCGTGTGGGATCGGTGACAAGAATATCAGGAATATCGTCCGCGACCTCGACATCGATCGACAGGCGCTTTTCCCGGGCCTTGGCCTCCAGAAAGGAGATGGTTTCACCGACAACGCGGTCGAGCCGGAACCCGCGCGTTTCCAATTCAACCTTACCGGCTTCAAGCTTGGAAATGTCCAAAATGTCGTTGATGATGGTCATCAGGGTTTGGGCAGATTGCTGCAGCGTATCGGCATAGCCCAGTTGTGCAGCATCCAGCTTGGTATCTTTCAACAGATCGATCATGCCGGTGATACCATTGAGCGGTGTCCGGATTTCGTGGCTCATCGTTGCCAGAAATTCGGATTTGGCGATGTTGGCGGTCTCGGCGGCGTCGCGGGCCTTTGACAATTCCCCCGCAAGCGAGGCAAAGGCCTCGCGCTGTTCGCGAAGCACGGCTTCATTGCGGCGGCGGTCACCAATAATCTGGGCATTTTCGCGCTGGATATGATCCAGCTTTTGCTGGGCAAGGTCGGCGCGCTCCAATTCCTTAACCAGCTGCCGGGCAAATTGTTCGAACTCGCGCCCCATGCGGCGGCGTCCTTCGGACATGAACTGGGTGACCGGTCTGCGCTCCAGGGCGGACTGGATCACCTCCTTGGTAATATCAACCGGACGAATGATACGCCGTTCAACAATGATCTGAACAAACACCCCGACCATACCGCCCAGCAGCGCGGCGGCAAGCGTGGGCAACACCTCGACCGCGCCTTGACCGCTTAAAAGCTGGGCAATCGCCGCCGTGACAAGGCACAGCAGCGCAATCAACCATGGGAGGGCCAAAGTATATTTGGTCATTGTGCCCCAATCTCATCCTGCACAAGCGCATTAGTCATAGCATGTGCAAATTGGCCTTGCAAAACAGCGATCACGCCTTGCCTAGAACTGTATGCGTTGCGAGAAGCCGCCATCGACCACCAAATTGACCCGTGAAATCCAGCTTGCCCGCTCGCTGGCCAGAAAACAAATGGCATGGGCAACCTCTTCCGGTGTTCCCAACCGCCCTGACGCATGGCGGCCTGCCACTTGGGTATATTGCTCGGGGTTGGAGCGCGAAACCTCCCCCCAAAAGCCATCGTCCACATGGATCGGGCCGGGGGAAACGCAATTCACCCGAATGCCGTGTTGGCCCGCCGCCGCACCAAGCTGATTGCCGTAGTTGATCAGGGCCGCCTTCATCGCACTGTACGCCATGGGCGCACCCACATTGTCGGTCGCATTGATGCTGGCCAGCAGCACGATACTGCCCGCATGTTTGGACGCCATATAAGGGATCAATTGCTCGGCCCCGCGCACGGCGGACAACAGGTCTATGTCAAAACTGGCGCGCCACCCTTCATCGCCCTGAAACACCCCGCCGGTCGCATTGCCGACGAAACAGTCGACACCGCCAAGATCGCTGACGGCCGTGTCGAGCCAGGCGGCATAAGCATCCCGGTCGCCGACATCGCATTGGTATCCGCGCACCTGTGTTCCCAAGTCCGCAAGCGATGACTGCAGCGCGTTGATCGACTTTGCGCCGCGCGCGCAATAGGCAACCTTTGCGCCTTCCTCGGCAAAGGCCCGCACCGTTGCCGCACCAATGCCGCGCGACCCACCGGTTATGATCACCGCCTTGTCTTTTAACGCTAAATCCACCTGTCGCTCCTAACTGCCGTATTTCGACACAGCAATGTCGCGCAGCTCGCGCCGCAGCACCTTGCCCACCGGCGATTTGGGAAGCTCGTCGATCAGCTCGACGACTTTTGGAACCTTGTATCCGGTCAACTTCTCCCGGCAATACGCCTTGATCGTATCCGCGCTGAGGCTTTTGTCGCTGACCACCACATAGGCGATTACCCGTTCACCGGTATCGTTTGATGGCACACCCACCACAGCCGCGTCGGTAATGCCGTCATGCCGGGTCAGCACGTCTTCGATATCGGTTGGAAAGACGTTAAAGCCGGAGACAATAATCATGTCCTTCATGCGGTCGACAATCGACACCCAGCCGTCTTTGTCGATGACCGCGATATCCCCTGACTTCAACCACCCCTCGCCGTCCACCGCCTCCGATGTCGCATCGGGCCGGTTCAGATAACCCTGCATGATTTGCGGACCGCGGATCCACAGTTCACCCGGCTCACCCGGTTTGACGTCTTTTCCATCGGACCCGACAATGCGCAATTCTGTCCCCGGTAAGGGCTTGCCGCAGGTGCCGCGACGCGGTTCGTCCTTGAGCGGCATGGTCGACACTGCGCAGGTTGCCTCGGTCAGACCGTAGCCCTCATAAATTGCGCACCCGGTCAGTTCGACCCACTGTTCAACGGTTTTGGGCTGCAAGGGCGCGGCACCGCTATAGCAAAACTCCATCGTTGTCGGTGGGTTTTCAACGAACCAGTCTTCCTGCATCAGGCCGAGATACAGCGTGTTGATCCCAGGCATGGTTGTAATGGTAAATTTCTCAAACACATGGCGCAAATTAGACAAGGGGCGCGGCGCAGGCACCAGCACCACATGCGTGCCGTTATACATGCTCGACATGGCCCCGACCGCTAGCGCGTAAACATGGTAAAGCGGCAGCACCAGCATCATTGTGTGCCGCCCGGGCTCCACCATGTCCTTATTGAGCTTATGACCCTGGCTGACATTGGCGATAATGTTCAGATGCGAAAGCTCGGCGCCTTTCGACCGCCCGGTGGTACCGCCTGTATATTGAAAAAACGCCGGGGACATGCTCGACGATCCCTGACGGTAAGACGACACATCTGCACCGCGCGCCAAATGCTTGCGGCCTGTTTTGAGGACATCGGACAGCGTGCCCCTCGCCTCAACCGAAAAGGGCGGAATGGATTTGCGAAGATATTTCATCGCCGCACCCAAAAGGGCGCTTGTCAGGGGCGGGAAAAAATCAAGCACCGACAGCTTGAACACATGCTGCACGTCGGTGTCTTGTATGGCCTCCTTGACCTTGTCGCCAAAAATATCAATGACAAACAGCACCTTGGCATTGCTGTCGCGCAGTTGGTGATTGGTTTCTTCGGTCGTGTAAAGCGGGTTGATATTGGTGATGGTCAGCCCGGCTTTCATGGCCCCAAAGGCAACTGCCGTATAGCCCAGCGTATTGGGGCACTGGATCGCCAGCACATCGCCCGGGGTCAGGCGCAAATCTTCGCGCAAATAAGCGGCAACCGCATCGCTGGCTTCGCCCACCTCGCGGTAGGTCATGGTGGCGCTGTGCCCTGTTGGCAAAACACAGGAAAATGCCTTGGCATCACCGTGCTGTTCAACGGAAATGTCGACAAAATCAGCCAGATGGCCCGCGAGCATGTCGTCTTCGGTAAAATCCATTTCCGAGGTGTAAATTGTCATTCAAGGCCTCTTACAATACGAACCCAATATTTACTGGACTCTACTGTGCGCTAAAGGCCGGGGCAGGTTCAAGCACGGACATCAACCAATCGGGATTTTCTACTGCGCGCTGAAAATCGTCAGCGAGTTTTTCCGACAGCGACACCACTTTGCGCCACTCGGCAAGGCGGGCATCATTGTCCAGCCGGTAGAAATCATTGCGGTCGGGGATTTGCCCGCGCGGTAGAGCCGCAACATGGGCCCCGCTTGGTGCCAACACCAGCATATGGTCCAGCGTTCTGGCCCCGGCGCGCCGGGCTGTGAAGCGTTTGTCGAACCAGCCCGGCACCAAATAGGGATAAAAATGCGGATAGAGAACAATGCCGTCAGCGGGTGCAAAGGGCACGTCGAAATGATAGTCGATAAATCCACCGTCCCGGTACCGGCCTGGCGGCAAACCGGCCATCTTGGTAACCGGATCCACCAGAAACGGGATCGAACAGCTTGCCATGATCGCGTCTTTTAAAGCGCCTGCCTCCAACACATAATCGCGCCGCCCATAATCTGCCCAGATGTCCGACTGCGGCACAACCCCATTAGACGACAAAACACAGCGGTCAAAAAACATCCCGATCGCGCGCCGGTGAAAAGCGGAGGATATCCCGGCCAACCCCAGCCCGAGCCCTTCGAAAATCGGGTTCTTGCTTGCCAGCAGCCCTTTGGACCGTGTCACCATGATATGCAGGGGCCGTTTGCTGTTGTGCACGACGGCGCGGCAGTCCTCGTCGCTCAGCCAGCGATCCAGCAGGTCTTCGGTATTGCGGGTGATAACCGCAGGCCCTTCGCCTTTTTGGTAACGGTAGCTGAAATAGCCTTCGTGAAATTCGGGAATTTTGTGCGCAGCATGCGGATGCGCCGCACCCGCCATGCGCCACGCCCCAATGCTGGACCCGATCAGGTCAACCTGCTGCGGCGCCTTGGGGAGCCAGTCGCCAAAAATCCTATGGTCAAGCGCCTTCAGTACGAGCCATTTTGGCCCGCCCGATGCGGCCAAAACCAGCCGCACCAGATCAGGCGTCAGCCCGCCGGCCGCTTCAATTTTCCGGCGCGCGGCCGCACCCGCAATAAACCGCAAGGACGCCAAACCGGCCTCCGTCAAGGGTTGAGGATGATCTTGCCTTTGACCAGCCGGCCCGTCATGGCGCCATATGCGTCGGCAATATCGTCAAGGGCAAAGCGGTGACTGATGCGCGGCTTGATTTTGCCGTCGCGCGCCATTTGAAACAGTTCGTCCATATTGTCGAGATGCCCCGCCAGATTGCCCGACTGAATCCAGCCCCCCCAGAACACACCGACAATGGCGCATTGTTTCAGAAGACACAGATTGATCGGAATTTTGGGGATATCCCCCGCAGCAAAACCGATGACCAGCAACCGACCGCCCGGTGCCATGGCACGCAGCGCCGTTTCGGTGAAATCGCCGCCGACCGGGTCATAGATCACATCCACGCCTTTAGGAGCCTTGGCCTTGAGCGCCGACTTCAGGTCTTCGGTGCTGTAGTTGATCACCTCGTCCGCGCCAGCCTCGCGGCACACCGCCAGCTTTTCATCGGTTGAGGCGGCGGCGATGACCTTGGCACCCATGGCCTTGGCTAGTTCAACTGCCGCGAGGCCAACGCCGCCTGCGGCACCCAGCACCAGCACGGTTTCACCCGGCTTCAACTCGGCGCGCTGCTTGAGCCCGTGCAGGCTGGTGCCATAGGTTACGGTCAGGCCTGCCGCCTCGTCAAAGCTGAGATATTCGGGAATTTTCAGAACGGTCAGTTCGTGCACGGCCACCTTTTCGGCAAAGGCGCCGGTCAGCCCGTGAAAGAGAACCCGGTCGCCAACCGAAAGGCGCTCGACGCCTTCGCCCACGGCGCTGACGATACCCGCGCCCTCGCCGCCCGGTGTAAAGGGCAAATCGGGCCTGAACTGGTATTTCCCCTGAATGACCAGATAGTCGGGGAAATTCATTGCCGCGGCCTGAACGTCAATCACCACCTCGCCCGCTTTGGGTGTGGGGTCATCCACTGTGGCAACCACCAGCTTATCGGGGCCGCCGAGTTCCTGGCATTGGACTGCGCGCATGCGGCTTCTCCTTAAGCGACTTCGAACAAGCCGGCGGCACCCTGGCCGCCGCCAACGCACATGGTAATAACAACATATTTGCTGCCGCGACGCTTGCCCTCCAAAAGCGCATGACCAACCATGCGTGCCCCCGACATGCCATATGGATGGCCAATGGAGATCGCGCCGCCATTGACGTTCAGATTGTCGTTCGGAATACCCAGCCGGTCGCGGCAATAGATCACCTGAACGGCAAAGGCTTCGTTCAGTTCCCACAGGTCAATGTCGTCCATGGTCAGGCCGTTGGCTTTCAACAGCTTTGGCACGGCAAAGACCGGACCGATGCCCATTTCATCGGGCTCGCAACCCGCAACCGCCATTCCGCGGTAGATACCCAGCGGTTCCAACCCCTTTTTCTCAGCCACGCTGCGTTCCATCAACACGCTGGCCGATGCCCCGTCCGAGAGCTGGCTGGCATTGCCTGCGGTGATCGTGCCGTCAGGGAACACCGTGCGCAGGCCTTTCAGCCCGTCGAGCGTGGTGTCGGCGCGGTTGCCCTCGTCTTTTTCGAGGGTCACTTCGTGCTGGCTTTGCTCGCCGGTTTCCTTGTTGGTGAGCACCATGGTGGTGGTAAAGGGCGAAATTTCATCGTCGAACTTGCCCGCCTGTTGCGCGGCGGCGGTGCGCTGCTGCGACTGCAGGCCGTATTCGTCCATCGCATCGCGGCTGACGTCATAACGCTTGGCAACGGTTTCCGCCGTTTCCAGCATCGACATATAGGCATGCGGGTGCATCTTCACCAGGCTTTCATCCACCAGCATGAAGCGGTTCATATTGTCGTTTTGCACCAATGAGATACTGTCAAGGCCGCCGCCGACGGTGATATCCATGCCGTCATCGGTGATCTGCTTGGCCGCCGTTGCAATCGCCATCAGGCCCGACGAGCATTGCCGGTCGATGGTCATGCCCGGTGTGTCCACACCCAGCCCGGCCTTGAGCGCCGACAGACGCGCCACATTCATGCCCGATGTGCCCTGCTGCAAGGCGCAGCCCATGACCACATCGTCAACTTCGCCGCCTTCAATGCCCGCCTTGCGCACGGCTTCGGAGATTGCAAAACCCGCCATGGTCGGCGACTGTGTGGCGTTTAGGCTGCCCCGGTAAGCTTTGCCAATCCCGGTGCGGGCGGTGGATACGATAACGGCTTCGCGCATGATGGCTCTCCTTATTTGGCCAAATTTTTGTATTCAAACGTCTTATTGATAGAAAATCATCGACAGCCAGTCGGCAACCAGCGCCGGCTTGTCTGAGCCTTCAATTTCAACGGTAATCGCATAGGTGAGCAAAATCCGGTTGCCCCCCTTGTCTTCCAGATTTTTGAGCGTCGCACGGGCGCGAATGTTGGAATTCACCCGCACCGGCTCCAAAAAGCGAATTTTCTCGGTGCCGTAATTCACTCCCATCAGGGTGCCCTTGAGTGTGGGCATGAACTCGCTGGTGAGCGGCACCAACAGCGACAGGGTCAAAAAGCCGTGCGCAATGGTCGTGCCAAAGGGGGTCATTTTGGCCTTTTCTTCATCCAGGTGGATGAACTGATGGTCAAGCGTGGCATCGGCAAAGGCGTTGATGCGGTCCTGGTCCACCTTGAACCAGTCGCTGTGGCCCACTTCGGTGCCAACCATGGCTTTGAGTTCGTCCAGGGTAACGGTTGCCATTGTGTCTCTCCTTAGACGCTGTTGGAACGATATTTTTTAAGCTCGGTACGCGCCACCACCATGCGGTGCACCGCATCCGGCCCGTCGGCAAAGCGCAGCGTGCGCTGACCGTGCCACATCGCCCACAGCGGCGTGTCCTGGCTGATGCCGGTGCCGCCGTGCATTTGCATCGCTTCGTCGATAACGTTCAGCGCCATGCGGGGGGCGACCACCTTGATCTGGCTGATATAGGGCTGTGCGGCTTGAGTGCCGATGGTGTCCATCATATGCGCGGCCTTCAGACACAAGAGCCGTGCCATTTCAATTTCGATCCGCGCTTCGGCGATGATGTCATAATTGGCACCAAGTTTGGCAAGCGGACGGCCGAAGGCCTCGCGCGTGGTGGCGCGTTTGCACAGCAGTTCCAGCGCCCGTTCCGCCGCTCCGATTGAGCGCATGCAGTGGTGAATACGACCGGGGCCAAGGCGGCCCTGACTGATTTCAAACCCGCGTCCTTCGCCCAAAATCAAATTGTCAGCTGGGACGCGCACATCTGTAAAGCGAATGTGCATGTGCCCGTGCGGCGCGTCGTCATGACCAAACACCATCATCGGGCGCAGAATCTCCATGCCCGGCGTGTCGCGCTCGACCAAAATCATCGAATGGCGCTGGTGCCGCGGGGCGTCGTCATCGCCGGTTTTGACCATCACGATAAAGATTTTGGCGCGCGGATCGCCCGCGCCCGAAGCCCAGTATTTTTCACCGTTCAGCACATACGTGTCGCCGTCGCGCACAGCCGAGAGCGAAATATTGGTCGCATCCGACGAGGCCACATCGGGCTCGGTCATCAAATAGGCCGAGCGGATTTTGCCTTCCAGCAGCGGGGCAAGCCATTTGTCTTTGTGCGCTTGCGTGCCGTAGCGTTCGATCACTTCCATATTGCCGGTGTCGGGCGCAGAGCAATTAAAGGCTTCTGCTGCCAAGTGCGAACGGCCCATTTCCTCAGCCAGATAGGCGTATTCCACGGTCGACAGGCCGTAGCCACGCTCGCTGTCGGTCAGCCAGAAGTTCCACAGGCCTGCCTCGCGCGCCTCGGATTTCAGCGTTTCCAAAATTTCGGTCATTCGCGCGGTAAATTCAAACCGGTCGCCATTTTTGCCGATTTCGCTGTGATACTCTTCTTCCAGAGGCAACACCCGATCATCGATAAACGCGCGTACCTTGTCGCGCAGCTCCTGCCCGCGTTTGGAATTGCCCAAATCCATGGTCATGCACTGTCTCCTTTGTCTTTCAGCATCGCGTCCCAGCGGGCGCGGTATGTGTCTTTCATGCCCTTTTTGTCCACCTTGCCCGACGCAATGATCGGGAAAGGCTCATCGGTGAAAAACACCGCCTCGGGCAGTTTAAACTTGGCCAGATGCTTGCCCGCCTCGGCCCAGATATCGTCGCGGGTCATGTCGGGCGACCGGCGGTGGATGACCGCAGCAACGCGCTCGCCCATGACCGGGCACGGCACGCCCATCACCAGCACATTCTCGACGCCGTCGATCGCGTGCAGAACACTTTCGACCTCCAGCGTGGAGATATTTTCGCCGCCGCGAATGATGATGTCCTTGATCCGGTCGACGATGAAGAGAAAGCCCTCTTCGTCCAGATAGCCGACATCGCCGGTGCGGAACCAGCCGTCGACAAAGGCGGCTTTGGTTTCCTCGGGCCGGTTCCAGTATCCGCGCGCATTGGCGATGGTTTTGATCCAGATCTCACCGCGTTCGCCCTGCGGCATTTCGGTCAAAGCGGTGGGCTCCATGATCTTGATTTCGGTCATCGGATAGGACGCCTTGCCCGTGCTGTTGGGGCGTTTCTTATAGTCTTCGTCGGTGATCACCGCGCCGATCGAATTGGTTTCAGTGAGGCCGTACCCAAGGCCCGGCTTCACCTTCAGATTGTCTTCGAGCAGCCGCACATGCTCGGCCGGGCGCGCGGCCCCGCCGCCGCCAATATCCTTCATCGACGAGAGGTCGTATTTATGACGGTCGGGATAGGTGGCGAGCTCATAGCCCATGGTCGGTACGCCCGAAAAGCCGGTGACCTTTTCCTGTTCGATCAGTTCGCAGGCGTTTTTGGCGCTCCATTTGTACATGATCACCAGCTTGCGCCCCAGCGTCATCGACACCAGCATCACCGGCATCAGGCCCGTAATATGGAAAAACGGCACCGCGACCAGCGCAACAGGCACCTCGTCATCGCCGATTTTGCGCGACATTTTCAGCGCCAGCGCCAGCACCACCCAGGTCATCAACACAAACACGCATGCCCGGTGCGTATGCACGGCCGCCTTGGGGAAGCCGGTCGATCCGGACGTGTACATCATATGTGCATCATCATCAGGTGCGATGGGCGTTGTCGGGAAACCGGCCTTGCCCGCGTCGTCCAACAAGGGGGCCATGGCATGAATGCGCCCATCGCCGCGGTCTGGCCCGCGCACCTCGATCAGAGTCAAGTCCATTGCATCCGCTTGCGGGATCAGGATGTCGGTGCGTCGCTCGTCGGCGATGACAAGCTTTGCGCCACTGTCCTTGAGGGCAAAACTCAATTCTTCCGCGCCCCACCAGGCGTTCAGAAGCACCGCAACACCGCCCGCAGCGGTGATCGCCAGATAGGCAAAGATATATTCGGGGTAATTGCGCATAGCGATGGCGACCTTATCGCCAGGTTTGACGCCAAAATCGTCCACCAACCGGTGGCTCAGCCGTCCGGCGCGGGCCAGCGTTTCGGCAAAGCTGTAGCGCTCGCCTTCATAATAAATGGCTTCCTTGTCGCCGTGCGCTGCCATCATCATATAAGCTTCGCGCATCGTTGGTGGCTGAGCCTTGAAGCCGTTAAAGGTGACGCCGTTCAGCTCCACCTCGCCCATCTCCAAGGGCGAGCCCGGCCGCACAAGGCCCGCAATCAGGTCATTGATCGGCGTGCCTTCTGGCACTTCAGGAAGCTGAATGTCACTTAGGCCCGCCATGGTTGTCTCCCCTCAATATCCCGACAGTGCGGCGAAGCGATCCGCCTGCACATTATAGTCGCCGTACAGGTGCGCGAGCGGCCGCGCCCGCTTGATATAAAACCCGATGTCGTATTCGTCGGTCATGCCGATACCGCCGTGCATCTGAATCGCTTCATTGGTGGCAAGCTCGGCCGATTTGATCGCCCGCGCCTTGGCCAGCGCGGCAAACCAGCCAACGGGCCCGCCCTCGTCCGCCGTTTGCAGGGCTTTGAGGACCGCCGAGCGGGTCAGCGCGATTTCACAAAACAGGTGGCTCGCCCGGTGCTGCAGCGCCTGAAAGGTGCCGATGGTGACACCGAATTGCTGGCGTTCCTTCAGATAATCGGTTGTGCGCGTCAGACATTCCTCGGCAATGCCGAGAAGTTCCGCCGCAATAACGGTGTTGGCAAGGTCGGTGGCGCGCTCAACAGCGCTGTAGGCACCGTCCAACGTGCCAACCAGTGTTGCAGGTGTAGCGTTGAAGCTGAGCTTGGCCCAGTTCCGGCTATCGGCCATGATCGTGCGGTCGGCGATCAGGCCCTTGGCGCCCTTGTCGACCTGAAAGACGCTGAGGCCGTCTGTCTCGCCCGCCGTACCCGACGTGCGCGCCACAACAAGGATATGATCGGCGACATGCCCGTCAGGCACAAAGGTCTTGAGCCCCGACAGGGTGTAGCCGCCGCCTGCCTGTGTCGCCGTCATCTTGGTGCCTGCCAGATCAAAGCGCGGGCCTTCATCGATGGCAACGGTATACAATTCGTCGCCCGCAGCAAGCGCACCCAGCCGGTCTTCATCACCAAGAGCCTTCAAAAGGCTTGCCGCAACCACCGAATGCGCCAAAAACGGCGAGGCGGTGAGTTGACGCCCCATGGCCTCGGCCACAAGGCCAGCGCCGACATAGCCAAAGTCAGCACCGCCAGCCTCTTCAGGCAGCAAGATACCGACAAAGCCCATCTCGGCCATATCCTGCCACAAATCAGCGCGGTAGCCGACCTCATCTTCACGGTCGCGCAAATCGCGCAGGTCGCTGACCGGAGATTTTTCTGCAAAAAAGCCGTCCGCCGACTCTTTGAGAAGCTGCAGCTCCTCATTCAAGGTCAAACTCATGGATATCGTCCCCTTAACCGCTTAGCGGTCTGGCAATTCTAAAATACGCTTGGAAATAATGTTGAGCTGCACCTCGGATGTGCCGCCTTCAATCGAATTGGCTTTGGTCCTCAGCCAGTCTTTGGCGACCGCACCGTCGCGGGAAAACTGCCCTTCCCATTCAAAAGCCTCGCTGCCATGGATTTTCAGCAGCTTTTCGTGCCGGTCCTTGTTGAGCTCGGTCCCCACATATTTGAGCGCTGATGAAAACGCCCCGAGGCTTGCCCCCGCCTTGGCCTCATCCGTGGCGCGTTGCACGGTGAACATGAAGGCCGCCGCATCAATCTCGTGCCGGGCAATTTCAGACCGCAGCATGGCGTCTTCCAACTGGCCGCCCTCGGTGCCCAGCTTTTCGCGCGCAAGCTGGCTCAGCGGCGTTGGCGCGCCGATATCGCCGATCATTTTGCGCTCGTGCGTCAACAGATATTTGGCGATTGTCCAGCCCTTGCCGCGCTCGCCGACCAATTGGCCCTTGGGCACGGTGACATCATCAAAAAAGGTTTCGCAAAATGGCGAATAGCCCGAGATCAGCTTGATCGGCTTGGTGGATACACCTGCGCTTTCCATGTCGAACAACAGAAAGCTGATGCCCTCGTGCTTCGGCGCGTCGGGTTCGGTGCGCACCAGGCAGAAAATCCAGTCGGATTTGTCGGCGTAGCTGGTCCAAACTTTTTGGCCGTTTACCAGCCAGTGATCGCCCTTGTCTTCGGCCTTGGTGCGCAGTGACGCCAAGTCAGACCCGGCGCCGGGTTCGCTGTAGCCCTGGCACCAACGGATGTCACCACGGGCGATTTTGGGGATATGTTCCAGCTTTTGCTCGTGCGAGCCAAATTTTAAAAGCGCCGGGCCCAGCATCCAAATGCCAAAGCTGACCAGCGGCGGGCGGGCATTGATGCGCTTCATCTCTTCGGCGAGAATTTTGGCTTCGTCTTTGCTGAGACCGCCGCCGCCATATTCCTTGGGCCAGGTAGGGACGGTGTAGCCCTTTTCGCCAGCGCGCTCCAACCACAGCCGCTGATCGTCGGAGGCGAATTCAAAATGCCGCCCGCCCCAGCAGGCTTCGTCAAAGCTGGCCATGGGCGTGCGCATGGATGCCGGACAATTCACCTCCAGCCAATCGCGCACCTCGGCGCGAAATTCGTCAAGACTCACCGATAATACTCCGTCCCTTGATGTGTGCCCGCATTGGGGCGTCCCTTGCCTGTATCTTGAAGAGAAGATCGAAGCTGTTCAAGACGTTCTTTTGTCAGATCGTAAAACACCAACGGAAAGATCGCCCCCAGCGTCACCAGAAACAGCCCTGGCCCGACAAACCACCCGAAACGGATCAGTATATCTGCCTCCACTGCGCCTGGGGGCATGCCCGGAGCAAAGCCGCTGATATCCAAAATCAGACCGGCGCATAACACACCAATGCCAAAAGGAATTTTGGAAATAAACACCTGCGCCGCCGCAAAGACCCCCGCCTGATGCTTTCCGGTTTTGGCGGCATATTCGTCGACGATGTCACCGATCATCGACCCCTGAACAATCAGATAGGCGATCAAAAAACTTTGATTGATCCATACGAGCCCGGCGATCCAGTAAAACAGGTTTGATGTGCCGGCTTCGGGCAGCACACCCATCAGCTTCAACGTCACATGCCCCGAGCCAAAAGCCCCGCCGATCAGCAAGGTGAGCGCCGCCGCGCGGGCCTTGCCCATGCGGGCGGTGCTCCACCCGGCCAGATAGTGCGCGGGCACAAGCGACAATAGAATGACGGCCATCAAACCGGCCTTTTGCAGGTCGGAAAACTGATAATAAAAATCCAGCATGTGCAGGATCAGGCTTTGGGCGACCCCAAGCAACAAGCCGTACATCATGCTGGATACCATAAAAAGCCGAAAATTTTTCAGCGACAAAGCGCGCACAAATTCATGCAAAGCGTGCCACCACGGTGCGTCGCTGGCCTTGCGCTGCCGGGCATGAAGGTCGCCTATTCGGTTCGCTGTGCCCACGATGCTGATGACCCCGCCCACAAGCGCCACCCCGGCAATGATCGCACCCACCAGTCCATAAGCGCTCTGATTGCCAAGGCCGCCGCTGTCGTCGCTCAACACAAAGCCCAAAACAATGATTTGCAGCACAAGCGCGCTCAAATATCCAAAGCCGATACGAAAGCCGAAAAGATTGGTGCGCTCATCATAATCTTCGGTCAGTTCGGCGGCGAGCGACGTGTGCGGCACGGTAAACAGTGTCACCATCACCCGCGACAAGGCCGAAAAGGCCACATACCACGCAAAAAGACCCACTGTACCAAGCCCCGAGGGTGGATTGAGCACCGCGTAAAAGCACAGCGCAATCGGGATGACCGAGACCGCCATATAGGGGTGCCGACGGCCAAAGCGGGTTTGCGTGCGGTCAGACAGATGCCCCACCAGTGGGTCGGTGACCGCATCAAGGATCAGCACAACAACCGCGCCCACCCCCAAAAGCGTGCCCGACAGGCCCAAATTCTGCTGATAATGAAACAGCAGCAAAATATGGAACAACAGGTCCTTTGCTCCCCACACCATTTGTCCCACGCCGTAAAATAGCTTGGTCGCAAGGGGGAGCGGCGATGCAGACGTCGACTGAGGCATGCCCTTTTGTATGCACCGAACCACCCGTTGGATGACATCCCTTACCGAAGGCTTTGACCTTTGGTCCCTGTGTACCGTAAAGACACATCAGAGGAGCAAGGGCGTGTCGCATCTGGCGCAAAATGTTGACTATCAAACGGTTTGGCGCCTGGCGGGGCCGAATATAATTTCGAACATTCTGTTCGTTGCCGTCACCTTTGCGCATCTGGCCATTGTTGCTCCGCTGGGCAGCGAGGCCAGTGCGGCGCTGGTGGCGGGGTCGCGCGTACAGTTTTTGATGATGAGTGCGGCCATGGCGCTGTCGGTTGCGACCACCGCCCTGGTGTCGCGGGCCTGGGGCGGCAAGGATGCAAAGGCGGCATCGGCCGCCACCAGTGCATCGCTGATGCTGGCGCTGATCATCGCGCTTGCCCTCAGCCTTGTGGTGTACGGCTTTGGCGGCGTGTTTGTTGACCTGTTTTCATTGACCGGCGACGCCCGCACATTGGCGCTTGAGTTCATTCGGGTGGTCGCCCTCGTCAATCCGGTGTTTGCACTGGTTCTGATCTTTGCCATGGCGCTCAGGGCGATCGGCGAGGTGAACTTCCCTATGCACCTGACCGGGGTGTCGAATATTCTGGCGATCATTTTGTCCTTCTGGTTTGTCGAGGGCGGATACGGCATCGCCCCAATGGGGCTGAACGGCGTGTTGTGGGCCTGGACGCTTGGTCAGGGCATCGCCATGCTGGTTTTCTTGGGATATTGGCTGCGCCCGGCCTGCCCACTGCGTTTTGATATCAAAGCGCTTTTTGATACGCGGCTACTGGGTGACCTGCTTCGGATCGGCCTGCCCGCAGCGCTGGAACAAATGATGCTGCAAATCAGCTTCTTGGCGTTTATGGCGCTGATTGCCCAATTTGGGAATGCCGCCTTTGCCGCCTACGGGATCGGTATTTCCGTCCTCAGCGTGTGTATTGTTGTGGGGTTGGGATTTGGCACGGCAAGCGCAACACTGACCGGACAAGCCCTGGGGGCCGAAGACGAACTGGCCGCCCGTGACAGCGGCTGGGCCACCATGCGGCTGGCGGCGGCCAGCATGGCGATGATCGCCGTTGCCACCGCCGGATTTCGCGACCCGCTGGCCGCGCTGTTGTCGCAGGACGTGGATATTCAGGCGCTGACCGCAAGTTTCATCCTGATTCTGGCGGTGGTGCAGCCCTTGATGGGCATCGAATTTGCCTTGGGTGGCGCCTTGCGGGGCGCGGGCGATACGCGCTATCCGCTGTTTGTTACCATTATGGGCAATATTGTCGCCCGGTTCTCGCTGGGCGCCATCATGCTGTGGCTCGGCGCCCCGATCGAGGCGATGTATGCGGTCATCATCGGCGATTATATCACCAAAGCGATTTTGCTGATCAGCCGGTTTCGCGGTCGGGCCTGGATTGCGGCGGCAAAGGCGGGCCAGCCCTCGGCCATACCCAGTATTGCCGGGCTGTCGCGGGCGGCGGTGCGACTATTTTATCAACAAGGACGCGACAAAAGACGCTCGCCATAAGGATGACATCCGCGTAAACTTACATGCAAAGATCTACGGTGATCAGGGAGAGCGACAATGGACGGTGCCACGCGGTTGGATATTCCTTCGGTACAGGACAAGGTTTCACCAGAAGAATGGGCCATACGCGTGCAGCTTGCCGCCGCATACCGGTTGGCGGCGCATTATGGGTGGGATGACCTGATCTACACCCATATCTCGGCGCGCGTGCCAGACGGCGACCATCATTTTCTGATCAACCCGCTGGGCTTGATGTTTGATGAAATCACCGCTTCCAGCCTGGTGAAGATCGACCTGAACGGTAACAAGCTCTTGGACACGCCGTTTCATGTGAACAAGGCGGGCTTTGTTATTCATTCCACCATCCACGCCGCGCGCGACGACGCGCAGACGGTGATGCACCTTCACACCGATTATGGCATTGCGGTCTCCAACCTGAAAGACGGCCTGACCCCGCACAGCCAAACCGCCATCCCGCCGTGGAGCGTGGTCGGTTATCACGACTATGAGGGCTTTGCCGTCAATGACGGCGAACGCGAACGCCTGGAGGCTGACATCGCCGACAAGCGCGCGATCATTCTGCGTAATCACGGCACACTGACCATTGGTCGCTCGGTGCCCAAGGCGTTTGAATTGATGTATTTTCTGGAAAAGGCTTGCAAAATTCAGGTATTGACCCACGCAACGGGCCTGCCTATTCACAAACCGTCGGAGGCTTCGATCGATCAGGCGCTTGTGGACCTGACCCGCGTGGCTGGCGATGACGGGGCTGACACTCTCTTGTGGCCGGCGTTGATGCGCAAGCTGGACCGGATCGACCCAAGCTACCGCGACTAAATCATAAGGATACGCCCTTGTCTCTGGTTCAAGATACTTTGAACCGGCTGAAACTGAGCCGGCTTGACCGCCTTTTGTTCGAAGGCCAGCCCAATGACTGGCCCAACCGTCATGTCTTTGGCGGGCATATTTTGGCACAGGCCTGCGAGGCAGCAACCTCCACCATTTCGGATGAGTTTCACCTGCACGGTTTTCACAGCTATTTCATGCGGCCCGGCAATGCCGAGCGCTCGGTGATCTATGATGTTGACCCGATCCGCGATGGGCGCAGCTTTGCCACGCGCCGGGTGGTGGCGATCCAGGACGGCGAGGCGATCTTTGCCCTGTCCGCCAGCTTTCACCGCGGCGAAGGCGGCGTCAGCCACCAGATCAACATGCCCGATGTGCCGCCGCCGGAAGCACTGACCGACGACGAGGACTATTACCGCAAGGCACTGCGTGCACTGGCGGCCCCAAGTGCCAAGCACCGCCCGGTGTTGCCCTTTGAAATGCGCAGCGTCGACCGGATGGACCTGGAAAACCCCGAACCCAAGGACTCGGTGGCGGGCTATTGGCTGCGGCTGAAGGAGCCCATCGGCGACGACCATGACCTGCACGCACGCCTTCTGGCCTATTGCAGCGATTTTGCCTTTCTGTCATCAAACCTGCGCCCGCACGCGATGGTGCCGCGCGATCCGCGCCTCAAAACGGTGGCCAGCCTTGACCACGCCATGTGGTTCCACAGTCGCGATTACCGCGTTGACGACTGGATTTATTATAAAACCGAGGGCTATTGGGCGGGCCAGGGCCGCGGTCTGGCGCGCGGGGCGCTCTACCGCCGCGACGGGCTGCTGATCGCCTCAACGGCGCAGGAAAGCCTGATCCGATTGACCGACGAGGCCAAGGCCGCGCTTGAGGATTGAGGGCGTCTAGGGTCCTGACCCTAGTCCTCAATCACCCTGCGGGCATGATTGCCCAAGAGATTCACCTGATCCTTGAAGCGCGCGAAATGGTCGTTTTGGGTTTGGCCGTGATAATAGCGGTAGTAAATCTGCTGCAAAATCACTGCGAGGCGGAACACGCCGTAAGCCATATAGACCTTGAAATTCGACACGTCATAGCCGGTTTTATCAGCATAATAGCGGATGATCTCGCCGCGCTTGGGCATGCCGGGGGCGCTTGAGGGCTGCATGCGCATCATTTGCACCGGTGCGGGGTCGTCTTCCTGAATCCAGTAGGCCAACGTATTGCCCAAATCCATCAGCGGGTCGCCAAGCGCCGAGATTTCCCAGTCCAAAATCGCCTCGATCTTGAACGGGTCGACATCGTTGAGGATCACATTGTCGAGCCGGTAATCGCCGTGCACAATCGCATGCCCAACCTCAGCCTCGGGCCGGTTGGCCTCCAGCCAGTCCATCACATCGCGGAATTCTTCCACATCGGGGGTGCGTGCCTTGTCATAGCGGGCGTTCCAGCCCTTGATCTGCCGTTCGACATAACCTTCGGGCTTGCCAAAATCACCAAGGCCAATGGCCGCAAAGTCGACCTGATGCAGTTCGATCAGTTTGTCAAAAAATCCAAGCCCGAGCGTGTGAATATCCGCGTCCGAAAGCGTCCAATCCTTTGGCAGGTCGCGGCCAAGTTTATATCCTGGCACTTCAGCCATCACATAAAACTCGGCACCCAAGGGGCTGTCGTCATCGCCGACATGAAAATAGGTGGGCGGGACGGCCGGGTAAACCGGTTTGAGTGCGTTCATCACCCGAAATTCGCGGATCATCGAATGCCCCGATTTGGGCTTGGTGCCAAAGGGCGGGCGACGCAAGACAAGGCGTGTGTCGCCGTAAACGATCGAATAGGTCAGGTTCGACTGACCGGACGGAAATTGGCGGATGACCGGCGTGCCCTTCAGGCCGGGAATACGCTCTTTCAAAATCGGGTCGATGGCCGAGGCGGTCAGTTCTTCACCTTTGCGCATATCGATGGTTTGGTTTTGTGCTGTCATTGCCTGTGTCTCCCCCTTACATCGGGCGCCCGTTTTTGGCCATCAAACCGCGCCTTAACTTGCGCATACCGCCAACCCAGCGGTCATAATTCTCGGCTTTGGCTTTGAAATACTCTTCCACCTGCTCGTGCGGGCGGATCATAAACTGCCCGGCCCGCATGGCGGCCAGTGTGCGGCGCGCCAATTCGTCCGCCGGCATGATGCCGTCGAGCGCCGCCGAGCTGCCCTCGGCACCGATGGTCATATTGCTTTCTACCGCCTGCGGGCACAGCGCGGCCACATAGATGCCGTCATCGCCGTGGCTGATCGCCATGCTTTCGGCCAGACCAACGGCGGCATGTTTGGTGGTGGAATAGCTGGTATCGCCGATCTGGCTCAGCAAACCTGCCGCCGATGCGGTGATGATAAAGCCACCCGCACCGCGTTTGATCATGTCGGGCAGCACCGCGCGCGCCGCCAGAATATGAGCAAAGACATTGACCTCCCATATCTTTTGCCACTGGGCGTCTGACTGGCTGATACAGGTAAAATCGGGCGCATCGGTGAAAAGAATACCGGCGTTCGAGACGTAAAGATCAACCGGCCCGGCCTTGGTGCGCACGTCGTCGACCACGGCCTGAACGGCGGCGCCGTCCGACACATCCAGCGCATACGCCGCCGCCCGGCCCCCGAGCGCGGCAGCAACGCTGGCGGCACCGTCTGCGTTCATGTCGGCAATAGCCACGAAGGCCGCCTCTTCTGCGATAAATAGTTCTGCCAGCGCCTTGCCGATACCGCTGGCCCCGCCGGTGACAATGATCACCTTGTCTTTGACATCCATACTGCTCAGCGCTCCCTCACTCTGGTAAAATCAAATCGGCAAGCCCCACCCGCATACCGTCATTTATCGGCATTGGCCGTCGGGTCTCCCGGTCCACATAGACATGCGTGAAATGCCCCTCGGCTGCAATGCTTTCTGCACCGGTCCGGCCCAATCCCACCTGATAGGTGATGCTGCTGGTGCCGATGCGGCGAATAGCCAGCCCTGCCCAAATCCGGTCCGGAAAAGACAGCGGCTCGGCATAGCGACAGCCGGTTTCAACCACCAGACCAATGCTGTCGCCGCCCTGAGTGTCCAGCAGGTCGCGCTCAATAAGCATTGCATTAATAATGGTGTCAAAATAGCTGTAATATATAACATTATTGACATGACCGTATTGGTCATTGTCGGCCCAGCGCGTCCCCAACTCGGAGGTGTAGGGGTAAGCGCGGCGCGGCAAAAAGCCAGGCCGCGCCATTACCAGGCCGCCTCGTAAATCGCCCGGGCGTCGCCCTCGGTCAGGGGTTTGGGGTTGTTGATCAACAAGCGGTCCTGCTTCATCGCCTCGCGGGCAAGCAATGCGACATCGTCTTCGACGATCCCCACATCGCGCAGCCGTCGTTCCACGCCCGTGCGCACGGCGAGGTCCTCAAGCCAATCGAGAAACGCAAAACAGCAAGATTTCTCGCACCCGCCCGACAGCCCCATCGCCGTGCCCAGTTCACCGTAAAGCGGTGCGGCCATATCGGCGTTGAACTTCAACACATGCGGCAGCACCAGCGCGTTGGACAGTCCGTGGCTGAGATGAAAATGCCCGCCCAACGGATAGGCAAGCGCATGCACCGCCGCCACCGGCGCGTTGGAAAAAGCCTGACCTGCCATCATCGCGCCCAATAGCATATCGCGGCGGGCCTCAAGGTTGCCCCCATCGGTGCAGGCGGGCACAAGCGCCCGGCTCAAATGTTTGAGAGCCGCAACCGCCAGCATATCCGACACCGGATTTTTAAGCCGCTTGGAGGTAATGGCCTCAATCGCGTGCACCATCGCGTCAATGCCGGTGGCAGCGGTCGCCGCGCGCGGCAGACCAAGGGTCAATTTGGGGTCAAGCAGCGCCATATCGGCATAGAGCACAGGGCTGACAATGCCGCTTTTGGTGGTCGCACCGGTGGTGATCACCGCAACATTGGTCACTTCCGAGCCGGTGCCCGCCGTTGTTGGCACCTGCACCAGCGGCAGGCGGCGCCCGCGCACCCGGTCAACGCCGTACATATCTTCAAGCTGCTGCTCGCCCGCAATCAGTGCCGCCGAAACCTTGGCCACGTCCATGACACTGCCGCCGCCATAGCCGATAACAAGCTCGGCCCCAGCCGCCTTGCCCGCATGCGCGGCGGCCAGCACCTGCCGGTCGGGTGGGTCGGGGCTGACATCGGTGTAGATGTCTACCCCGTAACCCGCTTCGCGCAGCGAGGCCTCTGCCGGTGCGACCAATCCCAGCGCCAGCAAATCCTTGTCGGTGATCAGCAACACCCGTTGCACGTCAAAGCGTGCGGACAGCTGCTCGCCAATGCGGCTGGCAAGGCCATCTTCCATGACAATATGCGGAACCTGGCACAGCTGCACAGCCGCCCTCCCCTCAATTCGTCTGATGTCCGCAGTCTAACGCCGAATTCGGCTATGGATAGACCAAACCATAGGACCAGTTTTGCGCCGCCTCGTCCCAGCGGTAAATCTGGCGCTCGTGCAGGCGGTAAGGCCGATCAATCCAAAATTCCAGATGCACTGGGTCGATGTGATAGCCGCCCCAATAGGCCGGGCGCTCAATCGGGCGTTCATCGCCATATTCGTCGCGCAGTGCCATAAATTCGGCCTCAAACGCCGCACGATCAGCCATGGGACGCGATTGCTGCGACACAATCGCACCAAGCTGGCTTTGCCGTGGGCGCGAGGCGAAATACGCATCGGCCTCAGTGTCGCTGACATGGCTGACCGTCCCGGTCACGCGGATTTGACGGCGCGTTGTCTTCCAATGGAACAACAGCGACGCTTTGGGATTGGCCGCCAATTCCTCGCCTTTCTGACTTTCCTTGTTGGTATAAAACACAAAGCCGTCCGCATCGACCGATTTCAGCAAGACCATACGCACGCTGGGCCAGCCATCCGGCGATGCGGTTGCCAGCGCCATTGCGGTTGGGTCATTGGGTTCGGTTTTGGCAGCCTCGTCGTGCCAGGCGCGAATCTGTGTGACAACCGGGTCAGGCATCCTTGGCATAGGGTCTCCTTTTCACTTGCTGGGCGCCGCCAAACATCAACGGACACAGGCGTCACAATCTTCGGCCTTGAAACGCCCGCATATATTACCAATAAGACAGTCTATGCGAGATTTGTACGATATATTGGAATTAAAAAAGGGTTGCGGCGACGACGAGATCAAACGCGCCTATCGTCGGCTTGCAAAAGACTATCACCCCGACCGAAATGCCGACAAACCCGAGATCGCCGAAAAGTTCAAGGAAATCTCGGCGGCCTATGCGATTCTCGGCGATCAAGCACAACGCGCGCGCTATGACCGCGGCGAGATTGACGAAAACGGCAATGAACGCGCGCCCTTTGGCGGCGCGGGTGGCGGCGGGCCGTTTCACCGGGCGGGCGGCCACACCGAGTTTGACCTTGATGATGCGCAAAGCATGTTTTCGGAATTTTTCCGCTTTACCGGCGGGCGCGCCGGTAAGGGCAAAAGTTCCAGCACCGGCGGCTTCAACCGCGGGCCCGGGCAGCGCAGCGGCCTCAATATCACCTATGAGGTCACCATCGGCTTTGAAGAGGCGGTCAATGGCACAACGCGGCGCTTGCGCCTGAACGACGGGCGCGAGGTGGATATCAAGGTCCCCGCCGGCATACAGGACGGGCAAGTGATTCGCCTTGCGGGCCAAGGCGGCCCCGGATTTGGCGGCGGCAAGGCGGGCGATGCGCTGATACAGGTCAATGTCGCCAAACACCCCTATTTTCGCCGTGAAGGTTTGGACATTCATCTGGAACTGCCGATCTCGGTCGACGAGGCAATCCTCGGCGGCGATATCGAGGTGCCGACACCGCGCGGACGGTTAACCGTTCGGGTGCCGCGCGGCTCGTCAACCGGGCGGCGGTTGCGCCTGCGCGACAAGGGGATCCGCAGACGCGATCAGGTCGGCCACCTTTATGTGACACTGCGGGTGATGCTGCCCAAAGACCGCGACACCAAGCTTGAAGCCGCGATCAAGGAATGGGGTGGCCGCTACGGCGACCAGCTTAGGGCGCAAGCAGGCTTAAAATGAGCCGACCCCAGCCCAAGGGCGATCTTCGGTCTAAGGCCATGCGGCACGCCAGCATCTGGAGCCGCGCCTTGGGCCTGTTTTTCCGCAATGACGGGTTTATGGCCGCGGGCAACCTGGCTTTTTTGACCATGTTGTCGTTGTTTCCGTTTTTGATTTTCCTCGTCGCGCTCTCGGGCCAACTGGGGCAGACCGAGCGCGGGCTTGAGGCGGTTGCCTATGTCTTGGATGAACTGCCACCGGAAATCTCCAAGGTGCTCAAAGGTCCGATCAATGGGATCATTCGCAACACCGGCGCGGGGATCTTGTCGACCTCGATCCTGTTTGCCATCTGGACGGCGGGCAGCGGCGTGGAAGCTGCGCGCGGTGTGTTTGTCAAAGCCTTTGGTCGCGAAAATGCCGCCGCCCTGTGGCGGCGCAGGCTGGAAAGCTTGGCGGTTGTGGTTCTGGGGGCCTTGTCGGTGCTCTCTGCGATGATTTTGCTGGTAGTGACAAACCCCCTGATCGCCGCCTTTGAAAGCCTGTTTCCGCAGTCCGTCGCCGAGGGCCTCTCGGAACTGATTCAACTGGGGGCAACGCTGGTGGGGCCGATGCTGCTGGCTTTTGGCTTATATGGAATGTTTGTGGCCCTGACCCCCCGCCGCGTGTCCAAGCCCCTTTACTGGCCCGGCACGCTGATGGCTTTGATCGTTTTTTTCGCTACTGCCAAAGGGTTTTCGGTTTATCTTCAATACGCTGGCGGGTATGACGTCACATATGGATCATTGGCTGGGATGATCGTCACCCAGCTGTTTTGTTTTTTTGTAAGCCTTGGATTTGTGTTGGGTGTCGAGCTGAACGCCGCCTATACGCATGAACGGGGGGCAGACCTGGAAAGCGAGACCCAATCTGCGGATTGACGCATCGGTCGCGCATTGTAGGATAACAAAAACGCCAGAAAGGATAAGTGTATGGCTGGGCTGTTAGAGGGGAAAAAGGGCCTCATCATGGGGGTCGCGAATGAACGGTCCATGGCGTGGGGCATCGCCCAGAAATGCCATGCAGAAGGCGCGGAGCTTGCCTTTTCCTATCAGGGTGACGCCCTGTTGAAGCGCATTACCCCGCTGGCCGCCCGCGTTGACAGCGATTTTATTCACCCGTGCGATGTGTCTGACGCCGCATCGATCGACGCGCTGTTCGCCGAGGTTGAAAAACGCTTTGGCAAGCTGGACTTCCTTCTCCATGCT
>JASBSO010000026.1 GCA_030148905.1 Kordiimonadaceae bacterium | reverse complement strand
GACCCGGAAGATCCGGGTATCGAAGACGGCCGCGCCACCGTTTTCTACAGCGATGCACTCGCCGCCCTGCGCCCGGACAATCACGGGATCGCCTATGCCTTTGCTTTCAATCTGCAATGGCTCGCAAGCGCCGAACGCTTGGGTGGAAACGAAGACGCCGCCCAGGCCAGCGAACGGCGCTATATCGATATTGTCCACACACTGACCGATGCAGACCCCGAAAACCGGCTGTGGCGCGAGCAAAAGGTCGAGCTGTACCGCGCTTATGCCAAAAGCCTGATCGATCAGGACCGTAAAACTGAAGCACGCGATTATCTGCGCGCAGCGCTTGCCGAGGCGCGACAACTCGCCGCGCACGACCGCGACAATCAAAAATGGGCTGCGTTCGAGCGCAGCATTGACCTGCTTATGGAAAGGAGCAAGCCATGACACAGCTATTGGTCAAGACACTGCGATATTTTGAAATCGCGCATAACTCATCCTCAGGCATAGTTTTTTATGAAAAAATGCACACCTACGGCCTTCCGGGGACAAACCATGTGGACAGTGAGGTGATCGCTTTTCTCCAGGCAAGAAATTTTACCGGCGCACCAGATGAGGACTTGAGCCATAAACTGCCAGCCCGCGACACTCTTAAGCACTCCAACTCGCTCGATTTCCACTTTCAACCGAGTGACGGACTGTGCGTGTTTTGTTTTCGCATCGGTGACAAACTGTTTAACGAGCAAGATGCAGATAAAGGCCTTGAATTTGCCTCGCCGGCCATTGTGCCAATGGATCTGTTGAGCGATACGGGCGAAAAATTTATTCTCCGCACAGGTGGCTTTGGCCGGAATGCATGGTTTGTTTGCGATGTTGCCGCGTCAAAGGCATCCCAGTTGGTTCAGCGTTTGCCCGCTGGGCACAATAAGCTGCGCGTGCCGTTTCAGTTCAACTGGTATGACAAAAGCATCAAGGCCTCGCCCCATGTATTGGGCCACGGTAATGGCCATAGCCATGATCATGGTCATAAATCCGACGATAAACATAATAAGCCACTACTTGCGCATGACGGTGCACACCCGCCTGGGTTTGTTTCCGGGTTTGGATGATCGCAGATGGGCCCCACGCCCGCTGACCGCGTCCATATCCTCACCCTGATCCGCTCGGGCGCGTTGGAGCAGGCGGAAAAGGCGTTTCGCCTGCTGCGCGCGGCAGGCATGCCGCAGGACGAGGATCATCTGGCACTCGAAGGCCGCATGCTGAAGGCGCGCGCGCTGGAGGCGTCGGGCGACGCGCGGCGGGCGCTGTTTCAACGCGCGGGTGCGGCCTATGCCCGCGCGTATAGAGAGACGCAGGGCAGCTATTCCGGCATCAATGCCGCGACGTTGTTCTCCCTCTCTGGCGACAAACCCCAGGCCGAACAGCTGGCGCGCGGCGTTCTGAGCCAGTGCACCGAGGACGGCGCGGCCGGGACACCGGGCCGTGCATCCGACTATTACCGCTTCGCCACCGAGGCCGAGGCGCATCTGCTTTTGGGCGCGGCAGACAAAGCAAATGCCTCTATGGCCAGAGCCGCCGGTTGCCCGTCCGCCGACGCCGACGCGGTCGCCTCCACCCTCCATCAGTTTGACCTGATCGCCCGCGAAACCGGGCAAGATTTCGCGTGGCTTGACGCGTACCGCCTGCCGGGCACCGTTCATTTCGCCGGACAGATCTGGCAAGCGGGTGTCAACCCCGACGCCGAGAAGGCGTTGCAGTTCGAGGTGCAATCCGCACTGAAGGCGATGAAGGTCGGTCGCGGATACGGCGCATTGGCGGCGGGGGCGGATATCGTCATCGCCGAGGCCGTGCTGGCGGCAGGGGCCGAGCTGCATGTCATCCTGCCCGCTGCCGTTCAATACTTTGAAGCCACATCTGTGCGCCCATACGGCGAGGCGTGGGTCGCGCGCTTTCGCGCCCTTATAGCGCAGGCAACAAGCCTTGAAAGCCACGCACCGCACGAAGACAGCAGCGACGATCTCGACCGGGATTTGGCCAATGTAGTGGCAATGGGGCGGGCGCGGCTCTATGCTCAGCGCTACGCCACCAGAGCGCATCAGATTTTGGTAATGACCGAGGGGCGCGACCTTGCGGCCTCGGTCACAGCACGGGCGGGGGCTCTGTGGCGGCAAAGCGGCAATCATCAGAGCATTTTTCCGCCGATCGGGCGCGCGCCGCGCCCAGCCCCGGCAAACGTAGCGAACACTCCGCGGTCACCCAGCGCGATGATTTTTGCCGATATCGCCAATTTCAGCGCCATGCGCGAGGGGCAAATCCCGCACTTTGTCGGCACCGTTTTGCCCGCACTGGTCGCCGCCTATACCGGGTTAGGCGCAGCCCCCCTGATTGCCAACAGCTGGGGCGACGGCATTTTTCTGGGCTATGAGACCGTATCCGCCGCCGCGCACGCGGCCTTTGCTCTGCGCGATGCCTTTGAGGCTTTGGACCTTGGCGGGCTCGGCCTGCCGCATAACCTCGCGCTCCGTGTCGGGGCGCATTTTGGACCTGCGCATTTCGCCCAAGACCCGGTGACCGGTGCTGCCAACGCCTACGGCACCGAGGTCATTTTCGCCGCCCGGATCGAACCCGCCACGCCGCCGGGGTCGATTTATGCCAGCGAGGCTTTTGCCGCGATGCTCAATTTATCCGCGCCGCAGACCTATGTGTGCGAACCGGCTGGCCGCAAACCCCTGCGCAAGGGCTTGCCGGAAAAACCGCTATACAGCCTGCGCAGGCGCGGCGCCTAATCGGAGGGCTTGATCGGGGCGCTTAGTCCAGGTCACCCAACAGCAGCAAATGATCAGGCCGCCGGACAATTTGGCCCAGGCGGATCAGTTTGTTCAACGTCCGCGACAGCGTCTCGCGCGTGGTCCCCAATTCCAGCGCCAATTCGCTCAGCACCGGGACGGGTGCAATCACCCGCTGGGGCATGTTTTCGCCCTGACTGGTGGATTTTTTCAACAGCATATCCTGCAGGCGCCGGTCCATCGGGCTGATGGCGGCAGCGAACATCTGCTGGGTTGTTGTGTAGAGGCGCGCGGCCACACGCTCGGCAATGTTTCGGGCAAAGCGGCCGTGGCGGTCCAGCACATCGCGCAGGCCAGCCGCCGAGATCACCAGCACGCGCATATCGGTTGCCGCCACCACCGAGGCCGAGCGTGGCCGCCCGGTCAGCGCCGACATTTCGCCAATGATTTCGCCGGCGTCAAAATGCGACAACCACATTTCGCGTCCCTCGATCGACACCAAAAACGCCCGCGCCTGACCCGAAAGGATGAAAAACACATCGTCGTCGTCGGCGCTGTCCTCGATAAACAGCGCCCCCGCACCAATGCGGCGCACCTGGCCCAGGCGCTCAAGGTCATCCACTACGCGCGGATCGCCGCACATCGGGCGCAAAATAGCGCTGTCATCTGAACTGAGTTTTGCCATGCCTCAACCTCCCCGCCGGGGCAAGTTTAGCGCGTTCATCGACAAGGGCAAAGAGTGTCGCACACGCAAGACGGCGGATAGACGCACCCAAAAAAAACCGGGCCCCAAAGGGCCCGGCAGGGTTGATCATGCAGTCATATGGGAGGGCCTAGAAATCATAGGCCAGGCCGACTGTGATCGTCCGACCATTGATCGGCCGACCACGGACGATGGTGCCGCCTGCCTGCGGAGCCGCGAGGCCCTGCGACAGAAGATCTTCTTCCACTTCGGTAATGCCGAACTCGTCGAACAGGTTGTTGACCTGCGCATTGAACCGAAGATTGTCGGTGATGAAATAGTTGGCAAACAGGTTCACCTGAACAAAGCCCGGCTGCACAAGGCCGTTCGGGGCTTCGGTGAAGGACTCGCTGGTGCCGATAATCGACGTCCCCAGCGTGAAGTCGGTGGGTGCGCGGTCAAGGAACAACTCGCCCAGCTTACCGACAGCCGTCACCTGATACACCCAGTCAGCGTTCCGCTGCGGTGTGTCACCGACCGAGTTCGGATCATCCGACGACACAATGTCCGAGTCGCTGTAGGTTACCCCTGCCGACAAGTCGAACACATCCGAGGTGTAGCGGGTTTCAAGCTCGATCCCCCAGGCTTCAAAGTCGTTGGAGACAGAGAACACAAAGTCCCCTGTACCGCCCGACGAGCCTGTGTTTTCCTCGGTTTCAGCATAGAAGAATGTGGTGAACACACTCAGATTGCCGGGCAGGTCCAGATTGCCCGCGTCCCATTTGAAACCAGCCTCAACCTGATCAACGCCGTCGATGGCAACGTCTTCGTCTTGCAGGCTGCCGTCAGGGTTGATGAAGGCCGCACCCCCCGCACCGTTCACCAGACGGTCGGCATTGGCCGATGCGCCTTCGGAATAGCGCGCGAACACCGCGAAATCGTCGGTGATTAGATAGTTGGCCCCCACCGAGAAGCTGACATAATCCGCAACATAGTTGATGGGATTGAGCGCGGTCAGAACAGGCGTGTTGATATTCTGCTCGGCGGCGTCAATGACGCCGTCATTGTTGATATCAACCGGCTGCTGGGTTTGTGCAGTTGGCCCGCCGCCCTGCGTGCTGTTGCCAGAGGCCTGGATCCGCTCATAGCGGATGCTGGCATCAACCGACAGGCGGTTGTTGGTATATCCGACATTGCCGTATAGCGCGTCGCGGTCATATTCCAAATCGAAGGTCGGCGAGGTGAAAATACCAAAGGTCCGGAACCCATCGGTGGTCAGCGCATTGCCGTCAGCGTCGAGGACGTCGATGGCCTGGGCGTTGTCACCTTGTACCTCGAGCAGCAATTCGGTGAAGAAATAGTCTTGCTCGATCTGCTGAACGTTCTTGTAATAGCCGACAGAAATGTCCAGCTCGCCGCTTTCGTCCAAATTGAAGGTCCGCGAAATCCGGAAGTCATTTTGCACGTTCGACAGGCTGTCATTTTCGGTGTCAAACACCAGATTGCTGGTGATCAAGCCATTGCCGTTCAAACCGGCCAGCGACCCGGTCGGGATCGCCCCACCGCCAACAAAGGCCAAAGATGCGCCCTGGCCGGGGAACAGGTCCGCTGCCGCTGTTGTCGCATTGAAGGTCGACAGGGTCAAAATCCCGGTGAACTGGCTCGAGATGTCAGAAAAGCGGAATTTGTTGTTGACGCGGAAGCCTTCAACCTCGCGGTCAAATTCAAAACCAACCGAGGTCACAAGCGACCGCGAACCATCGGTAAAATCGGTGGTTTCGATCTGGCCGTCATTGCCGTCAATACGCGGCAGGAAGGTGACATTGGCCGTCGACAACTGATCTGAGCTGCCATCAAAGCCGGCGATGGGTGAAAAATCAGGATTGTCGTCGGTGCCCGTTACCAACAAGGGTTGTGGCAGGTTGGCGTGGACCCGGTCGTTCAGATGCTTGAAATAGAACCGGATAAAACCATTGTCGTCATCGAATTTACGCGTGAGATTGGCCTTGATCTGGCCCCCATTTTCGCCCGTAAAGCCAACGTCACGCGGCCCCTCACCAACACGGTAAAAGCCCCCGATGTGGAAATTATAATTGTCCCCGATGGGCGAGCCATATTCGAAGTCGACGCGGGTGGTGTCAAAATCCACACCGCGGGTCACACCGATGGAGCCACCTTCAACCTCGCCGGTTTTAGAGACCAGGTTGATCACCGCGCCCGGCGCGTTAGAGGCCGCCGTCGAGGCCGAGCCACCACGAATAGCCTCGACCCGACCAACGGTTGTGTCGGCGCGCAGGAAATTGTCGGCATTGCCGAAAATAATGTCACCGAACTGCAGAACCGGGAGACCGTCTTCCTGAAGCTGTACATATTTCGCCCCACCTTCAGAGAGCGGCGTGCCACGGGCCTGAATGTTGGCATTGTTATCGCCGCCTGACGCCTCTACGCGAAGGCCGGGAATGCTTCTGAAGATTTCGGTTGTTGTGCGCGCCGTCGTAAACTGAATGGCGTCTTCATCCAGCGACGTCGTCGTCACACTGCTTTCAAGCCGGTTTGCTCCTGGTCGGAACACACCCGTCACCACAACTTCCTCCAAGAAGTTAACCTTTTCAGCCTCAGCGTTATCGCCCTGATCTTGCGCCCAGGCCTGCTGGTTTGCGGTCAGTAATGCCGCCGCACCAAAGGCACAGCTACAGAGTAGTTTGGATTTAAGCATATATCCCTCCACATTCCCTGGGGCGAGACAGGGTGTACCACTTACCCCTTGAAACGGCCTCGCCAGTTCGGCACATCCGCCAATTCGAATCTTTCCCAAATTGAGTTGGCAACCGATTGCATTTTTTTGACACAACTCATCCTGAACGTCCAGACAAGATTTTCAGCTTTTGTTAATTTTTCATGCAATTTCGAATGTTTCAAAGTTGATTCATAGCAATTTTCGATATTTTATATAATAAAATCAATATTTTATGATATATTCTCTATGATTTTGTGTGCAATGCACAAAATGTATGACTGCACGAAAATGCGTGCAGAATTCTATACAAATCGTTTATTGTGCAGTGCAACCGATTTAATTTTTTATCGATTTTTCAGCTTTGCTCTCTTGCGTGCAACGTCTGCCT
>JASBSO010000025.1 GCA_030148905.1 Kordiimonadaceae bacterium | reverse complement strand
CTCGGCCTGGCGCGCCAGGGTAGAGCGGGCATCGGATGTCAATTCCGAGCTGTCAAATTCGAAGAATACACGGTCGGCCCGCGCATAAAATTCCAAGCCTGACTGCGACTTGGCGCCCCAGGTTTCCGCCTCGCGGTCTTCAACGATTGTCGACGTGGACGGCTGCGTCGGGCGGCCATCGCCGCTGGTTTCCGTTGTCGTCGGCGCAGAGGCTTCCGGCTCCTCAATGTCGTCTTTGCTTTCGCAAGCGGCCAGGAAAACGGTGGCGGCCATCACGGTGACCAATGATTTGACAGCCGAGAAACGACCGAATGGCGTGGTTGTCATAAGTGCTCCCTCCGACAACTTGGGGGGTCCCCCAGTCAAGCAGTAAGACTGTGCCGCCTTTGCAAGCACAGCGCATTGGCCGAGACTATAGAGCTCGATTCACATAGGATCAAGCGCACAAAATCTTGAATCTCGTTGATTTTGGTGATGGTTGTTACGCTGGACTGGCTTATGGCTCCAGCTTGGCGCTCAGCGTTTCCTGGAATCGGATCGGCTTGCCGGTCGGCGCACCGAACAACTCGCCGTCCATCATCACTTTCGCACCGCGAATAATCGTCCCAACCGGTTTGCCGGTGGCCTTGAAGCCGTCAAAGGGGGTCCAGCCGCTGCGCGACGCCGACCAATCGTCGGTGATGGTCCACTGGGCCTTCAGGTCGACAAGGGTGAAATCGCCGTCATAGCCAAGCGCCATGCGCCCCTTATCGCGCAGGTTGAACACCCGCTGCGGCCCGGCGCTGGTCAAATCAACAAGGCGCTCGAGCGACAAACGCCCTTCTGCCACATGGGTCAGCATCACCGGCACCAGCGTTTGCACGCCCGGCATGCCCGAGGGGCTGTTTGGATAGGCTTTGGCTTTTTCCTCAACCGTGTGCGGCGCATGGCCGGAACCGATCACATCCACCACGCCGGTTTGCAGGCCGTACCACAGTATATCGCGGTGCAGGTCGTCGCGTATGGGTGGGTTTTGCAGGGCCCGGGTGCCGATACGCTCATAAATTTCGGGAGCCGAGAAGGTCAGATGCTGCGGCAGCACCTCCACCGTTGCGATATCCTTGCTCTGGGCCAATAGCTGGATCTCGTCGCCGGTTGTCATGTGCAGCATGTGCACACGCCGACCCGCACGCCGTGCCTGATGCAGGGCGCGCTCGGTCGCCAGTCGAGCCGATTCGGCGTCGCGCCAATCCGCATGACTTGATGGGTCACCCGCCAGCCGCGCATCCATCCGGTCGGTCAAGCGCGCATTATCCTCAGCGTGAACGGCGACTCGGCGACTGCCATGCCGCAAAACATTGTAGAGGTCCTCGTCGGTGGGTACCAACAGGTCGCCTGTTGAGGCCCCCATCGACACCTGCACCCCGCTTACGCCGGGCAGCCGCTCCATCCAGCCGAGCGCGCGGGCATTGTCGGGCGTTGCACCGATGTAAAAGGCATGGTCGCACCACATCCGCCCCTTAGCGCGGCGTAATTTGTCTTTGACCGTCTCGGCGGTCGTTGTTGCCGGGTCGGTATTTGGCATTTCAAACACTGCGGTTACACCGCCGAGGATCGCAGCCCGCGTTCCGGACTCCAAATCTTCCTTATGCTCGGTCCCCGGCTCGCGGAAATGCACCTGGCTGTCGATGACGCCGGGCAGAACGGTCAGGCCTTTGGCGTCGATTTCCTCGTCGCCAAAGGCGTCACCAAGGTCGCCAATCGCGGTGATTTTGCCATCTGTTACACCGATATCGGCCATATGCCGACCGGCATGGTTGACGATTTCCCCGCCTTTGATCAGCAGATCAAACTTGTTGTCGAAGGCAATCACGCTTATCTCCTAGGCCCAGCAGCGGCACACCCACACCGCTTCATGTTCATAGCGACAGGCGAAGAGACAGACAATGTCAAAGGCACATCCCCCCAATTCCCCTCTGGCACCCACGCACCTGCCCCAGCGCGCGGTGCTGCGGGTCGGCGGGCCAGACTGCGCATCCTTTCTGGATGGCCTAGTGAGCAACCGCGTGGCGTTGGGCGCGGCACCCGTTTATGCGGCGCTCTTGACCCCGCAAGGCAAAGTGATGTTCGACCTGCTGATTTTTGCCAGTACCGACGCGCTCTATCTCGACTGCGACGCAGACCGGGCCGACCAGCTGTTGCAGCGGCTGATGCTGTATAAACTGCGCGCTGATGTGGCGATTGACGACCAGCGCGGCGCGCTTGCGGTGGTGGCGGGCGATTTTGACGGCGACACGGCGGCAATGGGCCCCGATCCGCGCCACCCCGCCATGGGCCAACGCGCCATTGTCGCACAAGACGCAGCAAGCAGCCTTGATGGATCGCTGGATGCCTATCACGCCCTGCGGCTCAGCCTCGGTATTCCGGAAGGCGAAGGCTTTGCCTTTGAAAAGGATTTCTGGCTGGAAACCGACGCCGAACGCCTGAACGGCGTGGCGTTCGACAAAGGCTGTTATGTGGGCCAGGAACTGACCGCCCGGATGAAACACCGGACGAACCTGAAGAAAAAGCTGATGGCTTTCTCCTACACAGGCCCCGCTCCCGAGGCCGGAGCCGATATTGTCAACGCAGACGGCAAGGCCGCCGGCCAGGTGCGCGAAGCGACGGACGGCAAGGGCATGGCCCTGTTGCGGCTGAACGAGGCGCAACAGGGTGCACTGGCCGCGGGTGAGACTGTGCTCACACCACTTTGGCAGGAGTAATCAGAGCTTTCTTTTCAGTGCTGCCTGCGCTGCCGCCAACCTTGCGATCGGCACCCGGAAGGGCGAACAGGACACATAGTCAAGCCCAACGCGTTCGCAAAAGTCGATCGATGCCGGATCGCCGCCATGCTCGCCGCAAATGCCGAGCTTCAGGTCAACTTTGGTCGACCGTCCGCGCTCCACACCCATTTCCACCAACGCGCCCACGCCGTCCACGTCGATCGACACAAAGGGGTCCTGGGCGAAGATGTCGCGTTTGACATAAATGTCGAGGAAGCGCGCCGCATCGTCGCGGCTGATCCCCAGTGCGGTTTGCGTCAGGTCGTTGGTGCCGAAGGAGAAAAAATCAGCCGAGGTCGCGATTTTATCGGCGCAGATGGCCGCGCGCGGCAGCTCGATCATCGTGCCCACCTGATAGGCAACGCTGTGCCCTTTTTCGGCGAAGACGGTCTCGGCCACCGCCTCAACCCGGGCGCGCAATATGCTCAGTTCATCCTGGGTTGCCACCAGCGGGATCATGATTTCAGGCACAACGGTTTCGCCGTCTTCCTTTTCGACCGAGATTGCGGCCTCGAAAATCGCCCGCGCCTGCATTTCATAAATTTCAGGGTATGTGATCGCCAACCGGCACCCCCGGTGCCCCAGCATGGGATTAAACTCGTGCAGCTCGCCGACGCGACGCTTCAGCCGATCAACCGACACCCCGGTCGCCTCGGCAACATCGGCAAACTCGGCCTCGCCGTGTGGCAAAAATTCGTGCAGGGGCGGGTCCAGCAGGCGCACGGTCACCGGCAAACCGCGCATAACCCGGAAAATGGCAGCAAAGTCATCGCGCTGCATCGGCAACAACTTGTCAAGCGCGGCACGGCGGCCCTGCTCGTTTTCGGCCAAAATCATCTGGCGCACGGCAACAATGCGGTCGCCGTCGAAAAACATATGCTCGGTCCGGCAGAGGCCGATGCCTTCGGCCCCAAATTGCCGGGCGACGTCGCTGTCGGCGGGGGTGTCGGCATTGGTGCGCACCTTCAGGCGGCGATATGCATCAGCCCAGCCGATGAGCGTGGCAAAATTGCCCTCAAGCTCGGGCTGCAGCGTTTTCACCGCACCCAGCATCACCTCGCCCGACGTGCCGTCGATGGTGATGCGCTCGCCCGCCTTCACCTCAACCTCGCCGACGCGCAGCACGTCCTCGGCGGCGTTGATGCGCAGCTGTCCTGCGCCCGACACACAAGGCCGCCCCATACCACGCGCCACAACGGCGGCGTGGCTGGTCATACCGCCGCGCGCGGTCAAAATGCCCTCGGCCGCGTGCATACCGTGAATGTCTTCGGGGCTGGTCTCGACCCGGCACAAAATCACCTTATGCCCATCCTTGGCGCGGGCTTCGGCGGTGTCGGCGTCGAAAACCACCTCGCCCGAGGCCGCGCCCGGCGATGCGGGCAGCCCTTTGGTGAGCACCGTGCGCGGCGCGTCGGGGTCGAGCGTCGGGTGCAACAGCTGATCGAGCGACTTCGGCTCGACGCGCTGAACCGCGGTTTCCTTATCGATCAGGCCTTCGTCCACCATTTCGACCGCGATCCGCAGGGCGGCCTTGGCGGTGCGCTTGCCCGACCGGGTTTGCAGCATCCACAACTTGCCCTCTTGCACGGTGAATTCGATGTCCTGCATGTCGCGGTAGTGCGCCTCAAGCTTGGCAAACACATCCACCAGCTGGCCGTAAACCTCGGGCATCGATTCTTCCATCGACAAAGCGTCGCTGCCCGCCGCCAGTCGCGCATCTTTCGACAGATTTTGCGGTGTGCGGATACCCGCCACCACATCCTCGCCCTGCGCGTTGATCAGATATTCGCCGTAAATCGCCCGCTCACCCGTTGACGGGTTACGGGTGAAGGCGACGCCGGTGGCGCTGGTGTCGCCCATATTGCCAAAGACCATCGCCTGCACATTGACCGCCGTGCCCCAATCCTCGGGGATGGCGTTGAGCTTGCGGTAGACCCGCGCGCGCTCGGTCTGCCAGCTGCCGAACACCGCGCTGATCGCACCCCACAGCTGGGCCTGCACATCCTGCGGAAAGGGGGTGCCAAGCTCTTCCTCGGTTTTGGCCTTGAAGCCCTCAGCCAGCAGCTTCCAGTCCTCGGCACCCAGTTCGGTATCCTCGATCTGGCCGCGCTCTTCCTTGTGAATTTCGATCAGTTCTTCGAAATGATAATGGTCAACGCCCAGCACCACATCCGAATACATCTGGATAAACCGGCGGTAACTGTCCCACGCAAAGCGCGCGTCGCCCGACCGGCGGGCAAGACCCTCAACAGTGTCATCATTGAGGCCGAGGTTGAGGACCGTGTCCATCATGCCGGGCATCGACACTCGCGCGCCGGAGCGCACGGACACCAGCAAAGGATTGTCGGCATCGCCAAATGTGGCGCCAACGGCGGATTCGATATGGCCGATGGCATCCGCCACTTCACCCGCCAGGCTGTCGGGATAGCTCTCGCCGTGCTCATAATAATAGGTGCACATCGAGGTCGGAATGGTGAAACCGGGTGGTACCGGCAGGCCCAAGGACGCCATTTCCGCGAGATTTGCCCCCTTGCCACCCAGCAGATTTTTCATATCGGCGCGGCCAGCCGTGGCCCCACCCCCAAAACGGTACACCCAGTCGGTCATACTACCCCTCAATGACGCTAAAGTCGGCAACGTGGTTCATGGTGTGGCGGATTTCGCCCAGAAGCGCAAGGCGGTTCGCACGCACGTTCGCATCGTCCGCATTGACCTTCACGCCGTCGAAAAACGCATCGATCGGCGCGCGGAGGGCGGCCAGTGCCGTCATGGCGGCAGCGAAGTCTTCTGTTTCAAGCGCTTCGGCCGCCGCCGTGCGTGCCACGGCGAGCGCTTCCGCCAGCGCTTTCTCACTCTCTTCAGCCAAAAGGTCTGTATTCACCGGGTCGCTGTAACGGCACCCGTCCTTCTTTTCCTCGATCGCGAGGATGTTCGAGGCGCGCTTATACCCCGCCAGCAGATTGGCTCCGTCGTCGGTCGCGACAAAGTCTGAAAGCGCCGATGTGAGCGCTGTGATCCACACCAGATCGTCCGAGCCTTTGGCGACCACGGCGTCAATCAAATCATGCCGAATGCCTTTGTCGCGTTGTTGGACCTTGAGCCGGTCGATGAAGAAGCCGCTCAGGTCTGCAGGCCAGTCAGGCACATCCTTTTCCAGATTGATGCGCAGCCCATTTTCCAACACCAGCCGAATGACGCCGAGCGCGGCGCGGCGCAGCGCGTAAGGGTCGCCCGAGCCTGTTGGTTTTTCACCGATGGCGAAAAAACCGACGAGCGTATCGAGCTTTTCGGCCAGCGCGACGGCGATACTGACGGGTGTGGTCGGGCAGCGGTCAGACGGGCCCTTGGGGCTGTATTGATCGGCAATCGCATCCGCGACCGCGTCCGAATAGCCTTCATGGCGGGCATAATCCGCGCCCATCAGGCCCTGCACCTCGGCAATTTCGCCGACCATACCGGTGACCAGATCAGCCTTGGCAAGCCGCGCGGCGGTCGCGGCGTCTTCGGCGTCACACCCGGGGATAAAGTCCGCCAGATGGCGCGCCAGCGCCTCCATCCGCCTGGCGCGGTCGCCGACCGTGCCGAGCTTGGCGTGGAAAACGATGTCGTCGAGCTTCGGCAGCAGGTCCGCGAGCTTGGTTTTCTTGTCGGTCTCGTAAAAGAACTGCGCGTCGGCGAGGCGGGCGGCAAGCACGCGTTCATTGCCCGAGGTCACCAGCGTGCCACCGTCGCGGGGCTCGATATTGGCGGTGAAGATGAATTTGGGGGCAAGTTTGCCAGTGGCCTTATCGCGCAGCACGAAATATTTCTGGTCGTGCTTCATTTTGAGGATCAGCACCTCCTCAGGCACCGCCAGAAAGGCAGGGGCAAAGCCCCCGAGCATCGGCACCGGCCATTCACACAGGCCTGCAACCTCGGCCAACAGCCCCTCGTCGCGCACCCAATCGAGCCCGGCGGCGCTCGCAAGCGTCTGGCAGCTGTCGGCGATCAGCGTCATCCGCCGCGCCGGGTCCAAAATGACCTTTGCGTCCAGCAGTTTGCGCCGATAGTCGGTAAAGTCGGTGACGGCAAAGCGCCCCGGCGCCATGAAGCGGTGACCCTCGGTGCTGTCACCCGCGGCGATGCCGCCAACCGTAAAGTCAACGACCGCGCCGCCCAAGAGACACAGGATCGATTGCAGCGGTCTGATCCAGCGCAAATCGCCCGCGCCCCAGCGCTGCGCCTTGGGCCAGGGAAAGGTGCGAATGATCTCGGGCAGGGCTGTTGCCAGCACCTCCGCCGTTTTCACGCCCTTTTTCTCGATGACAGCGAACAGAAACTCGCCCTTGGGTGTTTCGCGCACCTCAAGCTGGTCGCGGGTCAGCCCCACACCGCGCAAGAAACCCTCAATCGCCTTGTCGGGCGCGTCGGCGCGCGGGCCGCGGCGCTCTTCCGACACATCGGGGGTTTCGGTCGGCAAATCGGCGATCGTCAGCGTCAGGCGGCGCGGGGTGGCAAAGGCCTCGGCCTTGCCGCCGGTCAGGCCAGCATCCGCAAGCGCATCGCTGACCAGGCGCGCCAGATCGTCCGATGCCTTTTTCTGCAGGCGCGCCGGGATTTCCTCAGAAAACAGTTCAAGTAGAAGGTCAGCCATATCTTATGCCTCCCAACCGTTTTTTGCGATCCAGGCGGCGCAGCTGGCCTTTGCCATGTCGCGCACGCGCAAGATATAGGCTTGGCGTTCCGTCACCGAAATGACCCCGCGCGCATCGAGCAAGTTGAAAATATGCGAGGCTTTCACACACTGCTCATAGGCCGGGATGGGCAGCTTGGCTTCGATCAGCGCCGCGCTTTCGTCCTGCGCCGCCTTGAAATCGGCAAAGAGTTTTTCAGTCGAAGCGACCTCGAAATTATAGGCGGATTGCTGACGCTCATTTTCGAGGAAAACATCGCCGTAGCTCATACCCGCGTCGTTATAGGCCAAATCATACACATTATCGACGCCCTGCACGAACATGGCGAGTCGCTCAAGCCCGTAGGTCAGCTCGCCCGACACGGGCTTGCAGTCATACCCGCCCATCTGCTGGAAATAGGTGTATTGGCTGACCTCCATACCGTCGCACCACACCTCCCAGCCCAGACCCCAGGCCCCGAGCGTCGGGCTTTCCCAGTCGTCTTCGACAAAGCGCAAGTCGTGGCTGTCGGCGGTCAAACCAATTTCGGCGAGGCTGCCCAGGTACAAGTCCTGCATGTTGTCGGGCGACGGTTTCAGGATCACCTGAAACTGGTAATAATGCTGCAACCGGTTGGGGTTTTCGCCGTAGCGCCCGTCGGTGGGGCGGCGGCAGGGCTGGACAAAGGCGGCATTCCACGCATCGGGCCCCAGCGCGCGCAAAGTGGTGGCGGTGTGAAAGGTGCCCGCGCCCATTTCCAGGTCATAGGGCTGCAGGATCACACAGCCATGGCGGGCCCAATAGGCCTGAAGGCGCATGATGATCTCTTGAAAGGACAAAATGGTGTCCGGGCTGGCCTCGGCCATGGGTGGCGGTCTCACTTATGATGCAGTTATAATGCAGTGCACGAAAATTGGCGGGCACGCTAGGCCAAGGCCATGGCTGGGTCAAGGCGTGGTTTGGCTCAGGCGGTCAATATAATCGGCGCGCCGCGGGTCACGACAAAACTGTGCTCGAACTGGGCGCCAAGCCCGCCCGAGGCCAGGCGCAGGGTCCAGCCGTCATCGTCCTCATAAACGTCGCGGCTGCGGGTCGCCAGAAACGGCTCGACGGTGACAACCTGCCCCGGCGCGAATCGCCCCGGCTCGGCTACCGCACGGGTGTTGGCAACGGTGGGTGGCTCGTGGATGGACCGCCCAACCCCGTGCCCGCACAAACTGCCGATCACCTGAAAGCCCGCACGCCGCGCCCGCGCCTCAACGGTGTCGGCGACAACGCGCAAGCGCTTGCCCGCCCGCGCCGCCAGCATGGCCTGATACTGCGCCTTGCGGGTGGCATCCAGCAACCTTGCTGCCTCGGGGCTGGGTGTGCCGACCGCGCGGCTCGCGCCCGTGTCAGCGAAATAGCCATCCCTGTGGGCCGAGACATCAATGTTGATCAGCTGCCCGTCTTCTAAGGGGGTACCGTCGGGCACACCGTGGGCAACAGCGTCCCCCACCGAAATGCAGCTATGCCCAGGAAAGCCGTATATGGACCGCGGCGCTGATACAGCGCCGCACTCGGCCAGCATGCGAGCGCCGATGGCGTCCAGCTCCAGCGGGGTGATACCGGGGCGCACAGCGGCGAGCATGGCGGCCAGCACATCGCGGCATATCCGGCCGATGGTGCGCAGATGCTCAAGCTCGTCGTCGTTTTCCACGGTCACGGGGTCAGTCCTCCTGCCCTTCGCGGATGCGTTCGTGGTGGCGGATCACCTCGGAGATAACAAATTGCAGGAACTTGGCGCTGAATTCGGGGTCGAGATTGGCTTCGCGGGCAAGCGCCTTGAGCCGGTCGATCTGTTCCTGCTCGCGCCCCGGGTCGGCAGGCGGCAGCTTATGCTCGGATTTATATCGCCCAACGGCTTGGGTAATTTTGAAGCGTTCAGCCAGCATGAACACAAGCGCGGCATCGATATTGTCGATGCTTTCGCGAAAACTCTGCAGCGCCGCGCGGTGCTGGGTGTTCAAGTCGCTGGTCATCCCCTATCCCCTCAGTTGTTAAAGCCCGAAGCGCGACCAATGCGCTTGTTCCTCCAGGCGGCCAAGCGCCTGATCGGCCAGTTTTGCCTGCGCCTCCCCCAGGCCCAAAAGGCTGCCAATACCTCGTTTCTTGGGCGAGAATGTCCGAAACTTGGTCGTGTCGCCAAAGCGGTCTTTCAGCACCGTTTCCATATCGCCGATGCCGTCGATCAGGCCCAGTTTCTGGGCTTCGGCACCCAAGAACACCTCGCCCGAGAAGATTTTGGTGCGCGGGGTTTTCAGCCGCTTGCCGCGCCGGTCGCGCACAAAGGCTTTGAACCATTCGTGGATGCTCGCCTGAATGTCGCGCACCCGTGCGACATCGTCCTCTTTTTCGGGCTGGAAGGGGTCCAGCATCATCTTTTTGTCGCCCGCGGTATAAACGCGGCGCTCGATGCCCAGCTTTTCCAGAATGCCAACAAAACCAAACCCGCCCGAAATCACGCCGATGCTGCCAACAATCGAGGCACTGTGGGCGTAGATTTCGTCGCCCGCCAGCGCCAGCACATACCCGCCCGATGCCGCAACATCCTCAGTGAAGGCGATGACCGGCAGGTCGGCTTCCTTGGCGCGGGCGCGGATACGCTCGGCGATCATGCCCGACTGAACGGGCGAGCCGCCGGGTGAGTTTACGATCAAAGCAACGGCCTTGGCACCAGCCCAGTCAAAGGCTGCATCGATCTGCTGCTCGACGCCGGCCAGATTAATCTGGTTGCGCATACGGCCCGAACCGGCGGCAATCACCCCTTCAAAACGCAGCACAGCCACGCGCGGCGGCGGATCACCAAAAATTGAGCGCCTGAGGCGGTGGATCATTTTCTTGAACTTAGACATGCGCCATGTCATGTCATTTGCTGGTCATGATGGCAAGCATCTCGCACATGCCTTGCTGGAATTCAACGCAGCCAGCAGGCAGGCTGGCGTGCATATCTTGACCCGGTGCATACTTGCGCCTATTGCCTATCACGCCCTCGCGCTGTTTGACTTGAAGGGATAATTCATATGGCAAACGCCATATCCGCCGCCCATGATCGCTCTGACGCCGACCTGTCACCCGTCGACAGCCTGATGGACCATTTGGCGGATGCGATGCAGCAGGTGGATGCCACCATCTTGGCGCGTATGGACAGCCCTGTCGCCATGATTCCCGACCTGGCCGGGCATTTGGTATCGTCGGGCGGCAAGCGGATTCGCCCGCTGCTGACGTTGGCCTGCGCAGATTTGCTGAACTATACCGGCGACCGCCACATCACACTGGGTGCGATTGTTGAGTTTATTCACACCGCGACGCTGTTGCACGACGATGTGGTCGACCAAAGCGAAATGCGGCGCGGCAAACGGACCGCCAACCTCATTTGGGGCAACCAGCCCAGCGTGCTGGTGGGTGACTTTCTGTTCTCGCGCGCCTTTCAGTTGATGGTAGAAGACGGCTCGCTGGAGGTGCTGCGCATTCTCTCAGGCGCGTCGGCCGTCATCGCCGAGGGCGAGGTGCTGCAACTCCAGGCCGCGCAAGACATCACAACAACCGAAGACACCTATTTGAACGTGGTCTCGGCCAAGACGGCGGCACTGTTTGCCGCTGCTTGCGAGGTGGCCGCTGTGATTGCCGGGCGCAGTGCAGACGACCAGGCGGCGCTGCGCGCCTACGGCGAAGATTTGGGCATCGCCTTTCAAATTGCCGATGACGCGCTGGATTATGCCTCCAGCGCCGCCGTTATGGGCAAGGCGGTTGGTGATGACTTCCGCGACGGCAAGGTGACCCTGCCGGTGATCCGCGCCTATGCCTGCGCGAACGCCACCGAGCAGGACTTTTGGCGGCGGGTGATCAAGGGCGCGCGCTTTCAACAAGACGGCGACCTGGACCATGCGCTTGATCTGATGACCAAGGCAAACGCCATCGAGTCGAGCTACCGCACCGCCTATGATTATGCCGCACGGGCCAAGGCGGCGCTGGACCGCTTCCCCAAATGCGCGGTGCGCGATATGCTGTGCGCGGTCGCCGACCATGCGGTGGCGCGCCAAACATAGACCTTTTCGGGAGACCCGCCATGCCAACCGTCAGCAATCAGACACTGGCCGTGTTTTTGATGCGCACGATGCTGGGGCTGGTGTTTTTATATGCCGGGTTTTGGAAGGTGTTTGTGCTGGGCGCTGACCAACACGCCGCGCAGTTTTTTGTCGCTGCCTACAAAGACAGCTGGATTCCAGGCATTTTGCTGACCGTCACCGGTTATGCCATCCCGTATTTTGAACTGATTGCAGGCCTGATGATCGTTATTGGCTTGCGCACCCGCGAGGCGGTGTTTCTGTGCGGGCTATTGTTGTTGCTGACGACATATGGACACCTGTTGAAAGAACCCCTGTTTGACATTGACGGCCATACCTTTACACGCCTTGCCCTGATTGTTGGCTGGCTTTTGATGCCCATCGGGTCGGACCGAATCAGCGTCGACGGCGTTTTGGCGGCGCGGCGCGGTGCCTAGGCCAGGCCATGCGGGGCATGCGCACCGAAGCCAGCGGTGGTACGGGTAAAGACCGCGACGGCATTGACGTAACGGCATCCGAGCGCGCCCGGCTGGACAGGGCCATCGTCCGACTATCGAAGATTTTCTGGCGGCAAGATCTCAGGCGCTGGCGGCCACTCATTGTGGCGGCTGTCCTTTTGACCCTTCTTGCCAAAGGCTTTGCGGTTACAGCCCCACTTTTGATCGGGGACGCCATCAATGTCATTGGCGACGCTGGGTCTTTTTACGGGCTACCCATCTTTGTCTGGTTGCTGCTTGGTTACGGCGCGGCGCGGTTTTTAAGCCAGGCACTGCCCCAATTTCGCGACATGTTTTTCGTACCGGTTACGCAGGATGCCGTGCGCATGATCGCTGTCGAGGCGTTTGGCCATGCACAGTCCCTGTCGCTGCAATTTCATCTGACCCGCCGGGCCGGCGCATTGAACCGAATCATGGAACGCGGCGCCGGGGCGACGGAGTTTCTGTTGCGCTTTCTGGCCTTCACCATCGGCCCCACACTGATTGAGTTGGCGCTGGCGGCCATTGTGTTGCAACAACGTTATGGTTGGCAGTTCGCCGCCATATCGCTGGCCACAGTTTTGGGATATGCGGTTTTCACCATCATCGTGACCGAATGGCGCACCCGCCAGCGCCGGGTCTTAAACGAGGCCGATACCGAGGTCAAAGCGCAGGCGGTCGACAGTCTAACCAATTTTGAAGTGGTGAAAGCCTTTGGTGCTGAAGAGCGCGAAACCCTACGCTTTGATCAGTCTCTTCGCGGGTTTTCCAAATTGTTTGTGCGGTCCATGCGGTCGCTTGCCTGGCTGAATACCGGCCAGGAATTCATCATGAATGCGGGGCTGGTTGCCATGGCGATGCTCGCGGCATACGGCGCCGCGGGCGGCAGGATGTCCGCCGGTGATATCACCGCCGTTGTGTTGATCTTGATCAATATCTACCGTCCGCTGAACATTCTTGGCTTTGCCTGGCGCGAAATCAAGCAGGGCATGGTCGACATGGAAAAGCTGTTTGCCTTGCTGGATATCAAGCCGGGTGTTGCCGACCGCCTTAACGCTCAGCCGCTTGCCAACCCGCAGGGTGCCATTCGCTTTGAGGATGTCGGATTTCGCCATGAAGGCCGCCAAGCGGGCTTGAAGGATATCAATCTCACAATCGAACCGGGTCAGTATGTCGGCCTGGTTGGTCCGTCAGGCGCGGGGAAATCGACCATTTTGAAATTGTTGTTCCGGTTTTACGACCCGGATGGCGGGGCAATCCATATCGGTGGCCAGGACCTGCGCGATATTCGGCAGGCAGACCTGCGCCGTCATCTCGGTCTCGTGCCGCAGGATGTTGTGCTGTTCAACGATACGCTGCGCTACAATCTTGGCTATGCCAGACCAGCGGCCAGCGACGCTGACATTCTGGCAGCGGCCGACCAGGCTCAGTTGACCCAGTTTATCGGCAGCTTGCCCGACGGGCTGGATACCCGCGTGGGCGAGCGCGGACTGAAACTGTCGGGCGGAGAAAAACAGCGCGTTGGCATCGCCCGCGTGTTGTTGAAAGATCCGGCGATTTTGATCTTGGATGAAGCCACATCGGCGCTCGATAGCACCACTGAAGCCGAGGTTCAGCGCGCCATTGACCGCGCCGCCACCAACCGCACCACCATTGCGGTTGCCCACCGTCTGTCGACCCTTGCAGGCGCCGACATGATCTGCGTTTTGGACGGCGGGAGGATCGTAGCGGCGGGTGCGCATACCGACTTGCTGGACACCAGCCCCCTCTACGGACAGATGTGGGCCCGCCAGCAAAAAGACAACACCCGTGCAACCGATCACGAAACTGTAAAACTCGTTTAAAATTTTACCCTTTCTTTCGACGGCCAAATCGATATACTGATGGATAGCAACTGTATATGTGCGGGGGCTTTCCAGCTGCCACTGAATGCCCTCTTGAAATGAAACCGGTCGAGCCTTGGGTTTGGCCGGTTTTTTCATAGCGCTGTTTTCATAGCGTTGACGCGGAGACGCCAAGGATGATCCCGTTTCAGCACGAACTCAACGTCCGTTACGGCACAGCGGAAGACCGACTGCCGGAGATTCAACGGGTTTTGGCCGAAAACCCGGGCCCCTTTACCTATACCGGCTCGGGCACCTATCTGGTGGGCGGGGACAGCGTCGCTGTCATTGACCCGGGCCCCGCGCTCGACAGCCACTTTGATGCGCTGATCCGAGCGCTGGATGGGCGCCGCGTGTCGCATATTTTGGTGACCCACACGCATCTGGATCATTCGCCGCTTGCCCGCCGGTTGGCCGAGGCCACCGGCGCCCCCACATACGGCTTTGGCCCGCACGGGTCGGGGCGCAAGGCAGGCCTTGACGGCGAGGCGGTCGAGGCTGGAGCCGATATGGACTTTGAGCCGGATATCACGCTTGGCGACGGAGATAGTGTTGTCGGCGAAGGATGGTCGCTCAAGGCGGTGCACACGCCGGGCCATACCTCCAATCATTTGTGTTTTTTCTGGCCCGAACGCCGCATTCTGTTTACCGGCGACCATGTGATGGGATGGTCGACGACCGTGGTGTCGCCACCCGACGGCGATATGCGCGCCTATATCAACAGCCTCGACACACTGGCCGCCCTTGATGCCGAGGTTTTGGTCCCAACACACGGGCCGCTGATCCGCGATGCGGGGGCGTATATTGCGGCCTTGAAGGCCCACCGCCTTGAGCGCGAGGCGCAGGTGCTGCATGCGGTCAGTGCAGGCATCAGCCAGATCGACGATGTGGTCAAACGCCTCTATGCCGATATCGATCCGTGGCTGCACCCGGCGGCGGCGCGCTCGGTCCTCTCACACCTGATTGACCTGGTTGAGCGCGGCAAAATCACCGCGGATGGCCCGCCCACCCTTGCGGCAAAATACACGCTAACCTCTTGAAGACGCCCTAAAGCTTGCCCACTGTCAAAGAGACGATGTACAAGGCCGCAACACGATGTTGAAGCCGCGTAATGGGAGCATGGCGCCATGGGAGTAGAGTCGAGTTTGAACCCGGCAATGGATTTGGTCGCCGAGATCAACCGCCTTCGCCGCGAAAAAAATGCCGTGATTCTGGCGCATTACTACCAAGACGGGGCGATTCAGGACATTGCCGACTTTGTTGGCGACAGCCTTGACCTGTCGCGCAAGGCGGCCTCCACCGATGCCGATATGATCGTCTTTTGCGGCGTGCGGTTCATGGCCGAAGTTGCCAAAATCCTCAGCCCTGAAAAAAAAGTAGTGCTGCCTGATATGGCGGCGGGGTGTTCGCTTGAAGACAGCTGCCCCCCGGATGACTTCAAAGCCTTTGTCGAGGCGCACCCCGACCATATGGTGCTCAGCTATATCAACTGCTCGGCCGAGGTGAAGGCGCTGACCGACATCATTGTCACCAGTTCCAACGCCGAACATATCGTCAGCCAACTGCCTGCGGACCAAAAGCTGATCTTCGCCCCCGACCGGCATTTGGGCGGCTATCTGTCGCGCAAACTGGGCCGCGACATGTTGCTGTGGCCCGGCACCTGTATCGTGCACGAGCGCTTCAGCGAAAAAGAGCTGATCAAATTGCAGGCCCGCCATCCGGGCGCACCTGTGGCGGCACACCCCGAATGTCCCGACCAGATCATCCGCCACGCCGATCATGTCGGCTCGACCAGCTCGATTTTGAAATTCTGCACCGAAACCGACGCCGAGACGATCATCGTCGCCACCGAGCCCGGCATCATCCATCAAATGGAAAAAGCCGCGCCCGAGAAAACCTTTATCGGGGCGCCCGGCGCCGATGGCAATTGTTCGTGCAATACCTGCCCGTTCATGGCGCTCAATACCATGGACAAGCTGTATCTTTGCCTCAAGGCCGAGGGCCCCGAGATCGTCCTTGATGAGGCGACCCGCATCCGCGCCGAGGCCCCGCTGCGACGCATGCTAGAGATGAGCCCGGCGCAAAGCCCCGCCAAAGACCGCACCATAGTCGGCGCAGATTTGTGACGGCCGGTATAGGGGTGTCTGATTTTCCACTGGACGCTGCCGCGCTCACGGCGCATGTGGCCGCCGCGCTGGACGAGGATGTCGGCACCGGCGACGTCACCACCCTTGCCTGCATTCCCGAGAGCGCCACCATGACAGCGGTGATGCAGGCACGCGAGCCGGTGGTGCTTGCGGGCCTTCCCTATGCTGTGGCGGTGTTTCAGGCGCTCGATCCTGCGCTGGACATTGTCCCGCTCGCCAAAGACGGCGACAGGGTGGATGCGGGCGCTGCGATCCTGCGCATCAGCGGCGCTGCCCGCGCGATTTTAACCGGCGAGCGCACGGCGCTGAATATGCTGCAGCACCTGTCGGGCATTGCCACCCTCACCCGCACATACTCTGAGGCGTTGATTGGCACCAAATGCAAGCTGTTGGACACTCGCAAAACCCTGCCCGGCTACCGGCGACTGGCAAAATATGCCACCGCGCTCGGCGGCGCGCAGAACCACCGCATGGGCCTGTTTGATGCGGTCATGATCAAAGACAACCATATCGCTGCCGCTGGCGGGGTGCGGGCTGCCGTCACCGCAGCCAAGGCGGCAAGCGACCTTAAGGTCCAGGTGGAATGCGACACGCTTGAACAGGTGGACGAGGCGCTGGCGGCGGGGGCCCACAGCCTGCTTCTTGATAATATGCGCCTGCGCGACCTGCGCGCGGCGGTGGCCACCACCGCCGGACGCATCCCGCTTGAGGCCTCGGGCGGGATCAACCGCGCGACTATCCGCGATGTGGCCGAAACCGGGGTCGATTATATCTCGGTTGGGCGCATCACCCAATCCGCCCCAGCGGTGGATATCGGGCTGGATTACGGCGCAGACTGAGTTTTGGCGAATTCGGCCAGATAAATCGGCATTTTTTTTCTGATGCGGTCAATCCGGCGGCCATCAGACGGGTGGGTCGACAGAAATTGCGGCGGCCCGCCTTGGCCTTCCTTCAGGCTGGCCATGGTCTCCCACAGCGACACCGCGGCCCTTGGGTTATAGCCTGCCCGCGCCATGTAGAGCGTGCCAATATCGTCCGCCTCCAGTTCGACAAAGCGGCTATGCGGCAATTCGACAAAGCCTGTGGCCGCGATCGCCGCCAATCCGGCCACCAAGGCGCCGGTCTCGCCGTCAGTGGACGCGCCAACCGCAATCGCTGTCACGCCGATGCCGATTTGCGCCAGTTGTGCGCGGCTCACCCGCTCTGCCCCGTGGCGCAGCACCGCATGCGCCACCTCGTGGCCGATCACCGCCGCCAATTCTTCATGGCTGAGCGCATCCACCATTTTTGAATAGATCGCAATTTTGCCACCCGGCAGCGCCCAGGCATTCAGGACCGGCTCGTCGATCACGACAAATTCCCAATCCAAGCCCGGATTGTCGGAAACGGCGGCAATCCGGCGGCCAATCTGCTGCACTTCCTCTGCGCGGCTGCCTACGGTCACAACCGGTTGGCTTTTTTTCACTTCGTTGAAGGCAGCAAGACCAAGCGCCGAGGCTTCGCTGTCAGAAATCATCAAAAACTGCGACCGACCGGTCACACTGTTGGTTGTGCATGCCGCAAGCAGCACCAGACACACCGCAAGATGCCCCGTGCGCAGCTTAGCCATGTGCTGTTTGACCTGTTGGACCAACCCGTTCATCGTAAACGCCTTTCCTCCGCCACATTGCCTCGGCACACTATAGCGATGAATGTGGCGATTTGGGAGCGGACTTTATGCCCACCCTTTGCGGTGTTTTGGCCCTTTTGCTGCTGACGGCGTGTTCAACAGCCTATCAGGATATGACCTATTCAGGCGGCGTATCCGGCGCGTTTGTTGGCGAAGATCGGATTCGCGTGGATGTCCGCGGCAACCGGTTTACCCGTCGCAGCACGGTTTTGGACTATGCCATGCTGCATGCGGCCGAGCTGGCCCGCGATGCCGGGGCTGATGAAATTCGCCTTGTCCATTTGATCGACCGCTCCAAAGTGACCGGCACGCAAGACAACACCCGCTTGCGCCAGGCATATACCGACCTGGACGGCCTATCGCACCCGCATGCGGCAAGCGCCGCACCCAAAACCATCGTCCGCCCCGGATATACGGCGATCTTCGACCTGCCGCAGAGGACCTTTGTGCACAGCACGGGCCCCCGGCTGAAGGTGGCGGAAATTCTGGCAGAACTGGCCCCCAAATACAAAGCCCCGGACTGACCCCCACCACGCGGCCATAAAAAAACCGGCCCAAAGGCCGGTTTTTAAAAATTCAGTGCACAAGGCGCGGCTCAGTAGTCGCCCTTGGCCTCCAGAACCTGCTTGCCGCGATACCGGCCCGATTTCAGGTCGATATGGTGGCGGCGCTTGTATTCGCCGGTTTCCTGGTCTTCTTGATAGTTCACCGCGGTCAGCCGGTCGTGCGAACGACGCATGCCACGACGCGAGGTGCTGATCTTACTCTTTGGAACAGCCATGTCCGTTTTCCTTATCCGTCGCCATGCCTGCAGTGAAGGCCCGCAGTCTGACTTTTTCCGGAGTCGTCCCCACCTGGGTACAACCCCCCGATTCGAGGCGCGGACACTAGCGCCAGCCTTCAAGAATTGCAAGCCCGGATACGCTTTTGTGACATCTGGCCTTTTGCACGCGCCAATTTCAGGCTAGGTCATACGGAGATTGGGCCACAAACGTCAAAGGGGAATTCATCCATGCGCGCCTTCACCGTCGCCATTGTTGCTGTTTTTGCCAGTATCATCAGCCATGCTAGCCACGCGCAAATGTGGCCAGGCGCCGATTATGACCCCGCCGTACCGACGCTGGAGGCCGTATTGGGCTACGCACCGGGTGAACAGATCACCACCCACAGCGACATGCTGCACTATATGGGTACGCTGGCGGCCTATGCCCCCGACCAGGTGAAGATTTTTGAATATGGCCGCACTTGGGAAGGCCGCAAACTGATGTATCTGGCCGTTTCGTCGCCCGAGAATATCGCCAAACTCGACGCATTTGAGGCTGGCATGCGCCGCCTTGCCGACCCGCGCAAAACCGACCGCACGGCCGCTGATGCCCTGATCAATGATCTACCTGCTTCGCTATGGCTGGCCTACAGCGTCCACGGCAATGAGATTTCCTCCACCGATGCCGCCCTGCAGACGCTCTATCACCTGCTGGCAGCGCGCGGCGATGACCGTGTGCCCGAAATTTTAAAAAACAGCATTGTGTTCATCAATCCACTGCAAAACCCGGATGGCCGCGACCGGTTCATCCACCGGTTCCGCAGTGCAAAAGGGCTGGAAGCCGACAGCGACCGGATTTCCGCCGAACATAACGAACCCTGGCCGTCGGGGCGGACCAACCACTATCTGTTTGACCTGAACCGCGACTGGATCGTCCTGACCCAGCCGGAAACACGCGGCCATGTTGAAGCGCTGCAGCGCTGGTATCCGCTGGTGTTTGTCGATCTGCATGAAATGGGCGGCGACAACAGCTATTATTTTGCCCCCGAGGCGATCCCCTATAACCCGCATCTGGTGGAAAGCCAGCGCAGCAGCCTTTTTGATTTTGGCCGCAACAACGCCCGCTGGTTCGACCATTTTGGTCGCCCCTATTTCACCCGCGATGTGTATGACGCCTTTTATCCGGGCTACGGCGCGTCGTGGCCGGCTTATTACGGCGCTGTGGCGATGACGTACGAGCAGGCGTCGGCGCGCGGGCTGGTGTTCCGTCGGCGCGACGGCGACGAGATGACTTTCCGCGACACCGTTATGGGCCATTTCATCACCTCGCTGGCGACCGCAGAAACGGTTGCAAACAACGCCAAAACCTATTTGCGCAATTTTTACGACTATCAGGTCAGCGCGGTTGACGAAGGTCGCAAGGCCGACGGCTTCCCCCGCGCCTATCTCTTTCCGGGTGCGGCAGACCACGCCCGCAGCGCGAAACTGATGTCGGTTTTAAAGCGGCAGGGGATCGAGGTGACCTACGCCGAGGAGGCGTTCCGGGCCTGCGGCAGTGAATATAGTCGCGGCACGGCGGTGATCGACGCGGCTCAACCCCGCGCCCGGATGATCCGCACATTGCTCGACGCGCAGGTCGATATGGACGCCGATTTTGTTGCCGAGCAGGAACGACGCCGCGCCCTGAATTATGATCATGACATCTATGACGTGACCGGATGGTCGCTGCCGCTGCAGTTTCAGGTGGATATGAAAACCTGCAACCGGATGCCCAATATTTCAGCCGGTGACGTGGGTAAGCCGCAAGTCGTCATGACAATGGACACCCCCTTTATCGACGGCGACATCGATACCGCCAAGGTCTTCATCATTGATGCCAAAAGCGGTGCTGTGCCCAGTGCCATGGCACAGGCGCTGCGGGCTGGTCTGCGGTTTCGCATGATGACCCGCGATTTCACCATCGGTGGCAAAGACTATGGTCGCGGCAGCCTGGTGTTCAGCATCGCCGACAACGACGCCGATCTGGTCCAGCGGCTGCCTGCTCTGGATTATCAGGTCGCCTATCAGGCCTATGGCAGCAGCTGGGTGGACGGCGGCGCCGATTTTGGCGGCCGGTTCGCGCAGCTTGTTCTGCCGCCCAAAATCGCCATGGCTTGGGACGACCCGACATTCAGCTATTCTGCGGGCAACAGCCGCTTTGTGATCGAACGCCAGCTTGGCTATCCGGTCACCGCCATCCGCACCGACGATTTAGCGCGGGCGGACTTGAGCCGCTACGACGTGCTGATCTTGCCGGTTGGCCTCTACGACCGCCATTTGAGCGGTGCCGCCAAGGCGCTTGGCGATTGGGTTCGCTCGGGCGGGGTTTTGATCGGCCAAGGTTTGGCGCTGCGTTACTTGACCGGCGACGATGTGGGTCTTCTGTCGTCTGCCCGGGAATATCAGGCCAAGGACGCCAACGGTGATGCGGCGGGTGGATCGCGCGTCGCCGGTGTTCGATATGAGAGCGCCGAGGATGCCCGCATCGCCACCGAACCCAAGGAAGAAAGCCCCGACACCGTGCCCGGCGTGCTGGTGAACGCCGTCGCCGATCAGGACCACTGGCTGACAGCCGGCGTTCAGGAAAAACAGATTGTGCTGATGCGTGGGGCCGACATTTACCGTCCGCTGACGCTGGATGCCGGGCGCAATGTGCTCAACTTCACCGGTTCTGAAACCCTGCTGGCCTCGGGCTATATCTGGGACGAAAACCGCACACAGTCCGCCCATAAGCTGGTTGTGATGATTGAGCCCAAGGGCCGCGGCTTTGTGATCGGCTTTACACAGGAGCCAACGGTGCGCGCTTATCTGGATGGCTTGCTGTCGATTTATGCCAATGCCCTGTTCCTTGCGCCGTCGGTGGCGCGGCCTGTGCGATAGGAGCCCCTGTGACACGCATTCTGTTTTATCTGGACGGGTACAGCCCCAAGCCATGGGTCGATGCGCTGCTTGCGGTCGACCCATCGCTCGACATTCGCGTCAACCCCGACTGGGGCAGCCCCGATGACGGACCGGCCTATGCCTTTGTCTGGGCCCCCGAGCCGGGCATGATCGCGCGCTATCCGAACATCAAAGCGGTGATCTCGATGGGG
>JASBSO010000023.1 GCA_030148905.1 Kordiimonadaceae bacterium | reverse complement strand
CGACGAGGGATGAAGAAAAAGCCTATAAAAAGGTGATGAAGTCGCTCACACGCGCTCAGGAGGCGCGGTGAGATATCCGCTTCTAATAATGGCACACATAAAAATCGCATAATTTATATTATGGAAAATATTTAACGCTTTCAGCAATACGTCAAACATCAGTGCCGCAAACATACCGCTATTGTGTGCGTCATGTGACCCGCTGGCCGATATCGCTATGCCAATACAGCCGAAGATTTTGTCTCATTGCGGATGCGCGGGTCTGATGGTCAGCTTGGTATCGCGGTAGGTGCGCACGCGCTCGGTCACGGCCTGCCATTCCACCTGGTGCTGCGCCATATCAATGGTTTGAATGGCGCCGCCGTCCACCACAACGGCACCGTCCACCACGGTCATCAGGACATTCCCGGCATAGGCGCTATGCACAATCACCGCATAAGGGTCATATAGCGGCTGCATATTCGGGGCCGATAGGTCCAGCAGCACCATATCCGCCGCCTTGCCGACCTCCAGCGAGCCAAGCCTGTCTTCAAGGTCCAGTGCCCGCGCCCCGCCCAGCGTTGCCATTTCCACCACCTGCATCGGGCTGAAGGCCTTGGGTTCGTCATATCTGAGGCGCGCCACGCGCGGCAAATAGGGCATCACCCCCAGAATATCCATCTGGTTGGATGACATGGGCCCGTCCGTGCCCAGGCCCACGGCCAGCCCTTCGCGCACCATCTCAAGCGCCGGGGCGATGCCCTGCCCGCCCTTGATATTGGCCTTGGGATTGTGGGATATGCCAACATCGAAGCGCTTCAAAAGCGCCCGGTCATCCGCATCGACATAGATCATGTGGGCGCCCAGCAGCTTGTCGCTCAAGGCCCCGATGCGGTGCAAATAGGCAACCGAGCTTTCGCCCGGTTCCAGCGTGCCAAAACGCTCCTGGATCAGGGTCAGTTCATGCGGAAATTCGGCCATATGCATCAGCATTGGCACATCATATTTTTCTGCCAAAGCTTTGGATTTGCGCAAGATTTCAGGTTCAACGGTATAGGGTGCGTGCGGCGCGACCGCAGGAATGATCAGCCGGTGGCCTTGCCAGTCTTGAATGAAGCGCTCGGCATATTCAAGCCCGCCATAAGGCTCGGGCGCATCCACCACGGGAAAGCCCATCACGGTTTCGCCCAGAACGCCGCGAATGCCCACGGCAGCGGTGGCATGGGCGACCTCGTCCTCGTGGTAATACATATCGGTGACAAGTGTGACACCACCCAGCGCCAGCTCGATCGCGGCGTGGCGGGCCGACACACGGATATGATGGCGAGTCAGCAGGTCGCGTTCCAAGGGGAACATCACCTCAAACAGCACATCTTCAACTTCATATTCGCCGATCCCCCGAAACGCCACCATGGCGGTGTGATTGTGCAGGCTGATCATGCCCGGCATCAACAGATTGCCGCCCGCGTCCACCCTGCGCGCGGCGCTGAGATGGGCACCCTGCCCGGCCTCGGCAATGGCGGCGATGCTGCCATCCTTGATCAACACGCTGCCGCCGTGCAGGACGCGGCGCTCGGGGTCCATGGTGACGATCAGCGCGTTTTCAATCAGCAAATCGCCTGTGGTTTGCCCGTTATCGGCAATCGCGCGGCCAGACAATCCACACATCAGCAGCAATCCGCCCACCAGGCGCAACAGACCATTCATAAATACCCCCTTCAAGGTCAGTGGCTATGCTGACCAAAGCCGTAATGGTGGCTTTAAAGCAAAAACTGCATCATCAGCGTTGCAATGCCCAAAAATGAGAAAAAGCCCGATATATCGGTGACTGTGGTCAAGATGATCGACGATGATGTCGCTGGGTCCTGCCCAAGGCGGGTGAGCAGAACCGGGATCACCGCTCCGGCAAATCCGGCACAGATCATGGCCAAGACCATGGACGACATGATCACGATCACCAAGCCTGGAGAGCCGCTCCAGATATACACGCCGATCCCGCAGGTCAGAGCGATGCCAACCCCGTTCAGAAGTCCGGCAATCACCTCTTTGCGCATGACCTTTGCCCATTGACGCACCGTAATTTCGCGCAGCGCCAGGCCGCGCATGGTCACCGCAAGCGCTTGCGCGCCCGTGTTGCCCGACTGACCGGCGACCACAGGCAGCAGCACCGCCAAGGCGGTGACCTGCGCAATGGTGGCTTCAAAAACCCCAACAACGGCAGCCGCCATGAAGGCGGTCACCAGATTGATCTGCAGCCACGGCATCCGTTTGCGCACGGTGAAAAACGGGCTGGACAGCGCGCGTTCGTCCTTGCTGGCACCGACCATGGTTTGCAGGTCAGCGGTTGCGTCTTTTTGGATGGTGCGCGCCAGGTCGTCATGGGTCACCGCACCAAGAATAACACCGTCCAGATCGATGACAGGCAGGTCGAGAACACCATTTTCCTCAATGACGCGCGAAATTTCTTCAAGCGGGTCAATCGGGCGGACGACATCGGTTATCGGGCGCTCATAGTCGGCAAGCGCGGCACCCGGCGGGGCCAGCGCAATATCAGCAAGCGATGCCTTGCCCGTCAGCCGGTGGTCGCCGTCCACCAGAAACAAACTGCGCGCGGTGGTCATGCCGCTTGCGCGCACGCGGTTGAGGGCGTCGGCAACCGTTGTGGTGCGCCGAAATGTCGATACAGTTGTGTTCATCAACCGACCGGCCGTATTCGGCGGGTATGACAACAGTGTCTCCAAATCTTTGCGCACGGGCGCATCAAGCCGGGCGAGACGGTCGTCGACCTCGCTTTGCGGCATATGCCCCAGCAGCCGAACGGCTTGTGCGGGCTGAATCTCAGACAGCAGCGCGTCGGCCATGTCGGCGGGGATCTTGCGCAACAACGCCGCGGCCGTATCGGGCAGCAGGCGCTGCCATACGGGCGCAACAATTTTGACCGGCAGATTGACGACCGCCTCCACGACGTCGGTGACGGGCAATTGTTCGACTCTAGCGGCGGCATCGCCAGGATAGTCGAGGAAAAACCGTGTATTCAGCGCATCGATGGCGCGTGTTGCGTCGGCTGTCATGCGCCGCCTCCCTGCTCCGGTGGCGGCACGTCGACGATCAACCGCGCCATGGCGATCCCTGACTCGAAAACTGCATCCCAAAGCGCCCCCATCACAGACCCGCCCGGTATCGCGTGGGCGCTGTGGTCTATCGTGGTGCTGACGGCCTTTCGCAGGAGTCCGCCAATCACCTGCTTGCGCCGGTTGACAACAGGCAAAACCAGATGCGTTTGCCACGCGGGGTGACGCACAGTGCTGGCAAGCCGGGCGCGCGACGAAAGGGCGTCTGATGACCGTGTCATAATATTGCCAAGGGGGCTGCCCTCCCCGTGCCGCACAAGTGTATTGAGCGACACAAAGCCCAGATATTTGCAGTCTGAATCGGTGATAAACACGGCATCCAGTTCGGACGGCGGTGCGGAGCGGAGCGCGTCCAGCGCATCCCTGACCTCATGGTGGGCTTCAAAGGTGGGCATATGCGGCATCATCGCCGCGCCGACACTGTCGGCAGGAAAGGCCAGCATGACATCAAGGTCGCGCTTCAGCGCTGTCGGCAGCGCCTCTGCCAGTGTGTCACGCATCTGTCGGGGCAGCAGGCGCAGGGTCGCCGCTATGTCGGGAAACGGCATATGCTGTATCACGGCACCGGCGGCAACCGGGGTCATATGCCCCAGGATCGATGCCGTTGCCCAACTGCTCATACGCCCCATAACCGCGACCGCATAGCGGGTTGGGATGGTGTCCAGAAAGGCGGCAGCGTCGGTGCGCTCCAGTTCTGACAGAGCCGCCGCGGCAGCGACAGGTTGGCGGTCAATAAACGACAGAGACAGAGCCGATTTATCCGCCATGCGCGACATCCTTTTCGGTTGGTGCCGATATGATGGTGACAATATCGCTAGACAGAATATGGGCAGGCAGCAGGGCTTTGCCTTCTGGCGTTTCGACGGTGACATGGGTGGGGGTGATTTCCAGAATTTCCCCTTCCAGCGATCCGTAGCGGATATGCTGGCCGGTGAACAGCGCGCGCCTGGCGCTGCGTGCGCCGATGATGTTGGCGACAAAGTCTTTTGCACCAAGTCCAAAGGCGATGGAAAATCCAATGAACACCGCCCCGACAGAGACTGCGAACAAGGCCACCAAAAAGGTCACGTTGATGCCAATCTGATCGAGCCCAATGATCAGCGCGGTAATGAAAATAACCGCCTGTACAAGCTTGCTGATCAGAGCACTGCGCCCGGGGCTGGCGGTTTTCACCAAGGTGCCAACATATTCCCCGGCCACAATGCTGGCGAAATAGCCAACAAAAATGAGCGCGGCGCCGATCAAAAGATTGGGAATGTGGCGGACCAACTGGTCAAACCATGACGACAGGCCAGAAAAACCAGCCGTTTGCGCAGCGATGGTTATGCCCACAAACAGAATGGCCCAAAAGGCAATTTCGGCAATGATAGACCGCGCCCCGGCGGATAACCGGGCTTGCGAGAGCGTACCGCTTTTAAACAGACGTTCCAGCAAAGCGTTAAATCGCTTGCCGACCCGCGTAATGAGGTTTCGAACAAAGCGGGCAATGAGCCAACTGGCCCCAAGCACCAACAGCGCCGCCAACAAATTGGGCAAATGGGTGATGATGGCCGACAGCGCGTCCGATAATGCAGTTTCGATCGCAGTCAGAGTGTCTGAAAAGTCTGTCACCAGCCTTGCCCCCTGATGTCTATGCCCTGGGTGCGGCTGCCTGACAGCTGCCCGGTCGAGGCGCCCACACGGCCAAGCTATCATAGCCATGGTTTAAAACATAGCTGAACTATCAGACGGCAGCGGTTGTCCAATCCAGGCGATGCCGCCCAATATAACGTGACTGGTTTGGCCTTTGACCTTTCGCAGGCGCTTATATTTTCGTATAAAAACCTGGTGCAATCGCCTGTATTTGTGGGTTTATTGACTTCAATGGTTTTTCATGGGGGGAATGATGCTGACCGCAATCCTGTCGACGCGCTTTGGGCCTAGTCTGCTTGGCCTAGCGCTGTTTTTCTCTGTCTCTGCGGCGCCTCTCTTTGGCAATCAGCAAGAGGGCGGCGCTGCGCTGGATGCATATATCGCTCGCCTGATGGCCCGCGAAGATGTCAAAGGTTTGGCTGTGGCGGTGATCGACGGCGACCAGATCAGCCACATGAACAGCTATGGCTACCGAAATGTTGAAAACCGCCTGCCTCTTGAGCTGGACACGATCATGTATGGGGCATCCCTCACCAAGGCGACTTTTGCGTATATGATCCTGCAGCTGGTGGACGAAGGGGCGTTCAACCTGGACCGTCCGATTGCTGACTATCTTGCTAAGCCGCTGCCAACATATGACGAGTGGCGCTCGCTTGCCGGCGACAGCGATTGGCGGGCGCTGACGGGGCGCATGTTGCTGACCCACAGTTCGGGGCTTGCCAATTTGCGCTTTCTGGAGCCGGACCGCGACCTCAAATTTCATTTCAAACCGGGGACGCACTATGCCTATTCGGGGGAAGGGTTTTATCTGCTGCAACATGTGTTGGAGGCTGGTTTGGGGCTGGATGTGAAGGCCGAAATGCAAAGACGGATATTCGACCGCTTTGGCATGGTGAACACCGACATGCAGTGGCGCGAAGACTTTGCCGATAATCTTGCCGACGGTTATGCTCTGGATGGCAGTTTCGAGCCGCATGATGCCCGCAGCTATGTCAGCGCGTCGGGCTCGATGGATACCACCATCGCCGATCAGGCCCGATTTTGGCGCGCGGCCCTTGCGGGCGAAGGGCTGTCGGCGGCCATGCGCGCCGAGTGGGTGCGCGGGTATATACCGATTTCCACCGCATATAAATTTCCAACGATTGAAGCCTATTCCACTACTGACCCGCGCGGCCCCAAGATCCAGCTTTCTGCTGGCCTCGGCGTGGAAACCTGGCAGGGTCCGCTTGGGCGTGCCTTTGCCAAGGGCGGGCACAACAATTGGACCGGAAATCTGGTGATTTGCCTGCAGGAGGCCAAGCGCTGCCTGGTGATGCTGGCAAACAGCGTGCGTGCAGAGCTTATTTTCCCCGATATCGCCAACCACGTCTTAGGGGATACAGGCTATCCCTGGTGGTGGACCTATCCTGATTTAGACAACCACAAAGCACACAATAGGGGATTCGTCGGCACTCCGGCTGTCGTGACGGCACTCGAACAACGCTTAGGACAAGGGATGCGTGCTCTGGTTGGCGTCTTTGGTAAAGCGCAGAATGGCACTGCGCAAAAGCGCCCGATCAATCGGCTTGCCGACAATTTCGTTAAAGCCACCACGGGTATAGCGCGCCACATCATCCGGCAAGGTATTGGCCGTGACCGCAATCACCGGCACGCTGAGGTTCAGCTCGCTGCGGATCGTGGCCAGGGCCTGCTCGCCGTCCATTTCGGGCATGTGGATGTCCATCAACACCACATCATAGCGATCAGGGCCCTCCTTCAGGGCGTCCACGGCTTCCTGACCATTGAACACCCCCTGGCTTTGCCAGCCCTCAGCGGCCAAAAGCCGCCCGATCAGGGCATTGAGCACCGTGTTGTCCTCGGCATATAAAATATTGAGCGAGTGATCGCCGAGCGGATGGGTGGCCCCATTTTTTTCCACCGAGATGTCGTTCAGGCCCGTATATTCGCTCTGTTTGACGTCTGTGAACCGGGCATGAAGGCCGTGTGCGCTGGCCGCCTCGGGGCTGTCGGCAAAAGAAAACGGCAACTCAACCCAAAAACAACTGCCCTCACCCACGGTGCTGTCCACCGACAATGTCCCCCCCATCAGGTCAACCAGTTCCTTGACGATAGCTAGGCCCAGGCCCGTACCCGTTGCGGTGCGGGTTTTGCTGTCGTCAAATTGTTCAAACCTGTCGAATAAGGTCGTCAGCCGGTCCTGGGCAATGCCGATGCCCGTGTCGCGCACAGACCAACGCAGTGTCAGCCCGGTTGCGCGCGACACTGCCAATTCAAGTCCCAGCGTGATTGAGCCTGAGGGCGTGAATTTTAAGGCATTTTCCAGCAGGTTCAGCAAAATCTGCCCGACCCGGATTTGGTCGCCCGATAAAACCGGCAAATCCGACACCGAAATATCGGTCTTGAAGTCCAAACCCTTTTGCCGGGCCCTGAGCGCAAACATCAACTCAACATCATGGGTGAGCTCGACCGCGTCAAAGCCCTCGGGCGACAGGGTCAGCTTGCCGGCTTCCAATTTTGCAATATCCAGCACATCATTGACGATGGTCAGTAAATACCGCGCGCTTTTGCGGGCTGTGTTCACATAATGGCGCTGCGTGGCATCCAGTCCGCCCTCTTCCAGCAGATCGATCATCCCCAATACGCCCGCCATCGGGGTTCTGAGCTCGTGCGTCATGTTGGCGACAAATCGGTCTTTTGCGGCATTGGATTGGCGCAAGCGTTCGGCGATTTGTTCGCTTTCTACCTGAAGGGCGATCAGGTTTCGGATTTTGGGGGCATGGACAAAATAAATCGCCAGCGAGATCGCAAAAGCCCCAATAAGCGCGGCGACATAAGGACCGACAAAGCCCACATCAAGAATGAGTAGCGAGGCAATATATAACCCGAGAAAGGGAAGCATGAAGGCGATCAGCATCGGGATAGACGCCGCCGCCAATCCAAAGGTCACCAACATTAAACAGGCAAAATAGAGCTGATGTGTTCCGCCCGTAAGGTAGAGGATCAGAAAGACATTCCCCGTTACAAAAATCCCGAGCCCAACGGACAGCGGCCGGATAAAGGCTTGTGGTATCCGGTCATATTTCAAGCCCAAAAGAATGGCGGCACTGTAGAAAACAATGCCCGCTGCCGAGGCAAATAACAGGCTTGACGTGACGCTATCAAACAAGAATGGCAGCGAAATCATACGCATGGTCAGCAGGGCCGCCACCACCCAGCACAGCACCCGCAGCGTTGCTTTGTCGGCGTCCGCAAGGCGGTCTGCAATTAATCTTTGTGTTTTGCCACTTTTATCCATGGCTTACGACACTACCCCAGTCATGGCCACACCCCGTCTGTCGTCCTCGCACAGATGGGGTGTGTCTGCAATCTGGAATTCCATTAAGCGGGGCTTACGGCCTGAGGATCAGTTCCGACTTGCGAAATTCGACGCTGGAAAATCTATCGAGTACAGACATACCGAGCAAACTGCCCGGCATATCGCCGTTGTTGATCGTGACTGGAACAGCATGGCTAATCGTATGGCCAAGCTTGAAGCTGTCCACCTCGGCGCGGGCAAAGCGCACCGAGCCATTGGCGGTTTTTGCGCGCAGGTCAAAGGTCAATGTCTCAAGGTCAAAGCCGACCCGGCGGGCGTCCTCCTTGGTCAGAACAATATGGCTTGCACCGGTGTCCACCATCATTTTCAATGGCACGCCATTCACCTCGGTTTTGAGCCAGAAATGCCCGTCGCGGGCCTTGCGCACAATATAGGCGCCGTCAAATTCGCGCTGCTCAGCCGAACTGACAGATGCGAAAAAGCCGGGTTCGTCATCCTGCGTCACAAGATAGATGGCGCTGATCCCGGTGATGATCACAGCCCAGATGGCAATCATTTTCACAATATCGCCAACGGCAATGCGCCTGAACAGCGACCAGGACCCGGCCACCACAAGCAAAATCAAAACGGCTTTTACCAGCGCGGGCCCATCGGGCGAAACCGCCGGAAAGGCAAGGGCCAACCCGCCGACAAGCAGTAAAATAGCAAAACCAATACTGCCATAGCGAAAAGCCATGCCGCGCCGGCGCGACTGCATAAAATCGCGCCGTGGGGGCGTATCGTTTGGCCTGTCTTTGCCTTGGTCCCAGGGGTTGTGATGGCTCATCGGTGCCTCGTCAATCTATGCGAAGTTTACGCGCAATTGCGCGACCGGTCAAAGATCGAAACACAGTCCGTCAAAGCCGGGCTCAACCCCTTGGGGAAGCCGCGATTTGAGCGTGGTATAATCCATCTCCCACCCCATATGGGTCAGCACGGCGCGTTCAGGGCGTACGCGGTTGATCCAGTCCAAAGTCATATCGAGATGCGCGTGCGTTGGATGCGGCGCATAACGCAAGGCATCGACCACCCACAGCTTGACACCATCCAAAACATCAAACGCGGTCTCCGACAGGCCGTTCACGTCAGTGGAATAGGCAAAATCCCCGATCCGAAACCCAAGGCTCAGCCCTGCACCGTGGCGCTGTTCAAAGGGCAGAACGCGAACCGCGCCGACCGAAAATGGGCCCGAAATTTCGCGCGCGCGGCAAATCGCCGGATAGTGCCTGACTTGGCGGAAAATATAGGGAAAGCGCGCCCGAAGAGTTGCCAGTGTTTCCCCGTCAGCAAAGACTGGAATTTTTGCCCCCATGGCAACCGACAAAAACCGCAGATCATCAATACCGTGCACGTGATCTGCGTGGTCGTGGGTGTACAGCACGGCATCGACGCGCGACACCGCGCTGCGCAGACACTGCACACGTAAGTCGGGCGAGGTGTCGATTAAAATCGTCTGACCTGCCGCCTCAACCAGCACGCTGGCGCGGGTGCGGGTGTTTTTTGGCTCATCCGGGTCGCAGGCGCCCCAATATCCGGTAATGGACGGGACACCCCCCGACGTGCCGCAACCAAGGATTGTAACGCGCATATTAAGCGGTGGTCGTCAATTCGGGCGGCGGGACGGCCTTGTCAAACAGCGCAAAGAAGTTGCGTGTTGTGCTGCGGCGCAGGCTGCCCTCTGACTGACCGCGCAGTTCGGCCAGGAATTTGGCCGTATGAATGACATAGCCAGGCTCGCAGATTTTCCCCCTCAGCGGCACGGGGGCCAGAAACGGGCTGTCAGTTTCCACCAAAATACGGTCTTCGGGCACGCGGGCCGCAATGGCTTGCAAATCGCGGGCGCTTTTGAAGGTCACAATGCCGGAAAACGAGATCACCGCGCCCATTTCCAGCACTTGGTCAGCAAACCGACTGCTGGCTGTGAAGCAGTGAATCAAAGGCTTGTAAGGGGCTTTTTTTAGCGTATCCGTCAAAATCTGCGCACAGTCCTCGTCGGCGTCGCGCGTGTGGATAATCAAGGGCAGCCCGGTGTCCTGCGCGGCTTCGATATGCGCATAGAAATTGGCCTTTTGCAGGTCGCGCGGGGCATTGTCGTAATAATAATCCAGCCCGGTCTCGCCAATGCCAACGATTTTGTCGGTTTTGGTGCGCGCGACAATCGCCTCTGCGGCGGTACCCTGCTCGGTTTCGGCTTCGTGCGGGTGCACGCCGACGCTGCCGTAAACGCGGCTGTAACGCTCGGTCAGCGCCAAAACTTCGTCATATTCGCGCAATTTGGTGTTGATGCTCAGCATGCAGCCAACACCGGCCGCCTCGGCAGCACCAACCACCTCGTCGGTGCGGTCTGCCAGCCCTTTATAATTCAGGTGGCAGTGGCTATCGACCCAATAGTCGGTCATGCCGCGTCCTCAACCTCGAGGCGCGGGAAAATCGGCGTTGGCTTGTCGATCGGTGTGCCGGGTGTCATCCCCAACTCAGCAATATCGGAGAATGCCAGCGACGGATTGGCTAGCACAGCACCAAGGGCCTCGGCCGATTGCGGCATGAACGGTTGGATTAGTGTGGCAAAGCGGCGCAGGCATTCCGCGGTGACAAACAACACGGTGTTCATGCGCTCGGGGTCGGTTTTCTTCAGCGCCCATGGCTCTTGCGCCGCGAAATACGCATTGGCGTCACCAATCACCCGCCAAATTGTATCCAGGGCGCGGTGAAAGGCTTGCTGGTCCATATGACCGCGCACCGCGTCCAGCGCCGCGGCAGCACCGGCCAAGATGGCTTCGTCATCGGCTGTCAGTTCGCCGGGTTCGGGCACCGCTCCGCCGCAGTTTTTGAAGATCATCGACAAAGACCGCTGCGCCAAATTGCCAAGGTCGTTGGCAAGGTCGGCATTGCAGCGCGACAACAGTGCGGCTTTTGAAAAGTCGCCGTCATTGCCAAAGGGCACTTCGCGCAGCAGGAAATAGCGCACCTGATCAAGGCCATATGTATCGACCAAATCAAAGGGGTCGATCACATTGCCGAGCGATTTGGAAATTTTCTGCCCTTCATTCGTCCACCAACCATGCGCGAAAACGCGCTTGGGCAGCGGCAGGTCAGCCGCCATCAAAAAGGCGGGCCAGTAGACCGCATGAAAACGTAGAATATCCTTGCCGATCATATGCACATCAGCGGGCCAATAGCCGTCGCTTGGCGGCGTGTCGGGGTAGCCTGTCGCGGTCAGATAATTGGTCAGCGCATCGATCCACACATACATCACATGGTCATGATTACCGGGTACCGGCACGCCCCACCGGAAACTGGTGCGCGAGATGGATAAATCTTCCAATCCCCCGGCGACAAAGCTGCGCACTTCGTTCAACCGGCTTTTGGGCATGACAAAGTCCGGCTGGCCGTCATACAGCGCCAAAAGCTTGTCCTGAAAGGCCGACAGTTTGAAGAAATAGCTCGGCTCTTCCACCCATTCGACCGGGGCGCCGGTTGGCGCCAGCTTGCCGCCCTGCCCGTCATCTTGCAGTTCGGATTCACTGTAATAGGCCTCATCGCGCACCGAATACCAGCCCGCATAGCTGGCCTGATAGATCCAGCCCTTGTCTTCCAATATGCCCCACAAATGCTGCACCGCGGTTTTGTGGCGCGCCTCGGTGGTGCGGACGAACTGATCGTTGGAAAAGTTCATTTTGGCGGCAAGATCGCGGAAGCGCTCGGACACCTGGTCGCAAAATTGCTGCGGGTCGACGCCAGCGGCTGCGGCCGATTTTTCAACCTTTTGGCCGTGTTCGTCGGTGCCGGTCAGAAACAGGACGTCATAGCCATCCAGCCGCTTGAACCGCGCCAGTACATCGCTGGCCAGCGTCGTATAGGCGTGGCCGATATGCGGCACGTCATTGACGTAATAGATCGGGGTTGTCAGATAATATGTCGGCTGGTCAGCCATGGCATCATTCCGTTACGCATGTGCGGTCACGGCGGCGCCCAATTCGCTTAGGCTGGTGACCCAAAACAGCTTTTTGTCCAAATTCAAACGCCGGCACAGCTCGGCCCGGCGCGTGATCTTTTCACATAGTGCGATCAAGGCTTCAAGGCCAATAGCGTCGCGGATTTGCGCCAAGACAGCAAAAGAGGCGTGCGCGCCGTGGTCTCGGCCGACAATTGTATGCTCAAGCAGCACGCGCAACAGGCCAACATTGGTCGCGTGGCGCTGTGCGGCTTTGGGTGCGGCCATCGCCTCGGCAAAGCGGTGCATGGCGTCTGGTTTTCCCTCGGCAATGATGCCCAGCATTGTGTTGATATCGCCCAGCCCGTCGCCCGTGATCAGTCCAACCAATGCGCCCGCGCTTCCCCCTGACAGTTGCTGTGCGAGGCTGAGCGTCGGCCCTTCGGTGACCGAGATATCCAAAGACGACACAATTTGCGCCAGTTCGATTGAGCCAAGGGGGGAAAAGCGCACCATACGGCACCGGGAGCGCAAGGTGGGCAGGAGGTTTTCCGGTGCATGCGATATCAGAAAAAACACCGTATTTTCAGGCGGTTCTTCCAATATCTTCAACAAGGCATTTGCCGCATTGATGTTCAGGTCATCGGCGGCATCAATGATGCATATCCGCATTCCGTCTTCGGCAGCGGTTTTGGCAAAAAAGGGCTGCAGGCCCCGAATAGAATCGACCCCGATATCCTTGCGTATCGTGCCAGATTCGGCCCCGCTGGCGGTGGAGATCAGCCGCAAATTGCCCGAGGCCCCTTCGGCCATGCGTTTGACGACGGGAAGGCTGGCATCAACACCAAAATTGCCAGCGGTGTCGTCGTGCAGTTGAGGGGTGCCCGCTTTACTGGCAATATGCTTTGACGCCACCCAAGCAAAGCTGGCCTTGCCGACGCCTTTCGGCCCGGCCAGCAACCAGGCATGGTGCAGGCGTCCCTGCGCCAAGGCGTC
>JASBSO010000234.1 GCA_030148905.1 Kordiimonadaceae bacterium | reverse complement strand
GCCCATTTTGGTGGGTACAGCTTCCATTGAGCGCAGTGAACATTACTCTGCACTTCTTAAAAAGCACAAAGTGAAGCACGAAGTTTTAAACGCACGCCACCACGAACGCCTGCGGGCCTATATCAATGGCTCGGCTGAGGCTGGTGTGCCTGCCTTCACCAACATTCCGAACAATGCTGACGGCTTCTTTACGACCCCGTCCGCAATCGGAGCGGTGCCTAGCGCAGACCAGGACTTCACACTGGGTTGGACGATCTTCCTGAACGACGTTCCCGGCGACGAATAACAGCAAACACGGTGCCGCAGTGACTGGCTCTTAACAGAGCGTGGTTGCTGCGGCACCGCACCTTTTGGCCCCGGTGTTCTGGAACACCGATGAAATTTTGAACGGTAGCTGCCATGACATTCCCGTTAAAACATGCCCTGCTCGCATCGACCATTGCCGTGGTTCCAACCGCCGCATGGGCGCAGGAGCAAAGTTCCACACAGGTCAACCGCGACGATATTGAAGAGGTTGTCGTTCAGGGCACCTTTATCCCTGACGAAAAACGCGCAACTTCCGAAGTTGCCAATGTTCTTGATTCAGACTCGTTTGAACGCGCGGGTGACGGGGATATCGCGGTTGCCCTGACCCGGGTGACCGGCCTGTCGCTGTTTCAGGGCAAGTTTATCTTTGTGCGCGGGCTGGGCGAACGCTATTCGAGCGTGCTGCTGGAAAACGCGCTGTTCCCGTCAACCGACCCGCTGCGCCGGGTGGTCGCGCTCGATATTCTGCCCACTTCGCTGGTGGAAAATGTCTTAGTGCAGAAAACCTATTCGGCCAGCTTCCCCGGCGAGTTTGGCGGCGGCGTGGTGAACATTCGCACCAAGGCGGTGCCGGATGAGTTCACCCTCGATATCAGCGCCAATGTCGGCTTCAACACGGTATCAACCTTTGCAACAGGCTTTGTCGCGGCTAATCGCGGCAACTCGGAATTCACCACTTTCCGCAGCGATGTGCGCGAAATCCCAGACGGCCTTTTGGACGTGCCCTTTGGCGGCACCGTGCCGGAAAATGTCACCGAATCGCTGGGTCAGCTGTTCTCGGTGGATGAAGAGCCCAACCACCCCAATGGCGGCTTTAATGTCACCTTCGGCAATGGCTGGGATGTCGGTGACCGCCGTATTGGCCTGATTGTTTCCGGCGGCTGGGACACTGAGATCGTCAACAAAAACGGCATCCGGACCGTTATCCCGGTTGAAGGCACCGACCCCAACCAGGATTTCTCACCCGAGGCGTGCTTGGGGTCAATCCCTGATCTCGATCCCGAGATTGTGGAAAACTGCGGCCGCCGCAATACCGAAGAAACCTTTTCAATCAATGGTCTTGTTTCGCTTGGCCTCGAATGGGACGCCAACAATGCCTTCAAACTGACCTCGACGCTTTTGCGCAACTCGGTCACCGAATCGCTGATCCAGCAGGGCTTGTTCGCCGCCGACCCCGACAGCGTGCGCAGCTTTGTCCGTAACGACTTTGTCGAAACCAATGTCTGGACATCGCAGCTTTCAGGCAATCATCAATGGGCGGTCTTCGGCGACTCTGACACCTTTCAGGACACGCTGATCGATTGGCGGGTGACCTATTACAACACCGACCGCGACGTGCCGAACCGGCAGGAAACCAATTTCCAGTTCTTCCCGTCCGACGATGAATTTCGCCTGCTGCCGGCCCCGAACCTCAACGAGGTGAACTTCTCGGCGCTTGACGACGAATCGATCGAGCTTGGCCTCGATATCGTTCAGCCCTTCATTCTGGGCGACACACCAATTGATTTCAAATTCGGTGGGAATTATTCGGACCGTACCCGCTCCAGCGCGACGCGCCGGTTTTCGTTTCAGGGCCTGATCACCGCGTCCGAAGACGTGCTGGCGCAGGTGCCCGAACTGATTTTGAACCCCAATAATATCGGCCCCACCGGGTTTAGCCTGGTGGACATCACCGCGGGTTCGGACGCCTTCCGGGCCGGGCTGGAGACTTATGCAGTCTACGGTCAGATTGACGCGCAAATCACGCCCGAAATTCGCGTGTCGGCAGGCCTGCGCTATGAAGACAGTGAGCAAACCACCGACACAGCAGAATTTGTGATCGGGCTGGGTGTGCCGGAGCCGATCAACATCGTGCAAAATGTTGACCGCCTGCTGCCATCGGCGACCATCACCTATGAATTCATCGAAAATGTGCAGGCCCGCCTCGGCTACAGCCAAACCCTGTCGCGCCCCGACCTGCGCGAGCTCTCGAACGCATTGTTTATCGACCCGCAGCGCGACACGCTGGTGATCGGTAATCCGGGCACACTCGTGGATACCGACGGTGACGGCGTCAATGACGACATTGTTGATGCCCTGCAACCTTCAGTGTTCGACAATTTTGACTTCCGCCTGGAATATTATTTCGGACTGGGCGAGCAAGCGTCGATTGGTGTGTTCTACAAGGAAATCGAAGACCCGATCGAGCAAAGTTTTGGCTTCCGCGCCGGGACGCTGCTGCAGTCCTTCGATAACGCCGACAGCGCAGAGCTGTTCGGTATCGAAGCCGAGATTGAAAAAATCCTCGACGTGCAAAACTGGTTCGGTTGGGACTGGCTCGGCGACCGGAGTGTGCTCCTGAAGCTCAACGGGACCTATGTCGATGCCGAGGTCAGCTTTTCGGATGACTTTGGCTCGATCCTGCCCACCAACCCGGTGCGCCGCCTGCAGGGCCAGTCGGAATTTTTGGGCAATATCCAGTTTGGCTGGGAAAGCGTTGAACTGGGCGAAACCTTCAACCTTGCACTGAACTATACCGGCGACCGGATTTTCACCGTGGGTGTGAACGGCGCCCCCGATGTCTTTGAAGAGCCACCCATCTTGCTGAATGCGAACTATCGCCGCCTGATCACCGACAATCTGGAATTGTCGCTGTCGGTGGAAAACATTCTGGGCGACGAGTTTATTCTGCGCGCAGGCGACGTGCTGTCGGAAGAATATGATATCGGCCGGACCTTTAATATCGGCCTGACCTACAGCTTTTAGGCCAGCGAGCTTTACCTCTGAAACCCTTGCGAGCTGGGCTCGCAAGGGTTTCGTCGTCAACGGCATGAACGCTTCCAAAACGGGCCGTTTGGCGGTATTGATGAAGGCTTGGGCAGCATGGGTTCGTATCAGGGCTGTGGTGTCGAAACGGGGCGGACAATGACGGATGTCAGCATAGAACCAAATGGGGAGACTGGTACTCCTGCGGTGCAGACGGGTCGGTCTGTGTTGCCGCCACTGCGCGTGCTTGCCAGCAAATACACGGGTCCCGCTATCCGCGCGAGCATCGAAGTCACTGCGACTGTGCTGGCCGCCTGGATGATTGCTCCGGTCGTGTGGGGTCTTGTCTACGGCCCGCAACACGGCACCCCCCCCAATACGCCCGTGCAATTTGCTGCACCGGCAAGCGCGGCCGACGCCGATATGGAGATTTTTGCGCGCTTTAATCCCTTTGACCGCACCCTTGGGCCCGCGCGTGGCACAGCCACGCAAACGGCAAATGCCGATACCGCCGTCGCACCGGAGACATCGCTGAAGCTGACGCTTTTTGGCCTGAGGATGGAAGACGGCGGCAGCGGATCGGCGATCATCCAGAAACCGAACGGCCAACAGGGCCGGTTCTCGGTTGGTGACAGCATTATCGACGGTGTGCGTTTGCGTAAAATTCACCCGACATGGGTCGAGATTACCCGCGAAGGCCGCGCGGAAAGCCTGTTTTTCAAAGGGGACACCAGCGCCCGCAGGCGGGCCGTCCGGCAAAATCCAGCCGCACAAACGCCAGTCCGCGCAGTGGCGCAAAGCCGTCAGGCGGCCACAGGCGCTGCCCCAACCACACGCCCAGACCGGCGCACCCCCCGCCTGACCGAAGACGATATCCATACCCTCTTTGCCAATACGGCGATGGAACCGCGCCTGAAGGGCAACACCATCACAGGCTGGACCCTGTCCCCCCAAGGCAGCGACACGGTGTTTCGCACTGCGGGGCTTGAGGCCGGTGATGTGCTGGTGTCCATCAACGGTGTGACGCTGACCGCGCCAGAAGATTTTTCCACTATTCTTGATCAGCTGAAAGGGGCCGAGCGCCTGGACATGCTGGTTGAACGAGAGGGCGCACCGCAAACGCTGCGCCTTCGGTATGAGGGTTGATATGATCAAATATCTCAAAACACGGATGGTCGGTGCCGCGCTTTTGGCGGGCGTCGCGCTTGGCCCATTGGTGGCGCAAGATCAGGTTCTCAATTTCCGCGAGGCTGACATCCGCGCAATTATCGACGATGTGTCGATGATGACCGGTCGGGCCTTTATCATCGACCCGCGTGTGCGCGGCAATATGACCATTATTTCGCGCGACCCAATTGACCGCGCCGAAGTGTTTGACCTGTTTCTCTCGGCCTTGCGGGTTTATGGCTTTGCCGCCGTGCCAACCGCAAGCGGGGCGTATAAAATTGTCCCCGACGAAGCGGCAGTACAGGATTTTACCCCCGTCAGCGGCAGCACCGCGCAAGGCGACCAGTTGGTCACCGAAATTGTGCGCTTGAATTATGTGGACAGCCTCACTGCGCTGAACACAGTCAAACCCTTGGTGCACCGTCAGGGGCGCGCCATCGCCCACCCTTCGCATAATTTCCTGCTGCTGGTCGATTATGCCACCAACATCCAGCGTCTGCGCGATGTGATCAGCAGCATTGACCGCGACAATTCCGAAGTGCTGATGATGTCGCTGGAAAACGCATCCGCCGAGGAAATGGCAGAAACCTTGGCAAAAGTGCGCGCGGTCGGCAGCGACGAAGGCCGCCTGTCCGATGCCGCGTTCAAGGCTATCCCTGTTATTTCCAGCAATACGCTGATTTTGAAGGGCGCGCCCGAGACCATTGGCGAAATGTCGCGCATTGTCCGCGATCTGGACTCGCGCAACGCCTCCAAGGGCGACATTCGGGTGATCTATCTGCGCTATTCTGACGCCGAGGCCATGGTGCCGATGCTGGAGCAGGTCAGCCGCTCGCTCGCCGAAGCCAGCGCCCCTGCCGGAACGCAAGGCGGGGTGGCAGCGGCCAGCCGCGCCAGTATCGCCTTTCACCAGGGCACCAATGCGCTGGTGATCAGCGCCGAACCCGCCATGCAAAAAACGCTCGAGGGCGTCATCCGGCAGTTGGACATTCCGCGCCCGCAGGTGCTGGTAGAGGCGATCATCGTCGAGGTCTCCGACAATGCGGCGCGCGAATTGGGCCTGCAATATGTGCTCTCGGGCGGGGAAGGCAGCAATATCCCCTTCACAGCGAGCAATTTTTCCTCCACCGCGCCCAATGTTTTGGCCGCCACGGGGGCGCTTTTGGGGCCGGACGAATTGGGCAGCAACACCAATCTGACCGAAAGCCTGGCGGCAACAGCGGTGGACTCACTTCTAGGCCTGAACGGTTTTATCGGCGGCATTGGCGGGCAAACGTCTAATGGGACGATTTTCGGCTTTATCCTGAACGCGCTGGAAACGGATTCAGACTCGAACATTCTGTCCACACCGTCGGTGATGACGCTGGACAATGAAACCGCCAGCTTTGTATCGGGGCAGGAAATTCCCATTTCCACCGGCGAAGTGCTGGGCACCGCCAATATCAACCCGTTTCGCACCATCGAGCGCCAAGAGGTCGGCATTAAGCTGGAGGTGCGCCCGCAAATCAATGAAGGCAATGATATCCAGCTGTATATCAAGCAGGAGGTCTCCAGCATTTTCGGCCCCGCCGGGCCGACGCTGGGCGATTTGATTACCAACACCCGCGAGATCGAAACCACGGTCACCGTCGCCGACGGTGAAATTGTCATCCTCGGCGGCTTGATCGAGGAAGAAGAGCAAATCTCCATCGATAAGGTCCCGCTTCTGGGCGACATTCCGGTGATTGGCCGCGCGTTCAGAAGCGAAGCCAAATCGGTCGACAAAACCAATTTGATGGTGTTCATCCGACCGACCATTGTGCGCAACGCCAAGGACGCGCGCGGCGTCACCGACCGCAAGTTTAACATTTTGCGCACGCAGGGCCTTTTGGTGGACCAGGACGGCCTGTCGACGCTTGATTTCTTCATCAATGACGTCACCGGCACCAACACCCCGCCAAAGGAGCGCTGAGGCACGGGCCATGGCCGACGGACTGGACCCCAAACTGCCCTACAGCTTTGCACGCAGTGAAGGTATCATCCTGCTGGCGGCTGGCGTGGACGGTGTTCGTATTGGCCTGCGCGACGGGGCCGCCAGCGCGTTCAGCCTGGCCGAAGTACGCCGCGTACTGGGCGCCCCTTTTCAAACCGAGTCCGTCAGCAGCAGCGACTTTAACCGCATGCTGTCGGAGCAATATGCTGCGGGCGGATTTTCTGGCGATGCCCTTGCGGGCGAACTTCAGGACGAAGACAGCCTCGATGATATCGCAAGCGACCTGCCGACCACTGCCGACCTTCTCGACAGCGATGACGACGCGCCGGTCATCCGGCTGATCAACGGCCTGATCGCCGAAGCGGTCAAACACCGCGGCTCCGATATCCATGTCGAACCCTTTGAGAGCGGCCTTTCGGTGCGCTTGCGCGTTGACGGCGTGCTGACCGAGGTGTTGTCGCTTCCGGCCAAGGTGGCACCGATGCTGGTGTCGCGCATCAAGGTGATGGCGCGGCTTGATATCGCTGAAAAACGCATCCCGCAGGACGGGCGCATTTCGCTGACCCTTGGGG
>JASBSO010000224.1 GCA_030148905.1 Kordiimonadaceae bacterium | reverse complement strand
TGACTGGGACAAGGTCCTGAGCGTCAACACGGTTGCGGTGGCAGACCTGTGCCGCGCGGCCATTCGGGCATGGCGCGGTGCGGGCAGTGTCGGGCGCATTGTTACGGTGGCCAGCCGCGCAGCCTTTCGCGGCGACACGCCGGACGCCCTGCATTATGCCGCCAGCAAGGGCGCGCTGATCAGTCTCATGCGGTCGCTGGCGCGCGCCTATTCGGGCGAAGGGATTTACAGCTTCTCCATCGCGCCTGGCTGGGTGGATACCGACATGGCATCGGTCGCGCACGACCCCGCGAACGCCTGGATGCTAAACGAAATTCCCGCTGGGCGTATGGCCGCGCCCGCTTCTGTTGCGGCGATGATTTTGTTTTTGCTCTCGGGCGAGGTGGACGATGCTACAGGCGGCACCTTTGATATCAACGGTGCATCCTATGTGCGCTAAATTTATGTTTTAGCTGGGTTGTGGGCGTTAAAACGCTTCGGCCAGGATCGCCTCAAACTCGCGCGCAAACACCTCGCACCCGGCGACAGGCTCTTTGACGCTGGCGGCGGTGCGCTGGTTTTTGAATTCGATCCGCAACAAGGCGCGCTCGGTATCGTCGCGGGCTTGTGCCGCGATTCGGCCTAAAATCCGGCTGATGAAGTTGTCCACTTTGTCCTGATCGATGTTGCAATATTCTGCCGAGCCAGCGAACCGTCCGGCCTCAACAGCCAATTGCACCAGCGATTGTTCCAACCGCTGAGCCGACAGGCCCGGGGCCAGAAGGATTGCTGCCAGCGCTACGCTTACCCACTTCATACTGTCATCTCCTGATCGCAGACGGCGCGAGAGTACCCGCGCGGTCCGACCGGTGCAAGCGCAGAGCCATGGGAAATGCGGCCCGGTTGAAAAAAATCTGCGAAGGGAGGCGCGTCGCCCCCGCGTATAGCTCCTAACAGCCGGATGGTCCGGCGTCGACGGAGAGGATACACTATGTCGAAGATTTCCCCATTGATGGCCACGATATCCCTGTGCGCGGTGCTTGCCGTACCCGCGCTGGCGCAGGATCCGCTTGCAGCGCTTGATGCCAACGGAGACGGTGTGATCACCAAAGACGAAGTGCTGGCGGACCTGACACAGCGCTTTCAAAACCTTGATGCAGACGGCAATGGCAGCGTCACATTCGCCGAACTTCCGGTTCAACTGCCATTGACCGGCGAACAGCAAAGCCGCATCGACCGCCGCGTGGAACGCGCCCTTGCCAAGGCAGAACGGCGCGGCTTTACCGCTGATAAGGAAACATTGCGGCTGCGGTTTACCCCGACACGGGCGAAATTTATTGCCCGCAATGACCTGAATGCCGACGAACAGGTCGACTTTGGCGAATTCACCCGCCAGGCGCTTGACCGGTTCGACCGGGTTGATAGCGACGGGGACGGCCTGGTGACCGAAAGCGAACGCAAGGACGCCATGAAGGCCCTGCGCAAAAAGCGGCGCGGCATAGGGCGCGGTGGCTTTGAGGGGCGCGGTGAGGGCGAATAACAAAGCCTGCCCGCCTATAGTCTAGCCTTCCTCCCCTGGGCGCGTGCCTGCGACTTGCCCTTTTATCGGGCTGGCGCTAGTGTGCGCGCCCAGACCGGGCGCAACCCCGGAAATGGCTGAGAGGAAGCACCATGTTTCAAGGTTCGATTCCGGCGCTGATCACGCCCATGTTTGAAGATGGCCGCGTTGACTACGACGCCTTTGAAGCCTTTGTGGATTGGCAGATCAACCAGGGATCGCACGGGCTTGTGCCCGTTGGCACCACCGGCGAATCTCCAACTCTCAGCCACGACGAACACAAAAAAGTTGTCGAGGTGTGCGTCAAAGTGGCGGCAGGCCGTGTGCCGGTGATGGCCGGGGCGGGCTCCAACAGCACGGTCGAGGCGGTTGATTTTGCCAAGCACGCTGAGGCCGTCGGCGCTGACGGTGTACTGGTGGTTACCCCCTATTATAACAAGCCAAGTCAGGCGGGCATGATGGCGCATTTTGCTGCCGTCCACGGTGCAACCGATCTTCCCATTTTCATCTACAATATCCCTGGCCGGTCGGTGGTGGATATGAGCGTCGAGACCATGCGCCAGTTGGCCGAGCTTCCGCGTATTGTTGGCGTCAAGGACGCAACGGGCGATCTGGCGCGCGTGTCGCTGACCCGGGCCGCTTTGGGGCCTGATTTTGTGCAGCTGTCGGGTGAAGATGCCACCGCCGTTGGGTTCAACGCCATGGGCGGTGTTGGCTGTATTTCGGTGTCGGCCAATGTGGCGCCGGCCTTGTGCGCTGAGATGCAAACGGCCTGTCTTGAAGGCCGCTATGCGGATGCCGTTGTGTTGCAGGACCGCTTAAGCGCCCTACACACGGCGATGTTTATCGAACCGTCGCCCGCGCCGGCAAAATACGGGGCATCGCTGCTTGGGCGCGCAGCACCGCATGTACGCCTGCCCATTTTGCCGCTGACCGAGGCTGGTCAGGTCAGGGTGGCATCGGCCATTGCCCAAGCCGGGATCAGCCAAGGCCTTACCGAGTAGGCCATGGGCAAAAGCAAGAAACCGGCGCTTGCATCCCGCGTTGCGGCAGACAACCGCAAGGCGCGGCACAATTATGCCATTGAGGATGAAATCGAAGCCGGGCTGGTGCTGCAAGGCACCGAGGTGAAGGCCCTGCGCGGTGGCAAGGCCAATATTCAAGACAGCTATGCCGAAATTCGTGACGGCGAGGCTTGGCTGGTCAACGCTTATATTCCGGAATTTGACCACGGCAATCGGTTCAACCACGAGCCGCGGCGCCCGCGCAAATTGCTCTTTAACGCGCGCGAAATCAACCGGCTGCACGGGGCGGTGCAGCGCGACGGCATGACGCTGGTGCCCTTGCGGATTTATTTCAATGATCAGGGCCGGGCCAAGGTGCTGATCGGCATCGCCAAGGGCAAGAAGTTGCACGACAAACGCGAGACGGAAAAACAGCGCGATTGGTCGCGCCAAAAAGCCCGGTTGATGAAAGACCTTGGGTAGGGTTGCGGGGTCAATTTTATACAAAACCGCCACATGGTAAAAGAATCGTGAAATCACGACTCGGTAAATTATGAGTCGAATCAAATAACGAAACCGCTATATCTTGTTATTTTAGTATTTCTTTAAAATAGATATTGTGTACTACGCCTATCGACGACAGAGGAGGCATAGATGACCCCTTCCACGAAACAGCGTAGCCACATTGTCAATGCCATGCGTCCGGCTTTGATGCACACACTCAACGCCGCTGTACTTAGCGGCGATGCGCCAGCCGCTAAGGCCCTGTTCCAGCAATTGCATGGTCGAACAGGCCGTCAAAGCACCGATGCAAGCCTCGCCCATATCGGTGCATGGCTCAGCCGCCAGGGTGAAACCGCGTCAACGGCGCTGGAAATTTAGGCAGGCTTGGACGCAACCGCGCCAAGCGCGACGTTTAAGGCATCCAAAAACATGTCGCGGGTCAAGCGACCGGTGTTCACATTATAGCGCGAGCAGTGATAGCTATCGACCAGCGTTAATCCGTTCGGCAAAGCATGCGCCTGGGCATGACCAAAGGGATAATCGGCGATGCGGTAGCCAAAGTGACGCAATGTCGTGTCATGCGCGATGCGGCCAAGCACGAACAGTATCTGCAGATTGTCCATACGGTCGATCAGTGCTGTCAGATAGCGTCTGCAGGTATTGATTTCGCTGCCGGTGGGCTTGTTCTGCGGCGGCACACAGCGCACCGCATTGGTGATCAGTACATCCGTCAGCGCCAGGCTATCGTCGGGCCGCCGGTCATAATCGCCCGTCGCCAAACCAAGCGCGCCAAGGCAGTCATACAGCAGGTCCCCGGCATAGTCGCCAGTAAACGGCCTGCCGGTCTGATTGGCGCCTTTCAGACCCGGCGCCAGACCAATCACCAAAATCCGCGCATCCATATCACCGAAATTGGCGACAGCCCCGTTGAAAAACGATGGATGCTTTTGCTGATTGTCCTCGCGAAAGGCAACCAGCCGGGGGCACAGGCTGCAATCGCTTGGGGGGTTGATCTCAGTCATAATAGCGGTCGTCATCATCATCGTCCGCAGGTGCATCATCATAGTCAGCATGCTGGCGACGATTAGACTTACGGCCGATCTGCTCTTCCAGGTCCACCAAATCGATAAACTGATCCGCCTGACGCCGCAATTCGTCGGCAATCAGCGATGGCTGCGTTGCCGTGGACGACACGACAGTTGCGCGCACGCCGCGGCGCTGTACCGCTTCCAACAGGCGGCGAAAATCGCCGTCGCCCGAAAACAGCACCACATGGTCAAGACAGTCCGACAGATTGAGCATATCCACCGCAATCTCGATGTCCATATTGCCTTTTTTGCGGCGACGGCCCTGATCATCGACAAATTCCTTGGTCGGTTTGGTGATCAGGGTAAAGCTGTTATATTCCAGCCAGTCAACCAGCGGGCGCAGGGGGCTGTAGTCGATATCTTCCTGAATAGCGGTGTAATAAAACGCCCGGACCAACCGGCTTTTACCCGCAAAGAAATCGCGCAGCTTGCCGTAATTGATTTCAATGTCAAGGGCCCGTGCGGTTGCGTAAAGATTGGCGCCATCAATGAAAATTGCCATACGTTCATCAGGGTAAAAAATCATCATTAATCCTTAGAGCTGTAAAATAATTGAAATATATCACTGTCCATTGGCACTGTGCTGTTGGCTTGTCCAGCCCTAGCGTCAATTCATGAGGCAGAGCGCAGCGTTTGCAAAATGAGTGTGGCATTGATGTCAAAAATCGTCTGTTTAATCGGCTTTGGTGGCAATTTGCCGTCCGACGATGGCGGGCCTGAGGACACGCTGATCGCTGCCGTCAGGCGCTTGCAGGTGCGGGGCGGTATGTCCGTGAAAGCCCTGGCTCTGTCGCGGCTCTATCGGTCGCCCGCCTATCCCCCCTCAGACCAGCCCGATTATGTGAACGCCGTGTTGAAGATCGAGACGGTATTATCACCGGAAGAAACACTGGCGCTGTTGCTTGCGGTGGAAGACGATTTTGGTCGCAAGCGTAACAAGCGCTGGGATGCCCGACCGATCGATCTGGATTTGCTGGACTATGGCGGGCGTGTGTTGCCGGACGTAGCGGCGTGGCAGGCCTATGCGGCGCGGCGCGGTGTGCCCGACCGTGAGGCAGAGCTTGTGTTACCGCACCCGCGCGCCCACCGACGTGACTTTGTTCTGATGCCTGTGTTGGACGTTGCGCCAGATTGGCACCACCCGGTTTTCAAGACATCGATAACGGCGCTCATTGCGGCACTTGCTCCCCCCCGGTTAGCCCAGCCAGAGGCGCAGCCACCGGCAGAATTCACGGCTTTACAGACACGCCTCGCCCGCGTATAAGCCCGCATTCAGCTTTTGCTCCCTTTGGAGCATGACCCGAGACGATAAGGAAAACCGGATGGCCCGTGTTACGGTAGAGGATTGCGTCGACAAGGTAGACAGCCGTTTTGAGCTGGTTTTGATCGCAGCTCAGCGTGCGCGCCAGATTTCAAATGGTGCCCCGCTTTATGTCGAGCGCGACGACGACAAAAACCCGGTCGTATCGCTGCGTGAAATCGCAGAAGAAAAAGTGACCGCAGACGAGCTGGTAGATGCTCTGATCCACAGCCAGCGCAAAGTGATCGAATCAGACGAGCCGGAAGAGGTCGATATGGACATTCTGATGGCCGGTATGGAACCACAGGCGGCCACGCCTGTTGAAGCCCCGGCGGCGGAGAGCGACGACGCCAGCGACGCCTGATTTCGCACCGCAATATCTCTTGCAAAAGCCCGGCTTGTCCGGGCTTTTGTTTTTTCTGCACACTATTTTGCCATTTCACGCGCATGCGACTTGGCGAAGCCGGGGCGACGATATATCTCTCATGTTTTGGCGGTAAGAACAGAAAGTTGCGGCGATGATCCGGCAGTATGAGCTGGTGGAAAATGTCAAAGCCTATGACCCGGATGTCGATGAGGCACTCCTGAACCGGGCCTATGTGTTTGCGATGAAGGCGCACGGCACGCAGATGCGTGCCTCGGGCGATCCGTATTTTTCGCATCCGCTTGAAGTGGCCGGCATTTTGATGATGATCTGGACGCCACCGAGAA
>JASBSO010000214.1 GCA_030148905.1 Kordiimonadaceae bacterium | reverse complement strand
ACCCCAGATAGGGCTTGAACACACGGGCCGCGCCCTCTTCGGCCAGTTGTTCGAGCGCGCGCGACAGATGCTTGGCCTTCATCGGGTCATCGGCGCGGACCTTTTGCAGGATTTCGGGCGCAAAGGACGGAATGCCTGTGAAATGAATGTCTTCACCCTCGGTCAGGCTGTCACCGATGCGCAGATTGCCGTGATTGGGCAGGCCAATGATATCGCCGGCATAGGCTTCTTCAGCGATCTCACGGTCCTGCGCCAAAAACAGTTGCGCATTGTGGATCGCCAGCGTTTTGCCCGACCGCACATGCTTGACCTTGGCGCCTTTTTTGAACCGGCCCGACACCAGCCGCGCAAAGGCAATACGGTCGCGGTGTTTGGGGTCCATATTCGCCTGAATTTTAAAAACAAAGGCCGACAGCTTGTCCTCAAGCGGATCAACGCTGCGCTCCTTGGCGCTGCCGGGGCGCGGCGGCGGAGCATAACGGCCAACGCCCGCCAACAGTTCCTGCACACCAAAATTGTTGATCGCCGAGCCGAAAAAGACCGGCGTCATGGTGCCCTCCAAAAAAGCATCGACGTCAAATTCGGGGCACAGGCCGCGCACCATTTCGATGTCCTCGCGCAGCTTGGCCAGCGCATAATCGGGCAAATGCTCGGCGAGCTTGGGGTCATCCAGACCGTCGCACGCGATGGCTTCCTTGATCGTGTCGCCCTTGCCGCGATCAAACATCAACAGCCGGTCACCCAGCAAGTCATAACAGCCCAAAAAGTCGCGCCCCATGCCGATGGGCCAGCTTGCCGGCACCACATCCAGCGCAAGGCTTTGCTCGACCTCATCCAACAGCTCAAACGGATCGCGGCCCTCGCGGTCCAGCTTGTTGACAAAGGTGAGGATCGGCATATCGCGCAGGCGGCACACCTCAAAGAGTTTGCGGGTTTGGCTTTCGATCCCTTTGGCGCAGTCGAGCACCATCACCGCGCTGTCGACGGCGGATAAGGTGCGGTACGTGTCTTCGGAAAAGTCTTCGTGGCCGGGGGTGTCGAGCAGATTGAAGGTTTTACCGCCGTGCTCGAAGGTCATCACACTGGAGGCGACCGAAATGCCGCGCTCCTGCTCCACCTTCATCCAGTCCGAGCGCGCCCTACGGCGTTCGCCGCGCGCCTTGACTTGCCCTGCCAGCTGGATTGCACCGCCAAACAGCAGCAGTTTTTCGGTCAGCGTGGTTTTGCCGGCGTCAGGGTGGCTGATTATTGCAAAGGTTCTGCGGGCGCTGATCTCATCGGCCAGGGTCGACGCCATGGGCTATCCTCTCGGTCTCGCTTGAGCCGGGTGCTTAGCGCGCCCGCCGATTTCGGGCAAGAAAAAAGCCGGGCCCATTGGGCCCGGCTTTCGCATATGTCCGGCAGTTGCTTATTCAGCTTCGCCGCGCAGCTCCGCCATGCTTTCGACGTAGCGCGCCTGCACAACCGCAAAGGCCTTTTGATTGGCATCAAAGGCGATATCGGCCAGTTCGCGCATGTTTGCCATATTTTTCTGCGATGCCGTTTGGAACGCCGTCATACCAGCAAGGGCGATATTGTCGCCGTCTTTGGCTTTGGCAGCGCCTGTGGCGATGTCCGAAAATTCCTGCGCCATATCACGGCCCAGTTCGACTTGTTTGGTCATCACCGCCTTGGCTCCGTCGGTCATGATTTTACCAGCCTGATAGGCGGCATCAAAATTTTTGCGGTGGAAATCACCCAGCGTTGCCAGATCCAACTTGGGTGCCATGAAAAAATCAGCCATGGCTTCAAAGCCTTTTTGGGCTTCGTCGGCCATTTTCTGGGCCGCATCTTCGGTGGTTTTTTTGGTCGTCTTTGCAGTCATTTCAAGGTTTCCCTCATTAAAATTCGGCGGCGGTGTGCACGCCGTCCCTTCATGCAAATCTATATATGCTGCACTGCACAATTTTTCAAGATCGCAGCGATCACATTTACGAAAAGGGCACGAAAACCGTGCCCTTTGATACGCTTAAACGAGTTGATACAGGGCCTTAACGCGCGCCCGGCGGCAGGTGGGTCAGGAAATAGTCGGTTTGCATCTGCATCAAATGAGTGGTGGTGTTTTTGCCTTCGCGAATGCCGTGGGTGCGGTTGGGGTAGCTGAAAAACTGGAACTGCTTTTTGTGTTCCACCAGCGTATTGATCAACCGCTCGGACCCCTGATAGTGCACCTTGTCATCGCCGGTGCCGTGGACCAGCAACAATTTGCCCTCTAGCTGATGCGCATAATTGATCGCGACCGCTTCTTCATAATAGTCGGCGTCATCGGGCAGCACGCCCGAATAGCGTTCCTGATAGATGCTGTCATAGAGACGCAGGTCGGGCACCGGCGCGCGGCTGACACCGACCTTAAAGAGGTCGCCGTGGCGAAACAGCGCATGCAATGTCGACGTTCCGCCGCCCGAATGCCCCCATATGCCGACACGGTCGGGGTCCAGATACGCGCGTTCAGCCAGCAGGCGCCGGTAAGCCGCCGCCTGATCGTCCACATTGGTCAGGCCCAATGTCCGGTAGATCGATTTGCGCCATGCGCGCCCCTTGGGTGCCGGTTGGCCGCGATTGTCGAGCGTGGCAACAATATAACCCTTTTGGGTCATCAGAATATGCCACAGCGCCAGCGACCGGCCCCAGCGGTCAGCGGCGGTCATGCCTGCCGGTTCGCCGTACACATACACCAGCAGCGGGTACTGCTTTGACGCATCGAAGTCGGGCGGAAAGCGCATAATGCCCTCAAGCACGGTGCCGTCAGCGCCTTGGGTGGTGAAAAATTCTGTCTCGCCGATATCCAGCGCGTCGAAGGCGGCTTGCGCCTCGGCATTGTCTTCAAAGACGCGCAAGGTGTCATGGTCCGGCAAGGACACCAGATCATAAACCGGCAGGCGGTTACGCTTTGACCAATTGTGAAACGCGAAGCGCCCGTCCGCCGACACACGGTAACTGTGCGTGCCCGCCTGTGCGGTCGGGGTTAGCCGTTCAGCAGGCGCAGAGCCGTCCAACGCGACACGGTACAGATACAGCCGCTGCGGGTCGTTGGGCGATGCAGTGAAATAGGCATAAGCCCCGTCAGTATCGATGCGTACAATCCGCACAACGTCAAAATCGCCGGTCAGGCGTTGTTCGTTCGCGCCGTCGCGCGACACGCGGTACAGCGTGCGCCAGCCCGATTTTTCACTGACCCATAGAAACGACGCGCCGCCGTCAAACCAACGGAAATCGGTAACCGGGTCAAGCCATGCGGCGTCCTGTTCGCTGTGAACGATCACCGCATCACCGGTGGCGGCGTTTGCATACATCAACCGGTTGGTGTTTTGGCGGCGGTTAAGCTGCTGAACCACGACCTCGTCCGAGTTCGCCGCCCAATCGAGATAAACAAGATAATGCGTGCGCGGATCGCCAGGCACCTTCATCCAGGTGGTGTTGCCGCCAGCCGCACCCACAACGCCGATGCGAGCGGCGCTATTGGTCTCGCCAACCTTTGGGTAGCTGAAAGTGGTCAGCGTCGGATAAAGCGCATCGGTGTTGTTGATCAGGGTGAAATCCTTCACGCCCGAGGCATCCAGTTGCCAATACGCAATCTTGCTGCCATCGGGCGACCAGCGAAAGCCGTCACGCAGGCCAAATTCTTCCTCATAGGCCCAGTCAAAGGTGCCGTTGATGATGGTCTCAGAGCCGTCCGATGTCAGACGGGTTTGTGCGCCCGTAGCCACGTCCTCGACATAGATATCGTGAATTTTGCTGCCGGTTTTCTGCACATAGGCAATGCGGTCCCCCTGCGGCGAGAATTTGGCAAACATCAGGGACGATTCCGGAAAGCCCGCGCCGATCTGGCGAAAGGCGCCGCTGTCGCGGTCCAAAAGCCAGTAATCGCCCTGCGTATTTTGCCGCCAGACCCGCTTGGAGTTGGTGTAGATCATCACCTTGCGCCCGTCGGGCGACCAGATGTAATCCTCAATCTTGATGGGGGCATCCTCGCCATCGGGGATCAGCTGATCGGCGGGGATCATAACCGATGTTTCTCCGGTGGCCGGGTCGGTGCGCACCAGATCACGCGCGCCTTGAACCGTTTGAGACGGCTCAAGCGTTGTGTACCCGCTTCCGTCCTTCAGCCAAACGGCACCGCGGTGCGCCTTTGCACTGTAGGTGCTGTCTTCAAAAATGGCGTCCAATGTCAGCTTGTCTGCATTGGCGCCGCTTGCGGCTGCCAGCATTGTCAAACAGAAAATGGAAAATATGCGGTGCATGCCCTGCCCCTTGATCATCATAGCAAACAACTAAGGGCTAGCAGCGCCAGAAGGCCCCGACAAGACTTATTCGGCGGCCCGAGCCGCGGTTTCCGGCACGCACAGCGCCTTAAAGCCGGCGCTGGCAAAGTCGGCCAACCGGCGGTAGGCACCTTCCAGGTCGTCAGACCGGCAGGCCCCTTTGGAGAGCCGGTCAATCCGCCCGGTTTGGGCAAAGGTCAGCGTCAGCGCGCCCGACAGAAAGTGGTAACACCAATAAAAATTGTCGTCCGATGCGTCGGGCAGCACCTTGCGCAATTGTAGCAAAAACTCCTCGACCAAGGGGTCAAAGAGCTTGGTCATCATCTCGGCACCCCAGCGGTGCGACGCATTGACCATCGCAACCAACTCCAGATAATGGCACCAGCCTTCGTCTTCGGTCATTTCGCGCACCAGGATCGGCCGCAAAAACGCATCGACAATGGCTTCGACGCTGGGCGGATGCGGTGCTGCGGCGGCAATAGCCGCCGACAAGGCCTCGCGTCGCAGGGCATTCAACACATCGGCGCGGCGCTGCATCACCGCTTCGAACAGCCCCTTTTTTGATCCGAAATGATAGGACGCAAGCGCAATATCAACGCCGGCAAGCTTGGCGACCTGGCGCATGGTCATCGCTTCAAAGCCATATTCCGCCAACAGCGTTTCGGCAGCATCCAAAATGCGCACTTTACGGCTTGGCTGCGGCTTTATGTCTGGCTTTCGGGTTTGTCCGTCCATTTGCCATCATATGGAGCGCTGGTGCAAAAGCGCAACACTGCTCTCAAATCCTTCTCAAATTCAACGCGCATTGAAATTCTATATTGACGTTTCAACAAGCGTTCAAGAAAATAATTCTCAGGGAAGAAACGTAATCTGGGGAAGACCTTATGCGCACTGCATATCTGCCGCTTTTGGCTGCGACTGCACTTTCAACACTCGCATTCACATCACATGCCGCCTACGCACAAGAGCAAGACAGCGCGGCCTCAACCGACAATATGATGGAAGAAATGATGGTTACCGCGCGCCGCCGCGAGGAAACCCTTTTGGAGGTGCCGATTGCGGTCTCCAGCTTTGACGGCGCCGAGCTGGAGCGGATCAACACCGAAACCATCATCGATGTGGCCAAGTTCTCGCCCAATGTGACGCTTGAAGTGTCGCGCGGCACCAACACGACGCTCACCGCCTTTATTCGCGGTGTGGGGCAGCAAGACCCGGTCGCAGGCTTTGAAGCCGGTGTCGGCATTTATATTGACGATGTGTATCTCAACCGCCCGCAAGCGGCTGTGCTGGACATCTTCGAGGTGGAGCGGATCGAGGTTCTGCGCGGCCCGCAAGGCACGCTTTATGGCCGCAACACCATTGGCGGGGCGATCAAATATGTTACCAAACGGCTCGATCAAGATCTCAGCTTCAAGGTGCGCGGGGTATATGGCACCTTTAATCAGGCCGACCTTGTTGTCAGCGCCAATGTGCCGGTGACTGAAACCTTTGTTATCGGCGGCAGCTTTGCCACCCTCAACCGCGACGGCTTTGGCGAAAATCTGACGCTGGGCATCGACAATTATGACAAGGAAGTGCTGTCGGGCCGTTTGCAGGTGGAATGGGCCCCGTCTGAAGACCTCTATTTCCGCGTTGTCGGCGACTATACCGACGACAGCAGCAATGCCCGCCAGGGTGGGCGGCTGATCCCCGGCTTATTGAGCGGTGCGCCGGTTTTATCGAATGTGTTCGACACCCGTGCCGGGCTGGATGTTGTCCCGCAGGAGGTGAATGCGGGCGGCGTGTCCTTCACCGCCGAATGGACCCCGAGTGAGGAATTGATGATCAAAAGCATCTTCGCCTACCGCGAGGATGACCAAACCACCCCGATCGACTTTGACAGCCTGCCCGCCCCCGACCTGGACGTGCCGGCAATTTATGAAAACCAGCAATTTTCGGAAGAGCTGCAAATCCTCTATCAAAATGACTGGTTGAGCGGTTTGCTTGGCTTTTACTATCTGAGCGCCGACGCGCTGACCGCCTTTGACGTGCTGTTGGACACCACCGGCCAGTTTATCGGCTTGCCCGGTCTGAACGCGCAGACCTTTGGCGATGTGGATACCGAGACCTGGGCGATTTTTGGGGACTTCACCATCGACCTGACCGAAACCCTGAGCGTGTCCTACGGCGGCCGGTTCACCAGCGACGAACGCACCTCGCAGGTGTTGCGCACCACCTTCATTGGTGGCTTTACCGACCTGTTTGACCCCAACAGCACGGCGGTGCCGATTGCCACGACATCGGATTTCTTCGGCTCGGAAACCTTTGAGGATTATACGCACCGGGCGTCGATCCAGTGGCAGCCCGTGGACAACCACAATGTCTACTTCTCCTACAGTGAGGGCTTTAAGGGCGGTGGCTTTGACCCGCGCGGCCAAACAACCGCCGCCCCCGATCTGGACGGTGACGGCGACATTGACGCCGACGACGAATTTGAATTTCTGCGCTTCGCGCCCGAGCGGGTGGACACGTTCGAGCTGGGCTGGAAAGGCTCGCTGTTTGATGGACGCGTCACCTTCCGCATGGCGGGTTTTCTCTCGAATTATACCGATGTGCAAATTCCGGGCTCGGTTGGGGTGGACACCACCGGCGACGGGGTGAATGACAGCTTTATCGGCATTACCTCCAACGCGGCGGACGCCGATATCAATGGTTTTGAATTTGAGGGCTCGGCCCTGTTGACCGAAAACCTGACCGGCCGCGATGATACGGTCACGCTGTATGGCTCGCTTGGTTTGCTGGACGCCGAGTTCAACACCTTTATTGATGCCTTTGGTGTGGATGTGGCGGACGAACGGGTGTTCCAAAACACACCCGACACCACCTTCAGCGTCACGCTGGATTACCGCACACCCTTTAGCTTTGGCGGGATTGACGGCAGCCTGGCGATTATCAACTCGGTGGCGTATCGCAGCCTCGCCAGCCAGTTTGAAATCCCCTCGCCCGAATTGGACCAGCCCGCCTTCGCCCTGTGGGATATGAGCATCGTGTTCGACACCGAAGACGGCAAATACCAGGTGGGTGCGCATTTCAAAAACATCACCGACCAGGAATATATCGTTGCGGGGTATAATTTTGTCGCGCCGGACGGCGCGGGCGGCTTTATCCCCACGCTCGGCCTCGAAGGCACGCTGACCGGCTTTTACGGCAACCCGCGGCAGGTGAACATTTCCTTCCAGGCGAAGTTCTAAATCAGCATCATAACGATATTGCGACCGCCCTTGACCTTTAGCTTGGGCGGTCGTTTTCTATGATAAACAATCGGAGGGACCGCAGCATGACAGCGTATGAGGATAAATATTTCTCCAACAGCGACGGGCTTCGCCAATATTACCGCGATTATGGCAGCCCCTACGGGGGTGCACCGGTGATGCTGTGCATGCCGGGTCTGACCCGCAACAGCCGCGATTTTGACGAGCCTGCTGCGCAAATGTCGAAATTTTTCCGTGTCATTGCCGTTGATCAGCGCGGGCGCGGCAAATCCGACTATGACCCCAAGCCCGAGCGCTATATCCCCACAACCTAGGTGCAGGATATGTTTGTGCTGATGGACGAACTGGGCGTGACGGCCATTCATGCCTTCGGCACCTCGCTTGGCGGGCTGATGACTATGCTAATGGCGGCGATGAAGCAGGGCTCGGTTGCCTCGGCGATCATCAATGATATCGGACCTGCCATCGACCCCAGGGGCATTGAGCGGATCCGCAACTATGTCGGAGCGTTTGATGATATTGCCACATGGGACGATGCCATCAAGCAAACCAAGTGGATCGCCGATGGCGTTTATCCCGATTTTGACGATGCCGATTGGCAGCGCTTCACCCACAAAATTTTTGTCGAGCGCGACGGCAAGCCCGTGCTGGACTATGACCCAGCCCTGGGCGATACCTTCAAATCGGCTGACGACAATCAGGCCGCGCCCGACCTCTGGCCGATCTTTGAGGCGGTCAAGCCCGTACCGATGATGGTGGTCCGGGGCGAAACCTCCGATATTTTGGCGCACGACACCTATACCGAGATGCTGGAAAAACATCCCGACTGCGTGGGCGTGCTGGTGCCGCGCGTTGGGCACGCTCCCACATTGGACGAGCCAGAGGTTGTCGCGGCCCTCGATGCCTGGGGCAAACGCTTCGGCATTCCGACCTAAAACCAGTCGCCATATAGGGTGTAATCCTGGGCGTAACGCGCCTTAAGGTCTGCGCGCTGCGCATCGCTGAGCGTTTCCGCACCGGCTTTGGCGCTTGCCATGTCGCGGCGGCTGTCTGGCGGCAAGCCGTGCTGCGTGCGGATATCCGCCACCAGTGCATCCAGCCCCGCCATGCTGACCTTGTGCGTGAACACCCCTGGATTGGCCCCCAAAAACACATCCAGTGGGGCGGTGTGATGCCAGACGGTCATAAAAAACCGGCGGTAGGCATCCAGCCTGTTAATAAATTCGGTCAATGTTGGCTTTAGCGACAAGCCGAAAAACGAGGTTTTGCCCGGTGCGTGGACCAGCAAATGGTCGCGTTCGATGATATTGCCCTGATGGAAGGAGCACAGGCGCTCCACCGGGTCACGCAGACAGACAATCGATACATGGTCTGAGACATCCTCTGCGAGTGCTGCCAACGCAACAAAGCTGTATTGCTCCCGGTCACGCAGGATCGCCTCGCCCTCTGCGCCGCGTCCTTCAAGTTCAGCCATCAGATTGGTCAAGCTGGTCGAGCCCGATTTCGGAATGGGGATAACGATGTAGCCTAGCGCCGGGGCGACCAGTGCGCGGGTATATCCGGCACCCGCCTGTGCAAATCCCCACTGCCCGGGTGTGTAGAGGCTTGGCAGAATATCGGTGATCAGCGCTGCGGCGTCACCGTCGCGGCCTGCCGCATAATAGAGGCGCGCAAGATAGCGGCTCAGCCGGGGATGCCGGTCATCCCCCACGGCTTCAAGCGTCTGGATCGCCGCATCCAGCGCCTCATCCTCCAAAAACAAATACCGTGCGCGCTTGAGCGCGTCGATTTGCTGGGCGTCGGGGCTGGAATGCGGTGTGCTGGGCTGCCAAAACATGAATGGGCCTCATGGTGTGTCGTTTTGCCCTGATACGCAATTCAGCAAGTGATTTCTAGGCTTGAGGCATGGACAGACCGCAGAAAGCATGTCAGGGATTTGAGGTTTCAATATTCAAACACTGATCAGGACCAATGCCCCATTCACAGCTTGCCATTTCTGCTGACGACGTTCGCGCCGCTGCAATCCGCATCAAGGATGCGGTCAAGCGCACACCGATTTCCTATTCTGAAACGCTATCGTCGATTATTGGGGCGGATATTTTCCTGAAATTTGAGATTTTTCAGTTTACCGCGGCTTACAAGGAACGCGGGGCGCTGAACCGCCTGCTGCATCTGGAGAAAGGCATCAAAGGCGTGATTGCCATGTCGGCGGGCAACCACGCCCAAGGCCTCAGCTATCATGCCAAACGGCTGGGCATCCCGGCCACCATTGTCATGCCGATGGGCACGCCGTTCAACAAGGTGAAACGTACCGAAGAACTGGGCGCGCGGGTGGTGTTGCGCGGTCAGGATATCGAAGAAGCCACCTCGGCCGCCAAACAGATTGCTGCCGAAGACCAGCTTGAGTTTATCCACCCCTTTGACGACCCGCTGATCATGGCGGGCCAAGGCACGGTGGGCCTTGAAATGCTGGAAGACCAGCCCGACCTTGATGCGATCATTGTGCCCATTGGCGGCGGCGGGTTGATTTCAGGCATCGCCACCACCGCCAAGGCCATCAACCCCGATATCGAGATCATTGGCCTGCAAACGGCGGCCTTCCCCTCGATGAAGGAAACCATCGACAGCCGCAGCTATGACGGCAGCAAGGTCACTATCGCCGAGGGCATTGCCGTTGGCATGCCGGGGTTTTTAACGCGCGAAGTGGTACGGGCCCTGGTTGACGACATCATTTTGGTGCGCGAAACCGATATTGAAACCGCTCTCGTGCTGCTGATGGAAATCGAAAAGGTGGTGGTGGAAGGGGCTGCCGCCATTGGTATTGGTGCACTGTTGGCCAACCGTGAGCGGTTTCAGGGCAAAAAGGTCGGGGTGATCCTCACCGGCGGCAATGTTGACAGCCGCCTGCTGGCCAGCACCATCATGCGCGCTATGTCGCGCGACGGGCGATTGAACCGGCTGCGCATTGCCATGCGCGATACACCGGGCAGCCTCGCCGCTGTCACCCAGATCGTCTCTGATGTGGGTGCCAATGTGATCGAGATGCGGCACCAGCGCGAATTTGGCGCGCTCAGCATCAAAATGACCGAAATGGAACTGGTGGTCGAGACCAAGGACCGCGAGCATTCGAACGAACTGACCCAGCGGCTTAAGGCCGCCGGGTTCGATGTTCAAAGCGCCCTGACTGTCTGAAACTGACTGGCAGGCCGCTGCCGGCCTGCCAATCCGACGCTTTATTCCGCTGGGACTTCGGTTGCCCCGCCGCCAACAGGCGGCGTGCCGTCATGCTCGTCGGCTTGCGCCTTTAACTGGCGCGCCACATGCTCGGGGCTGGTGGTGTATTTGGCCAGCAGGTCATAGAAGGTCGGCACGATGAAGAGTGTCAGGAAGGTCGCCACAATCACGCCGCCAAACACCACCACACCAATGGTGAAGCGCGCGGCAGAGCCTGCCCCTTCGGCCATGATCAGCGGCAAGGCACCAATCGCGGTTGACAGGCCCGTCATCAAAATCGGCCGCAGGCGTGTCTTGGACGCTTCGATCAACGCCTCACGCTCGCTCAGCCCTTCATCGCGCAGCTGATTGGCGAATTCGACAATCAAAATACCGTTTTTCGCTGCCAGGCCGATCAGCATGATCAAGCCAAGTTGCGAATAGATATTGAGCGTGCTGCCCGCCAGATACAGCCCCAACAAGCCACCCATGACCGCAAGCGGCACCGTGAACATGATCACAAAGGGATGGATGAAGCTTTCAAACTGCGCCGCCATCACCAGGAACACAACCACCAGCGCCATACCGAAAATAAAGTAGATGTCGCTGCCAGCGTCCTTAAATTCGCGCGTTGCACCCTTATAGTCGATCGACGTAGCGTCGGGGATGTTTTGGCGCACCATGGTCTCAAGGAAGTCGATCGCCTCGCCCAGCGTATAGCCGGGCGCAATATCGCCGGAAATGGTCACCGCCCGCACCCGGTTAAACCGGTTGAGCGTGCCCGCGCCCGAGCCTTCCGCGACCTTCAAAAGGTTCGACATCGGTACTAGTGTTCCACCGCGCGATTCCACATAGATATTTTCCATATCCAGCGGCTGCTGGCGGTCCAGTTCTTCGGCCTGGACGATGACGTCATATTCCTCGCCCTCGCGGACAAAGGTGGTAACCTGACGCCCGCCCATCATGGTTTCCAGCGTGCGGCCAATCTGGCTGATCGAGACGCCAAGGTCCGCCGCGCGGTCGCGGTCGATCTCGACATCGAATTGCGGCTGGGTATCGCGGAAATCAACATCGGGGTTTTGAATGCCGGGATATTTGCGCACTTCTTCAAGTGCGATATCCTTGAACCGTGCGATTTCCTCATACGTATCGCCGCCGATGACAAACTGCAGCGCCTGGCCCGAGCCACGCCGCGACAGGCCGTTGGTTTGGAACGGGAAGGCCCGCACACCCGGTGCATATTCATTTAGCTTGGCGCGCAGTTCGTTGGCGATTTCGGAGGCACCACGACGCCCGCTTTCAAAGTCGTTCAGAATAATAAAGCCAAAGCCGCCCGTTGTGCCCACACGCACCAAAAGTCGCTTAACCTCGCCGCTTTCCACCAGCGGCAGAATCTGATCTTCAATATTGTCGACCTGATCGCCCATATAGTTGATCGACGCCCCCTCTGGCCCAGAAATCCGCATCAGCAGATAGCCGCGGTCTTCAATGGGGGCGAGCTCTTCCGGAATGCGCGGCATCAGGCCTGCGATCAGCACAAAGCTCATCAGGAACATGGCGGTGACGATCAGCTTGTTTTCAACGCAGACTTCAAGCATGCGGCCATAGCCCGATTGCACCCGCTCAAAAAACCGGTCGATCGCCTTGGCAAAGGCTGGCTTTTTGTTGCGCCTGCGCACAAGGATCGAACACATCATCGGCGTCAGCGTCAGCGCCACCAGGCTGGAGAAAATCACCGCCGCTGACATGGTGATCGCCAGCTCGCCAAACAGGCTGCCGATATTGCCGGTCAAAAACATGATGGGCACAAATACGCCGATCAGAACGGCGGTGGTGGCAATCACCGCAAAGCCAACCTGACGCGCGCCCCGGTACGCCGCCAGCAGGCCGCGCTCGCCGCCTTCAACCCGGCGGTAAATGTTTTCCAGCACCACAATCGCATCATCGACCACAAGGCCGATCGCCAGCACGATCCCCAAAAGTGTAATCAGGTTGATGCTGACGTCGGCGGCATTCAAAATCCAGAAGCTGGCAATGATGCACACCGGCACGGTGACAACCGGCACCAGAACCGTGCGCACATTGCCCAAAAACAGATACAAAACCAGCACCACAAGCGCCATCGCGATGCCCAATGTGACATACACCTCGTTGATGGCATCCTCGATAAACAGCGAACTGTCATAGTTGAGAACAAGCTGCATATTTTCCGGCAGCGTCGATTTGATCCGCTCAACCTCGCGCTTGGCCGACTTGGCCACTTCAAGCGCGTTGGCTTTGGACTGCTTGATAATCCCCAGGCCGATCACTGGCTGACCATTGGCGTGGAAAATGCGCTGTTCGCGTTCACCGCCCAGCTCGATACGGGCCACATCGCCAAGCCGCACAAAGGCACCGTTGGTTTCTTCGCTGAGGACAAGCGAGGTAAAGTCTTGCGCCTCGGCGTATTCGCGCGCGGTGCGCACAATAGTGTCGCGGCGGATCGATTCCACCTTGCCGGCGGGCAGTTCCACATTTTCGCGGCGCAGGGCGTCTTCGATGTCCAGCACGGTCACCCCGCGCGCCGCCATCGCCTGACGGTCAAGATGGATGCGAATGGCATAGCGCGACGAGCCGCCAACCCGCACGCTGGACACGCCGTCCACCACCGACAGACGGTCAACAATATTGCGCTCGGCAAAGTCGGTCAGCTGGCGCAGGTCCAGCCCGTCGCCGATCAGCGAAAACCACATGATGGGCTGGGTGTCATCGTCGGCCTTGGCGACCTCGGGTGGGTCGACC
>JASBSO010000206.1 GCA_030148905.1 Kordiimonadaceae bacterium | reverse complement strand
GCTGATTGATCCCCTCGATCAGGCCGTTGCCGCCATAGACCGAAACATAGCCATTGGACGCAACGGTCACCCCATAAAGCGGGTCGCCGCTGCACTTGACCTTGAGCACAACAATATTGGTTTCGCGCGAAAAGATTTGATAGTCGGTCAGCCGCAGGCAGCGCTTGCGAAACACCGGGATCAATTGATCCAGGCGCAAGGCAATAGCATCGGCAGGAGCATCGCGACTGATTTGTGAAAACAGCTCAAGCGCGATTTCCCGCGGGTCGCCGCTATCGACGAGCTGCGCCGAAAGCGCCCCGCTCGCCAATATACTCATCAAAACTGTCAGAAGAATGCGCTGCACAGACATACGTCTCCGATCACCGGTGACATCAGACTATGAATATTCTTGGATGGCCGCAAGCCCTTGGTTTGAAAGGGTCTCAGCGCAAAGAAAAAGCGGAACCGCTGTCGGGGGAGGAGAGGCGGTTCCGCTTCGATACAGTTTGATCAAGGGAGCTACTCACTGCATCGCTGATAACAGATATAGGCCCACAGAATTAAATATCGGTTAATTGCAGCGAGAAATTTTCTCACCGCGCGAGCAAGTCTAGAATACTGACCCTAGCTGTCGTTCATTTTCAGGGCGGCGATAAAGGCATCGTGCGGAATTTCGACCTTGCCGTACATCCGCATTTTGGCCTTGCCCTTTTTCTGCTTTTCCAGAAGCTTCTTTTTCCGGGTCACATCACCGCCATAACATTTGGCGGTGACGTCCTTGCGCATGGCCGAAATGGTTTCGCGAGCAATCACCTTGCCGCCGATCGCCGCCTGGATCGGAATTTTGAACAGCTGGCGCGGGATCAGATCCTTCAGCCGCTCGCACAGCGCCCGCCCGCGCGGGTCGGCCTGGCTGCGGTGCACCAGCATGGAAAGCGCATCAACAGGCTCGCTGTTGACCAATATGCTCATTTTCACCAGGTCAGAGACCTCATACCCCGCCATTTCATAGTCAAAGGACGCATAACCCCGCGACACCGATTTCAGCCGGTCGTAAAAGTCATAGACCACCTCATTCAGAGGCAGACGGTATTTCAGCATGGCGCGCGTGCCTGCATAGGTCAGGTTCTGCTGGATGCCGCGCTTGTCCTCGCACAGCTTCAACACCGCGCCCAAATGCTCGTCCGGCACCAGAATCGTCGCATCGATCCAGGGTTCTTCAATCTCTTTGATCTTCACCACATCGGGCATATCGGCGGGGTTGTGCAGCTCCAACAACGACCCGTCGGTCATATGGATTTTGTAAATCACGCTGGGGCTGGTGGTGATCAGGTCGAGGTCAAATTCGCGGCTGAGACGTTCCTGAATGATTTCCAGATGCAGCATGCCCAGAAACCCACAGCGAAAGCCAAAGCCCAGTGCGGCCGACGATTCCGCCTCAAATTCAAAGCTGGCATCATTGAGCCGGAGCTTGGCCAGCGCCTCGCGCAGGCGTTCAAACTCGGCGTTGTCGGCCGGAAACAGGCCGCAAAACACCACCGACTGGCTGGGCTTGAAGCCGGGCAGGGCTTCATCGCACGGGCGGCGCGCATCGGTAATGGTGTCGCCCACATGGGTGTCGGCCACCTCCTTGATCGACGCGGTGATAAAGCCAACCTCGCCGGGGCCCAGGCTGGGCACGGTCACGCCCTTGGGGGTAAACACGCCCACGCGGTCGACCAGATGCTGCGTGCCCGCAGCCATCATTTTGACCTGCTGGCCTTTTTTCAGGGTGCCGTCGATGACCCGAACCAGCACCATCACCCCCAGATAGGCATCGTACCAGCTATCAACCAGCATCGCCTTCAATGGCGCGTCGGGGTCACCCTCGGGCGCGGGCAGCGTGTGTACAATCGCCTCCAACACCGCCTCGATCCCGATGCCGGATTTGGCCGAACATTCGATGGCGTCAGTTGCGTCGATGCCGATCACGTCCTCGATTTGTGCGCGCACCCGCTCCGGCTCGGCGGCGGGCAGATCGATTTTGTTCAAAACGGGAACGATGTCATGATCATTCTCAATCGCCTGATACACATTGGCCAGCGTCTGGGCTTCGACGCCCTGGCTGGCATCCACCACCAACAGCGAGCCTTCGCACGCCGACAAGCAGCGGCTGACCTCATAGGCAAAGTCCACATGGCCCGGTGTGTCCATAAGATTGAGCGTATAGGTCTGCCCGTCCGAGGCCTTATAGTCCAGGCGTACGGTTTGCGCCTTGATGGTAATGCCGCGCTCGCGCTCGATCTCCATATTGTCGAGCACCTGGTCCTTCATCTCACGGTCCGACAGCCCACCTGTGTGCTGAATTAGTCGGTCCGCCAGCGTCGATTTGCCGTGGTCGATATGGGCGATGATCGAAAAATTGCGAATATGCGATTGCGTAGCCATTGGCGCGGCGGATCCTTAAATCGGTATCGGATGAAATTACGCGGGTAATAGCCGGTCTGGAGGCCGGTGACCATCCACAAATGTGCGAATATTGATCAGTACCTTTTCGCCCATGGCGATGCGCGCCTCCAGCGTGGCGCTGCCCAGATGCGGCAGCAGCAACACATTATCCAGCCCCAGCAGGTCGGGGTGGATGTCGGGTTCATGTTCGTACACATCGAGCCCGGCCCCGGCGATCACCCCGTCTTTAAGCGCCGCCGCCAATGCAGCTTCATCGATGATTTCGCCGCGCGCGGTGTTGACGATAATTGCTGTGCGCTTCATCCGCGCCAGTCGCGCCGCACCGAACAAATGATGGGTTTCATCCGTCAGCGGTGCATTGACCGAGACAAAGTCCACGTCTTCCAGCATGGCGTCCAGGTCATCCCAATAGGTGGCGTGCAGCGACGCTTCCAGCGCGGCGGGCAATCGCGTGCGCTTGGTATAATGCAGATCAAGGCCAAAGGCATGCGCCCGGCGCGCCACCGCCTGGCCGATACGCCCCATGCCGACAATCCCCAGCTTCTTGCCGCCAACGCGGGTCCCCATCAGCCGGGTGGGGGCCCAGCCGTCCCATTTGCCGGCGCGCAGCAAGCGCACGCCCTCGCTTAGACGGCGCGGCACCCCCAGCAACAGCGCCATCGTCAGGTCGGCGGTGTCTTCGGTCAGCACCCCCGGCGTGTTGGTTACGGTCAGGTCGCGGGCAAAGGCGGCAGCCAGGTCGATATGGTTCACCCCGGCACCGAAATTGGCGATCAGTTTCAACTGCGGCCCGGCAGCGGCGAGCACATCCGCGTCAATCGCGTCGGTTACGGTTGGCACCAGCACGTCGGCGCGGGACACGGCATCAACCAGCGCCGCACGCGACAGCGCCGTGTCATCGGCATTCAATTCCACATCGAACAGCTCGGCCATTCGGTCCTCAACGGCGCTCGGCAGTTTGCGGGTCACCACCACTTTGGGGCGCGAGACAAGCTGATCGGGCATAGAGGGGTGATCCTTTTGAAGTCGGCGGGTTCCGCGCTTGAGGCCAGGCTGTGTAGTGGCTATGTATCAAAGTCGGATCAGCGCCGCAAATGGGTTCCTGTTGATATGAGACTTCGTCGTGCTTGCATGCTTATCGCGCTTTGCGCAGCTTTTGTCGCCCAAGGCTTTGGGCAGGAGGCCCGCGCGCAAGAGGATATCTTGCGTTTTGTGTCGCTGGCGGCTGGCGAAGCCAATCTGAGAACCGGGCCGGGCCTGCAATATCCCATCGACTGGGTGTATCAGCGGCGCGGCTTGCCGCTGGCGGTGGTGGGCGAGCGCGACACCTGGCGCAAGGTGCGCGACATGGACGGCGTCACCGGCTGGATGCATGTCAGCCTTTTGACCGGGCGGCGCACCGCGATGATCACCGGCGCGCGGCGGTCGCTTTATGCCTCCGACACGCCGGGCGCACGGGTGACCATGGTGGCCGAGCCCGGGGTGGTTGGCCGCCTCGAACGCTGCGCAAATCTGTGGTGCCGGGTGAGTGTAGACGGTACCCGCGGCTGGATCGAGCAACGCCATCTTTGGGGTGTGTTGCCCGGTGAGGTGATCGAATAACACCGAACTCCCCTGTTTCTGACACTGCCTTCTTTTGAAAAACTTCGGAACTTTCACGCCTCAGGCGCGTCGTTGCCATACAAAATGAAACGATTGTCAGGACTGACGGTCGTCCAGTTATGAGAATTTGGAGGTTTTCAACGTGGAAGACAGCAATATCAGCATTACGCTCAGCCTGCTGACCGAGGTTTTGACCCTGCTCGCCGAAGCAGAAGCCAATGGCACCGCCCTTTCAGAGGACGACCTGGAGGCCATCAATGAAAGCCTCCAACAGGCCGTCGAAGCCTTGCAAGAGAGCGTCGGCGAAACAGACGGCGAAACGGACGGCGACAGTGACGACGATGATGTCGATGTCGACACAGACGTTGATGTGGACGTGGATATTGACGACGAGGCAACCGACGGCGATGACAACCTGTCAGGAAGCGCTGACGGCGATGATATGATCGACGGCGGCAATGGTGCCGATACGCTTGAAGGCAGCGCTGGCCTTGACGTGCTGATTGGTGGTAATGGGCCCGACGCCCTCTTCGGCGGCGACGGCGATGACATGCTCGACGGCGGCAACGGTGCTGACAATCTGGAAGGCGGCGCGGGCAATGACGTGCTTGTCGGCGGCACCGGGCCAGACACGCTCAATGGCGGCACAGGTGATGACACGCTGTCTGGCGGTCAGGGGCCGGATAGCTTTGTCTTTGGTGAAGCGTCGGGCAATGACGTCATCGAAGGCTTTGCCGGCAATGATGTGATCGATCTGACCAGCCTCGGGATCAGCTTTGACGATATCAGCATCACCGCCAGCGCAGAAAGCGACAGCGACCTGCTGATCACCCTGCCCACGGGCGCGACCATTACGGTTGAAGACAGCATCCTGTTGTCAGCGTCGGACTTCCTGTTCTGATCGCTGACCACACAACAATATACTGGAAAGCGCCTCCATTTGGGGGCGCTTTTTCATTTGCGGCAGAGGGCGTGACGCCCTTTTATTTGGTGCCTCCAATATTTGCGCAAAAAGCGGCCACAAAGCCGCCCAGATCTTTTTTGATTTTGGGCGTGCCAATAAAATTTTAGCCAACAATTGATCCGGTTTACGCTTGTTTGCAGAACAAGCAAGAAATCACACAGAAATGGAGTTGTATCATGGACGAAGACACCCCAACCACGCTGGCGGACCTTCTCGCACTACTGACCCAATTGACCGAGCTGCTGTCGGCGGCAGACACCGATGAGGCCGTCCAGTTGGATCAGGAGACGCTCGACGACATCGCAGACGCCCTGGCCGATGCGCTGGAGACCCTGACGGAGGAAGACGACGACGCGGATGATGACGAAGACGTCGACTCTGAGGATGAGGGCGACGACGCAGACGAGTCTGAGGGTGAAGACGACGACTCCGCAGAGGACGACGAAGACGAAGACGACGATACAGCCGACACCCCGGGTGACGAGATTGTTGGTGGGTCGGCATCGGAAGAGCTCACCGGCAGCGACGGCAATGACATTATCGATGGTGGCAATGGCCGCGATACGCTCGAGGGCGGTGCAGGCGACGACATCCTCGACGGTGGCAACGGTGCCGATACGCTTGACGGCGGTGACGGCATTGACGAGTTGGAGGGCGGCAACGGCCCCGATGCGCTCTTTGGCGGCGCTGGCGATGACGAATTGGACGGCGGCAACGGCGCCGACACGCTGGACGGCGGTGACGGGAATGACGAACTGGAAGGCGGCACCGGGCCCGATGTGTTGAACGGCGGCGCTGGCGATGACACGCTTGAAGGCGGCCAGGGCCCCGACACCTTTGTCTTCGACGACGCGTC
>JASBSO010000194.1 GCA_030148905.1 Kordiimonadaceae bacterium | reverse complement strand
ATCTGATCGCCCGTGTGAAAATTGACAATTGGGGCCGCACACCCAAGACCGAACTGCTGATCGAAGACGTGATCCCGGCCTAGCCGCGCGGTCAAATCAATGTGTGGGTGCTTTTGTCGGAAAAGCGACAAAAAACTGTTGACCCGGTGCGGGGGCATCGGTATCAAAGCGCCTCACAGCGCCCCTTGGCGGCGCTGAAGAGAGCGTGGTCCCTTCGTCTAGTGGCCTAGGACGTCGCCCTTTCACGGCGAAAACACGGGTTCGAGTCCCGTAGGGATCACCACTCTCTCTAAGCGATTGAATTTATTGATGAAAATAGGAAAAAGTGCTACAGAATAATCAATTTGTAGCACCCTCCTGTTCACCCTGCATTCTCGCGTTTTGCTAAGTCGCTATCCGCAAGTTTCCGCTGACGAACAGCTTTGGTGTAAGTTTGAACCTCAAAAATATTTTTCCACCCGCCAATAGCCATGATTTCATGGTCCGTACATCCGGCTTCGGCTAATTGAACGGCGCAGGCTTTACGTAGGCCGTGAGAGCGACATTGGAACTTACGCAGCGCACTCGCGTTCCTGTGATGCGATCGGGCGCGATTTTTGCTGGCCCCCACTCTCGCCGGGCAATAGGCTCCCGCTTCGCGATGGTTTTGCAATGCGGAAAGGGGTTCTTATGCTTGATGACGCACGTCTTCTGAAATCACAGGCTTATATCGATGGTCGCTGGGTGCCCGCCCAAAGCGGTAAGATGTTTGCCGTCAAGGACCCCGCGACCGGCGAGACGCTGACAGACGTTGCCGATTTGGCCGAGGCTGATGTCGAAGCCGCAATTGAAGCCGCCGACAAGGCGCGCCCGGCCTGGGCGGCGCTGACCGCCAAGGAACGCCATGACATTTTGATGCGCTGGTATCAGGCCATTGTCGATAATGCCGATGACCTTGCCATGCTGCTGACGCGCGAAATGGGCAAGCCGCTCACCGAAGCCAAGGGCGAGGTGATGTACGGTGCCAGCTTTATCCAGTGGTTTGCCGAAGAGGCCAAGCGCATTTACGGCGATATGATCCCGGCGCAGGGGCCCGACAAACGCATCATGGTGATCAAACAGCCGGTAGGCGTTGTCGGCGCCATTACACCCTGGAATTTCCCCAACGCAATGATTACCCGCAAGGTGGGCCCCGCCTTGGCCGTGGGGTGTACGGTGGTGCTGAAACCGGCGGCTGAAACGCCGCTGTCGGCGCTGGCGCTGGCGGAATTGGCCGAACGGGTGGGCATCCCTGCCGGTGTGCTGAACATTGCACCATCAACGCAGTCCTCTGAGGTCGGCAAAACGCTGTGCAAAAGCCCAACCGTGCGCAAGCTGACCTTTACCGGGTCAACCGGTGTGGGGCGTATTTTGATGCGGCAATGCGCCGATGATATCAAAAAACTGTCGCTGGAACTTGGCGGCAATGCGCCTTTCATCGTGTTTGACGATGCCGATATCGATGCGGCGGTTGACGGTGCGATTGCCAGCAAATACCGCAATAGCGGGCAAACCTGCGTCTGCGCCAACCGCATCTATGCGCAAGACGGTATTTACGACGCCTTTGTCGAGGCTTTTGCCAAAAAGGTGGCCGAATTGAAGCTGGGCAACGGCGTCGAAGACGGCACGCAGCTTGGCCCGTTGATCAACGCCGCCGCCGTGGACAAAGTCAAAGAACATATTGCCGACGCCACTGAAAAAGGCGGCACCATTCTGACCGGCGGCGACAATGACGGCTATGACGGCAGCTTCTTCCCGGCAACGGTGATCCGCGACGCGACGCCCAACATGCGCTTTGCCCGCGAGGAAACCTTTGGCCCGATCGCCCCGGTGTTCCGCTTCACCGATGAAGCCGATGTGATCGCCCAGGCCAATGATACCGAATTTGGTCTGGCGAGTTATTTTTACGCCCGCGATCTGGCGCGGGTGATCCGGGTTGCCGAAGCGCTGGAATATGGCATGGTCGCGGTCAATAGCGGTATTCTCTCGACCGAGGTAGCCCCCTTTGGCGGGGTCAAACAGTCGGGCCTTGGCCGCGAAGGCTCGCGCTACGGGGCGGATGACTATTTGGAAATGAAATATATCCTGCTTGCAGGCATTGGGGCCGAGGAATAACACCAATCTCATGACCAAACTCGCCATTACTGTCGCCGATATCACCGCCGCAGCGCAGCGGCTTGAGGGCTTTGCTGTGGAAACGCCGCTGTTGGAATTTCCCGCCCTCAACGACCGTGTTGGCGGTCGGGTGCTGATCAAGGCCGAAAACCTGCAGCGCACCGGGTCGTTCAAGTTCCGCGGGGCATTTAATCGGCTCAAGGCGCTGACCGAGGACGAAGCGGCGCGCGGCGTGGTGGCGTTTTCCAGCGGTAATCACGCGCAAGGGGTAGCGCACGCGGCGCAGATTTTGGGCATTCAGGCCACGATTGTGATGCCGTCGGATGCGCCTGCGATCAAACTCGCCAACACCAAAGCTTATGGCGCGGCGGTTGTGACCTATGACCGCGAGCGGCAGTCGCGTGAAGCTATCGCCGATGAAATCTCGGCTGAAACCGGGGCCATTGTGGTGCCAAGCTTCAACGACCCTTACATCATTGCCGGTCAGGGGACGGCCGGGCTTGAGGCCGCGCGACAAATGGTCGCAAGGGGGCTCGTCCCCGATATGGCCCTGTTTTGCTGCGGTGGCGGCGGTCTGTCGTCGGGCAGTTTCATGGCACTGAAGGCCGAATTTCCCGATATGGCACCTTATGTCGTTGAGCCCGAACATTTTGATGACACACAGCGCTCGCTCGCGTCGGGCCAGCGGCAGCATATTGAGGGCGGGCACCGGTCGATTTGTGATGCGCTCTTAAGCGAAGCGCCGGGTCGGCTGACCTTTGCAATTCTCAAATCCCTGGGCGCAGAGGGGCTGGTTGTCAGTGACGAGGACGCGCTAAGCGCCGTTGGATTTGCCGCCAATCGCCTGAAACTGGTGGCCGAACCCGGCGGGGCGGTGGCCCTGGCCGCTGTGCTGCACCGAAAAGTCGACCTTGCCGGTAAAACTGCGCTGATTGTGATCTCTGGCGGCAATGTTGACCCAGACATGCTGGACCGCGCGCTCAGATATGTGTAAATTTCTACCTGGGGGCTAGTTCTGACGCATCTGCGGCAGAATTAAGACAGGTGGGAGGCCCAAATGATGGACGTTAAAGAACAGGAAAAGTCGTACAGCGCCTTTCTGGCTCTGATGACGCGTGGTGTGATTATTACGATTGTTGGTTTGGTGATTATCGCGTTTCTAACGCTTTAGTCCGGGCTTAGTGCCGCGCGTCGGCGCGCAACGTGTAATGATCGTCGTGAAAGCCTGAAAACAACTGCGCCACATCGGGATGGTCGATGGGTTCGCCCGTGTCATCTGGCACTAAGTTTTGCTGGCTGACATAGGCTTCGTATGTCGAATCCTCATTTTCCGCCAGCAGGTGGTAAAAAGGCTGGTCTTTTGCCGGGCGGATTTCAGACGGGATCGACTCCCACCATTCTTCGGTATTGGCAAATTCCG
>JASBSO010000182.1 GCA_030148905.1 Kordiimonadaceae bacterium | reverse complement strand
CTGTTGCCTGGTCCGAGCTGTATACCGCGCTTGCAACCCGCGTGGTGGAGGGCACGAAAAACAGCCCGCAAGACGTCATGACCATGCGCTTTAACGAACATATCCCGTACCTGACGCTGGACGGGCATGGCTATATGGCGGCCTTTTGGTGGGTGTCAGACGCGCGCTGGCACACCTATCCGGACGACCTGAAAGCCGCGCTGACCGGTGGATTGGCACAGCTTGCCGCCGCGACCCGCGCGCGGGTCAAGGATGCCCAAACCGCAGCGCTGGACGCCTTTACACAGGGCGGAGGGACGGTGATGACCCTAACACCCGGCAACACCGCCGCCTTTGCCCGCGCCGCCGCACCGGTTTATGACTGGTATATCGAGACATATGGCCCCACATGGCCCGACCTGATCCGACAGGCAGTTACAGCCTGCACCGCAAATGTTGAGGATACCCGCTAATGCCCGCTGTGCTTTACCATGCTCCGATTGCCTGTTCACTTGCCGTGCGGATCGCCGCCGCCGAGGGTGATGTACCCCTCGACTTGAAGCTGGTGAATTTGAACCAGAAAACACTGGTGGACGGTGGGTCTTATCTCGATATCAGCCCCTTGGGGCAAGTGTCGGTGATGATTACCGAGGACGGCGAGACACTGACTGAAACCGCGACCTGCATTGCCTGGGTTCAGGCGCGGTCGCGCAATGCCGATTTCCGGCGTGCGCCAGACGCACCCGACTATTTTCAAATGCTGCGCTGGCTTGGTTTTTGTGCAACCGAGCTGCACAAACAGATTTTCAGAATTGTGTTCTACCCCGAGGCGGACGACGGCACCAAAGATCGCATTCGCGGCCTGGCGCCTGCGCGCTTTGCCATGCTGGACACGCATTTGGCGGACCGCGACTATTTGCTGGGTGACCGCTTTTCCGCTGCCGATGCCTATCTGACCTGGTTTTTTGTGCTGGCAGACAGGGCCGCGCTTGATTTCAGTGCTTATCCGCGCTTATCCGACTATGCTGAGCGGTGCCTGACACGGCCAAAAATTGCCCCCTTGATCGAAAGCGATATAGCCGCGCGGGCCGCCATGGCATAACGAAAAATTGTATCTCTATTCGATAGGTTCATATTGCTTTCTATAGAAAAACATCGTTGATGGCTGGAATGGGAAGTTATGCTTAATATCTTACGCTGTAATTGTAAGATAATGTATCACTGTTTAGAGTACCGCTACAATCCGTCGTTTTGGGTATTCATATGGTTGCAACCACAGGACTGGAATATCTAGGCCAAAGTGTCCAGATATTGGACTGGCTAGTCCAGACATCGGGGCTCATTGGGGGCCTGTCTGGTGCCCAGGCGGCTTTGCTGTCCGCAACCCTGCCCATGACCGAGACCGTACGCACAGCCCTGCCCGAATGGCTGCAGTCTCCGCAAGCCATTGGAATGCTGATGGCCGCCGTCGCGGCGGTGATGTATGCGGGCTTTGCCATGCTGTCTTACCGGCAGCGCCGCCGCCAACGCCTGCTTGAAGACATGGTCAAGCAGCGCACGCAAGAACTGGAAGAAAAAAGCCAACAACTTGCCGAAGCTTTGGCAGCCGCCAAACGCGCCAGCCGCACAGACCGGCTGACCGGCCTTGCCAACCGCCGCGCCGTCGAAGAGGGCCTGCCCGCCGACGTGCTGATTGTCGACCGGCGCTTTGCCGAGCGGCCCTATCCTGCGGACTCTGATTTCACCATGTTCGTGCTGGATATCGACCATTTCAAGGCGGTCAATGACCAATACGGCCACGCCGTTGGCGACCGGATTCTTGAGCAATTTTCCACCATCCTCAAAGATGTGTTTCGGGCGTCCGACATCATTGCACGCTGGGGTGGCGAGGAATTTCTGGTGGTCTCACGCTTTACCGACCGTGCGAACGCCGCCGAAATCGCTGAGCGCTTGCGCCACTGTATCGAAACCCATGACTTTGTCATCGCGGACGGCGAAACCACCCGCTGCACCGCCTCGATCGGATATGCGTCATACCCCTTTGACCCCGATTTTGCACATCCACTGACCTGGGAATGCACAATCGGCATTGCCGACTGTGCGCTTTATGCCGCGAAGAAAACCAGCCGCAATGCCTGGGTAGGCTTGTCAGCAGGCAGCCCCGGCACCCCTTTGACCAAAGCCGATATCATAAGAGATACATCTGCGCTGATTGCGCGCGGTGCCCTGCGCGCCGAAACCTCGATCGCCGACGATAAAGATTTAATCTGGTAAAAGCCGCCTTAGGCCCTGCGATGCCGCGCAGCCTGAACCGTGTTGCGCATCAGGCATGCAATCGTCATCGGCCCGACGCCGCCCGGCACCGGCGTGATATACCCCGCCACGGCACGCGCTTCGTCAAAGCAGACATCGCCCACAAGGCGCGTTGGTCGCTCGCTACCGGGTGGGGTGTCAACGCGGTTGATCCCCACATCGATCACCGCCGCACCGGGCTTGACCCAATCGCCGCGCACCATTTCGGGCCGACCAACGGCAGCGACCAAGATATCCGCCGTGCGGCACAAAGCCGCCAGGTCGCGTGTGCGCGAATGCGCCACCGTCACCGTGCAATTTTCCGCCAAAAACAGCTGTGCTGCCGGTTTGCCCACCAAAATCGATCGTCCAACCACCACCACATGCAGGCCCGACAGGTCATCCCCCAAGGCTGATTTGGCCAACAGCACGCTGCCATAAGGCGTGCATGGCCTCAGGCCTGACTTGCCCAAAACAAGGCGACCGGCATTGACCTCGGTCAGCCCGTCGACATCCTTGGCGGGGTCGATCTGTTCAATCGCCGCATCGGCGTCCAGCCCCGCAGGCAGCGGCAGTTGCAACAAAATACCGTCGACATCGGAGTTTTGATTGAGCTCGGCGATTTGGGCTTCGACATCCGCCTGGCTGGCGCTGGCGGGTAGACGGAAATGCAAAGACTGCATGCCGATCCGTTCGGCGGTGCGCACCTTATTGCGGACATACACTTCGCTTGCCGGGTCCTCACCGACCAAAATCACCGCCAGTGTTGGCGCGGCGCGAAGCTGCTTAATCTCTGCGGCCAACGTATCCAGAAGCTCTGACGCGATCGCCTTGCCGTCAATCAGCGCTGCTGCGTTGGTTTTGGTCGTCATCGCGCCTGCCTCCCCTTGAAATCCGTGCGCGCACCATGCAGCGCGCGTCACACTTTGGCAATATGTGGATCTCTGAAAATACGGGCCGGACTTACCCGTTCAACCGGGCCGCATGAAAGCGCAGGTGATCACCCATAAAGGTCGCCATCAGATAATAGCTGTGATCATAGCCCGCATGTCGGCGCAGGGTCAGCGACTGCCCCGCCGCCGCGCAGGCCTTTTCAAACAGGCCCGGCTTCAACTGGTCCTCCAGAAAATTGTCCGCCAGCCCCTGGTCGATCAGAATATCATCGAATTGCGCGCCGCGGTCGCGCACCAATTCGCAGGCATCATAGGCGCGCCACGCCGACCGGTCAGACCCCAAATAGGCCCCAAATGCCTTTTCGCCCCACGGGCACTGCGTCGGGGCGACAATGGGGGCAAAGGCCGATACCGACCGGTAGCGCACCGGATTGCGAAAGGCCATCGTCAACGCCCCGTGTCCGCCCATCGAATGCCCGGTTATGCTTTGGCGCGCTATATCAGCAGGGAAATGTTTGGCAATCAGTTCGGGCATTTCGTGGCTGACATAGTCATCCATACGGTAGTGCGCGGCCCATGGGGCCTCGGTCGCGTTGACATAAAAGCCCGCGCCTTGGCCGAGATCATACCCGTCATCGTCGGCCACGCCCGCCCCGCGCGGCGAGGTGTCGGGGCAAATGACCATGATCCCCAATTCGGCGGCCATGCGCTGAAAGCCCGCCTTGGTGGTGGCATTTTCCTGTGTGCAGGTCAGGCCCGACAGATACCACAACACCGCAAACGGCCCCTCGCCCGGCGGGGTGAAGACCGAAAACTCCATCGTACACGCTGTGCTGTTGGCGCTATGCCGGTACACGCCCTGCGTGCCGCCAAAGGCTTTTTGCTCTGCAACCGTCTCCAGCATCAAAAAGTCACCACGCTGCGGATGCTTTCGCCGTCGTGCATCAGGTCAAAGGCATGATTGATCTGATCAAGCGGCATGGTGTGGGTGATCAGATCATCGATGTTGATCTTGCCGTCCATGTACCAGTCGACGATTTTGGGCACGTCCGTGCGCCCGCGCGCACCGCCAAAGGCCGTACCGCGCCACACCCGCCCGGTGACAAGCTGAAACGGCCGCGTGCTGATTTCCTGCCCCGCACCGGCAACGCCAATGATGATGCTTTCGCCCCAGCCCTTGTGGCAGCATTCGAGCGCCTGGCGCATGGTTGACACATTACCAATACATTCAAAACTGTAATCAGCGCCGCCGCCGGTGAGGTCGACAATCGCCTCGACGATATCGTCAACCTTTGTGGAGTTGATGAAGTCGGTCATGCCAAAGGACTTGGCAAGCGCGACCTTGCTTTCGTTGATGTCGATACCGACGATTTTGTTTGCCCCGACCATGCGGGCGCCCTGAATGACATTGAGCCCAATTCCGCCAAGGCCAAACACCACCACATTCGCGCCGGGCTCGACCTTGGCCTCAAAGGCCACCGCCCCCACGCCTGTGGTCACGCCGCAGCCGATATAGCAAATCTTGTCAAAGGGCGCGTCGGGGCGCACCTTGGCGAGCGCAATTTCAGGCAACACGGTATAATTGGAAAAGGTCGAACAGCCCATATAGTGCAGAATTGTCTCGCCGCCGATGGAAAACCGGCTGGTACCGTCGGGCATCAGGCCCTGGCCCTGGGTTGCACGGATCGACTGGCACAAATTGGTTTTGGGGTGCAGGCAAAAGTCGCACTCGCGGCACTCGGGCGTATAAAGCGGGATCACATGGTCGCCCACCGCAACGCTGGTCACGCCGGCCCCAACCTCGACCACCACGCCCGCGCCTTCATGGCCGAGGATCGCCGGAAACGCCCCTTCGGGATCATCGCCCGAGAGGGTAAACGCATCGGTGTGACACACACCGGTTGCCTTGATCTCGACCAGCACCTCGCCCGCCTTGGGGCCGGCCAGGTCAACGGTTTCGATACTCAGCGGAGCGCCCGCTTTGAATGCAACGGCGGCTTTGGTTTGCATGGGTGTCTCCCTCATTAACTGCGGCGCACAGTAGCGGGCCGAAACGCCCATGTGAATGCCGATGCGGGCCTGTTCAAGCAGAGTTGTTCGCCAGCGCCCGGGCATGGTCCGCGATGGCAGATAAGCGGCGGCGGTCTTGTGCTGACGGCACGCCGCCAGAACACTGGCTGAAATATGCTGCAGCGCCGCCGTCTTCTATGCATGCAAGAGGCTGCGTAAGCGCTCCAAGCAGCGTGTCAACGATGCCGCGCTCGGCCGCAAGTTCGGCCGCGCTGAGTTTTTCCCGCACATCCTTGTGGTCTGCGGCGCGGGCAAAGCGCCGCGCCGAGCGGATGGGCTTAACCACCGCCGCACGCCAATCCGCGACGGCCGCGTCAAGGCGGCGAACATCCGCCGGACCGACGCAGCAGCCATGGGCGGCTTCCAGCCAAAGAAGGGTCAGGAAAAAACTGACATCAAGGTCGTGCGCGTCCTGCCATTCGAGGCACCAGTCCTTCACGGCGCCGCGGCCATATAGTGCGCCAATAAAGGCCCATGCCGCATCGCCGTCAAAGTCTGTGCGGTTCACGAGGCAGGATCGTCTTTCCAGCGTTTGACAATACCGGGGTCAATATCAAAAAGGTCGAGCACCCGCCCAACCGAGTGCATGACCATATCGTCCACGCTTTCGGGCCGGTTATAAAAGGCAGGCATCGGCGGTGCGACAATGGCCCCCATTTCGGTCACCGCGACGGCGGCGCGCAAATGTCCCAGATGCAGCGGGCTCTCGCGCGCCATCAATACCAGCCGCCTGCGCTCTTTCAGCACCACATCCGCCGCGCGCGACAATAAATTGTCGGTGTTGCCGTGCGCGATATCGGCCATGGTGCGCATCGAGCAGGGCGCGATGATCATCCCCAGCGTGCGGTAAGACCCGCTGGATATCGCGGCGGCGACATCACCGACCTGATGCACCTGATCAGCCAGCGCTTTGACATCAGCGACTGTAATATCAAGCTCGCTATCGATGGTCAGCGCCGCCGATTTGGAGACAATCAGATGCGTTTCAATGTCGGTGCGGCGCAAAACCTCCAACAGCCGTACGCCGTAAACCGCGCCCGAGGCCCCGCTGATGCCGATGATGATCCGATTGCTCATGCGGCGCACTGTGCCGCTCTCCGCCGCAAAAGGTCAAGATGCCTCGTGTGTTTGGCCCCTGGCGGCACCTTGAGCAGACCAGACAGACCGTGCCAAAAACCGCGCAGCGCTTACCCCCAAAACTGTCTTCACAGCCACCTGCAGCAATAGTATAAGACGCGTATTCTTTGAGGGCGCAGACTGGTATCAGGATACCGCCGATCAGGAGGAAAAAGGCTGTGAGGGCCGATTGCCGGTGTCCGGCACACCCTGTGCCGCGCGAGCGCTCTCAAGGCTTTTGTTTTTGGATGTATTCTGATCATGACACCACCCGAAAGCCGCACCAAGCCGGTGCAGCGCGCATCGCATCGCAGTTTTGGGCCCATTGCCGACCTTGAGGCACATTTGCCCGAGGAATGGTGGCGAAAAATTTTCAACGCGCTCTATATCAAAACCGACGGCGACGTTGTTGAAAATGCCGAAAATACGCGCCAAGAGGTCGACTTCATTCTTGCGTCGACCGCGCTCACCCCGGACAGCAAAATTCTCGACTTGTGCTGCGGCCAGGGTCGACATGTGCTGGAACTGGCCCGACGCGGGTTCACGCAGGTCACCGGCATGGACCGGTCGCGGTACTTGATTCGGCTGGCGCGACGCCGTGCGCAGGCCGAGCAGCTTTCGGTCACCCTGCGCGAGGGCGATGCACGCACCCCGCGCCTGCCCGATGACAGCCTGGACTGCGTGTGCATTATGGGCAATTCTTTCGGCTATTTTTCCGACAAACAGGATGATGAAAAGGTTTTGCGCGCGGTCGGCAAACTGCTCAGGCAGTCGGGCACGCTGGTGCTTGACCTCGCCGACGGCGACTGGCTGACAACCCATTTTGAGCCGCGCTCATGGGAATGGATTGACGAGCATCATTTCGTCTGCCGCGAACGCTCGCTCGCCGCCGACGGCGAGCGGTTGATTTCGCGCGAGGTGATCGTCAACGATGAGACCGGCGTGCTGGCCGATCAGTTTTATGCTGAGCGCCTTTACAGCGTGGAAAGCATAACGCAGCTGCTTGACTCGGTTGGCTTTCGCAATGTGCGGTTTCACGGCGCGCTGGATACCCGCTCCGACCGCGAGCAAGACCTCGGCATGATGGCGCACCGCAATCTGCTGACCGCTGACGCCCCCATAAAGCCAGCCAAAAAGACCCGCCGCATGGTCCCGCTTAACATCGCCGTCGTTCTTGGAGACCCGCGCCTTCCAGACCAGGTCAAACGCGGCGGCAAGTTCAACCCCGAAGACATAGACACTGTCGCCCGCTTGAAGGATGCCCTCGGCGAATTGGAGGGCTATCAATTTCGCTATATCGACAATCACAAGACGCTGCTGCAGGACCTGGCCGCACAACCGACCGATCTGGTGTTCAATCTCTGCGACGAGGGGCTGAACAATGATGCGTTCAAAGAGTTGCACGTACCGGCCATGTTGGACATGCTTGGCCTGCCATATACCGGCGCGGCACCTCAGGCGCTCGCCACCTGCTACGACAAGGGGCTGGTCCGCGCGGCGGCCGTGCAGTTGGATATCCCAGTCCCGGCGGAGAGCTATATACGCCCCGGCGACCACGGCGCAACGTTGCCGTCGGTGTTTCCGGCGATCCTGAAACCGAATTACGGCGATTCGAGCGAGGGGATCACCAAAGACGCAGTTGTTGATAACCAGGCCGACTTGTTGGCCTATTTGGAAACGCTGCACAGCAATTTTCCTGGGCGGCCTGTTCTGGTGCAGGAATTTCTGCCCGGTCAGGAGTTTTCGGTGGCGCTGATGGGCAATCCGTCGCGCGACTTGCGGGCGCTAACACTTCTTGAGGTTGACTATTCCGGTCTTCCTGCCGAGCTGCCGCGCATTTTGGGCTACGAGTCCAAATGGCACCCTGAAAGCCCGTACTGGACCAATATTCATTATAAAGAGGCGACGCTTGGCTACGACGAGCAGGCAAAGCTGATCGACTATTCCATGCGTTTGTTTGAACGGCTCGGCTGCCGCGATTACGCCCGGTTCGACTATCGGACCGACCGGTCGGGGACGATCAAGCTTTTGGAGGTCAATCCCAACCCCGGCTGGTGCTGGGACGGTAAGCAAAACCTGATGGCCGGGTTTGCGGGCCTGAGTTACAGCGCCATGCTGTCAGTGATTCTGAAGGCTGCGGTTGACCGCAGCGGCTTGGCCAAAAACTGTACCTCAAAGGCGACCAAGGCCAGCACTGCGCGGGCGCTCGCCTGACCTTTGCGCAAGCTGCCGCCTTTCCTTCAGCACCACATCCGCCGCGCGTGACAGCAAATTGTCGGTGTTGCCGTGCGCGATATCGGCCATGGTGCGCATCGAACAGGGCGCGATGATCATCCCCAGCGTGCGGTAAGACCCGCTGGATATCGCGGCGGCGACATCACCGACCTGATGCACCTGATCAGCCAGCGCTTTGACATCGGCAAGCGAAATATCCAGCTCGCTATCGATGGTCAGCGCCGCCGATTTGGAGACGATCAAATGCGTTTCAATGTCGGTGCGGCGCAACACCTCCAACAGCCGCACGCCGTAAACCGCGCCCGAGGCCCCACTGATGCCAATGATGATCCGGTTTGTCATGCGGCGCACTGTGCCGCCTGATGCGACCCGGGGTCAAGTCCAGCATGCGCGGCGACGCGGCAATTCACCGCGTCAGTCGGCCTTATTTCCCGGTTCGCCGTCCGCCTTGTCTTTTGGCTGATCTTTGCTGCTTTTTGTCTCGGCGGGCTTGTCGTCTTTTTCCGCGCCCAAGGAGATATCGACCCCGTCTGCGGGTGCGTTCAGAAAAGACAGCGTCTGCTGCGGGAATGGAATACTGACACCGGCTTTATCAAAAGCGGTTTTGACCTTTTCCCGAAAGGCACGTTCAACCGTCCAGCGGTCATTGGGTTTGGTCTTGATCCGCGCCAGAATTGTCACGGAATTATCGCCCAATTGATCGACGCCCAAAATTTCCAGATCGGACCGGATCATCGACTTCAGCTCTCCGTCTTTTAATTCTGATGCGGCTTTGTGCATGACCTCTTTGGCGGTGGCGATATCTGAAAGTTCTAAGTGAAGTGCGACTGGACTATCGTTAGACAATATATTGGACATGAATTATTGTAAACACAGGGGCTAATTAGCCCCTGTGTTTACAATATGGCTGAAAAAAACATGACTTTAGAAGAGCAATATGCAACGCAATATAACTGGAGAGCTTGGAATGACGTTTATAGCGTTCTTCCCGACCTGAACAAAAAAAGTGTTCTCGATCTTGGTTGTGCAATAGGTGACCAATCCAAAGATTTCTCAGATATGGGGGCTTTTGTTACAGGAGTAGACAATAATCCAGATTTGCTTTCGGTTGCTCATAATAGAGGAATTTCAAATGCCAAGTTTATTAATGCTGATTTTTCTAAATTAGAACAATTCAAAGAAGAAAATTTCGATTTTATTTGGTCAAGTTTCTCGATAGCTTATTTCACAGATCAAAAAAGCATCATTCAATATTGGAAGAGATATTTAAAAGACGATGGTTTTTTGTGTCTCGTAGAAATGTCAGACTTACTAAACCATCAGCCCATCTCTAATAGCTTCCGCGAAAAAATATTAAAATTCTATAATGATGCTTATGTAGCAAAAAAATATGATTTTTTTGCTGGTAGTAAGATGGAAGACAATTTAAGTGCGTGTGGTTTCAAAATTGTTATCTCTGATGAACTTAAAGACCATGAGTTATCTTTTAATGGTTTTGCATCAGACGATGTGTATGATGCGTGGAATTCTCGGTTCGAGCGGATGCCTGCCCTTAAAAAGTCTCTCGGTGATGACTTTATATCCCAGTTTCTTCTTTCTATGACCAAAAAAGAGCACAAATCAAATTGTGTAGTGCATTTTGTTCTGGCTCAAAAACTTTCATAATTTCCTAGAAACACCTCTTTTGGCGTTCGGTAACCAAGGCATTTGCGGGGCGTATTGTTCATTCGCTCTGCAATCGCGATCAGGTTGTCGTTTGAGATTTTCTTTAAATCCGTGCTTCTTGGCAAGAACCGCCTAATCCGGCTATTTGTATTCTCGACTGTGCCTTGCTCGCTGGACTGTCCCGGGATATTTGCGGTTTGCACGAAAAGTGTCATTGTCGGTGTCTGTCAATTGGTTCTGGTATCTGCCTACAGAAAACCAACGCCCCGACATGCATATTGTTCCCACCGAAAGCCCACGCCAGCCGACAGCCTTTATCGCAACCTGACCGGGAACCTCTTTGCCACCCGGGCGTATCTTGTCTGTCACGCACACAAACAGGAGGCATGATATGTTAGGTTGGGCAGTAACCTTCTTCTTACTTGCCATTGTGGCAGCGATCTTTGGCTTTGGCGGATTGGCTGCATCGATGGCGGGCATTGCAAAATTGTTGTTCTTTGTTTTTCTTGCGCTGTTGGTCATCAGTTTGGTGGCCCGGGCGGCGCGCGGCAAAGCCCCCAAAGTTTAAACCAGAACGGGTCAAGGCGTTTGCGCCTTGACCCGTATCGTGGGGTTCAATGAAACTTGTCTTTAAATTCGTTGTCGCGTGTTTGGGCTTGGGCACGATTGTGCTTGGGTCTGCTTATCTCTGGGCTTTGCAAAACCCGAATTGGGTAAAGGCACAGGTTGAAAATCTATTGTCCGCCGAGATACACCGCGACGTTCATATTGCCGGGCCGATCACATTGTCGCCCGGACTGACGACCCGCATCGCTGGCGAGGGCCTGCAGATTTCCAACCCTGATTGGGCGCAGCAGGATCATTTTCTTGAAACAGCACCCTTCCAGGCGGCGGTTGCTACATTTCCTTTGTTATGGCTGGACGCTGAGCTTGTCGGCTTTGAAGCAGACTGGGTCAAACTTTCTGTTGAGCTGCTGACCGACGGTCGCGCCACGGTGCATTTCGATGACCCCGAGGGCAAGCCGATGGACGACGAGGACAGTAACGCGTCAGGGTCAGGGTTTTCGCTGGAAAATTTCCGGTTTTCCACCACACACATCGTCTTCATCGACGAGCCCTTGGGGCTGAGCGCTGACATTAGGCTTGACCACGGTGCCGGCGAAAATGTTGCGCATTTGAGCCTGACCGGACAGTCCATGGACGACCCGGTCAAGCTGACAGGCGCCATAACCAACTGGGCCCATCTTTTGGACCCTGGGACCGCAACAACTGTTACGGTCGATGGCAGGTTCGGCAATACCGATATTGCCGGTGATGTGACGGTGCAAAATTTTGCCAGCCTGGAAGCCTGGTCAACCGATCTGGACATCAGCGGCCCTGACCTTGAGCGCTTTGCCAAACGCTGGTCTGTCGATTTGCCGAGCCAGGCATCGTTTTCTGGTTCTGTGCATCTTGAAGAACAAGGGCCCGATTTCGGTATTGCTTTCGACCTGACATCGCTTGACACTTCACAGCTTTCAGGGTCGATCAAGCTGCACGAAGCGAACGACGAAGCGCTGGAGATCATTACAGCTGACGTTCATGCACCGGTTCTGAACATAGATGATCTGAACGTGTCCGGCACATCTTCTGCCCAGACCCGTGACATGCAAGCGCTTTGGCCCACGGCCATGTGGTCAGCCAAGGCTAAAATTGACCAGCTGGTTGCATCAAATTTTTCGTTGTCGGATATCACCGCCGTATTGGATGCAGGGCCTGACCGCGCTGAAATTTCTGTTACGCGCGACGCCCAAGCCGAAGACGCGGTGGAAGACATTTTCCACGCAACATTTACGCGTAACGGTGCCGATATTGACACGGTTATCACGGCCAAAACCGGAGAGATCAATTTCGAAGGGCTGACCCGCGCGCTCGACGATGTTCCCCCCATTCGAGAGGCCGATATTGACCTGCGCGCCAGTGGGCAAAATGTTCAGGAATGGATCAACAGTTCTGAAGGACATGCGCGCGTTAAAACAGGTCAATTCAAGGTCGGTGCTGTTATGTCTGATCTGGCGCATTATGATGGATTTTCCGCGTTTTTTAATGGCATCACCTCTTTGTTTTCTACTCCCAAGCAGCAGGTGCAATGCGCCACGGTCAACCTGCAGCCGATGACGGAGGAGGTTAAACTGCACACTCATATCGTTCACGGCGAGCGGATCAGCACGGTGAACGCCACGCTTGACCGCGCCACGCAGCAGGTCACCGGGAATATTCGCACATCGGCTGTGAAAAAGTCCGGCTTCAAGCCGACACAAAACCTCAAAATTGCCGGGCCGCTCGACGATCTCAAGGTGACCAATTTGGGGCTTGATGACCTGTCCTTGCTGGCTGCACGAACAGCAGCAACGCCGATCAATTCCATCATCGACCTGTTTGACGGCAGCGATAAAAAGGCCATTAAGGAGGCTTGCCTCGATATTTTGAGCCATCAGCATGATACGGAAAACGATGTCTGAAGATATTGCCAAGCGTTGGCCTGCGGTGATTGCAGGCATTGTTTTCGTGCTTGGGGCCACCCTGTTCACGCGCTTGGTCGACATTACCCCCGAGGTGGACGGAAATTTTTTCTTTGGGCCCGATGACCCCGCCTATAAGGAAAGTCAGGAAATTGCAGAGCTTTTCCCGGTTGCGCCGCAGTTGATCTTTGGCATCAAGGGGCCGATCGGGTCGCTGGAATATCTCGATAAAATGGAGGCCTTCAGCAATGCCCTTGCTGAGCTTGACGGTGTTGCCAGCGTACAAAGCATGAGCCGGGGGCCTGGCACGCTGGAAGCGGCCAAAGACAGCCCCATGTGGCGCAGACTGCTCCTATCGGACTCGCAAACGTCCACCCTGGCTGTTGCGGTTCTTAAAGCCGACAGCCACGGGCCGGATCTTATCCATTCGGTCGAAGACCTTGTTGCCCAGCATACCCACCCGCGGTTCGAAATTATGATCTCGGGCACGCCGTATATTGTCGAGCTGGTGCGGCGCAATCTGTTGTTTGACCTCAAGGTGTTCAGCAGTTCTGCGATTCTGTTGTTTTCGGCCTTGATTGCATGGCTGTTCCGATCTTTGGCCGCGACGGTGGGTATTGTGCTGACCGGGCTGGCATCCGCCATGATCACCTTGGCCGTCATGGATATGACGGGCCTACCCGTCGGGATTTTGACCGCCAATCTGGCGATTATGGTTTTTGTGCTGGCCTTGTCGCACACAATTTTTCTATCGGGCAATTATGTCAGCGCGCTCAAAGGCGAAGACCCAAGCCCCCTGCGCCGTGCCATTTTGCGCACATTGGAGGCATCCTCCTGGTGCATGCTGACGACGCTGCTGGGTTTTATCAGCTTGATTTTCGTCCCCGCCACACCGCTGTCGCAGCTTGGCATTGCCGGCAGCATTGGCACGGTGGTCGCCATTCTGTGCGCCTATGTGTTTTACCCCTGGTTTTTGATGGCGGCGTCGCCGTCGGGGTTGTCGGCGCCAAAGGCCAATTTGCCCAAAATGTTGACCGACCTGCCCCACAAGGTCGGCCGCAAAGGCGCCTTGGCTTTGCTGGGCGGGCTGGCGCTGCTGGCGCTTGCCATCCCAGGTTTGAACACCGACCCCAATCTTGCGCAGTTTTTCAGCCAAGGCGGTGAGGCGCACAGGGGCCTGACCTTTATCGACCGGAACGGCGGCAGCAATCCCTTGTTGCTGGTGGTTGAAGCCCGCGATGGGGGTGAACTGGACAACGGCGATGCCTATGACGCCATGTGGTCATTGCAGAATGATTTGGCCGAAAACGACCATATCGGCTCGATCATTTCGCTTCCGGTTTTACTGGCAGAGGCCAATTCGCGACCCTTGTCGGTGCTGCTGACATGGGACTGGATCGTTGACATTTTGCGGTCGGATATCGCCGGTGGCATCGGCAAATCCTTCATCAGCGAAGACCGCAAAAAGGCTTTGTTTCTGCTGCGCATGAATGAAACAGAACGCACGCAAAACCGCACAACCATTGTGGGCGACATTGAACAGATCGCGGACGAAACACCGCTGAAAATCTCCCTGACGGGTGGGCTTTTTAAATTACAGGGGGCATTGTCACCGCTGGTGCGTGAAAGTTTAATCTATGGCCTGAGCGCGCTTGTGGCGCTGTTCTTTTTCATTGCCCTGGCTGCAAGCGGAAATCTGGCAATTGCCGCCGTGATGACGGCCAGCCTTGCTCTGTTGCCTGCGGGCGTGCTGGGCGGTGCTGCTTTGTTGGGCGTGCCGCTGGATATCATCGCAGCCCCCGCGCCCAATGTGGCC
>JASBSO010000175.1 GCA_030148905.1 Kordiimonadaceae bacterium | reverse complement strand
CGCGGTGCGCGGCAGCCTCGCGCTCAACGCGCTCGCTGTCGACAATGGCAATAACCGATTGCGCCTGTGCCCCCAAGGACGCAACAACCACAGCCAGAGCGGCTGCACTATACTGAACAAATTTTTTAAACATGGTCTTCGCCTGTTTCCTTACTGATTGATTGGTGCTCCTGAACCCCAGGGCTTGCCCCAAACCTAGAATGTTGTCCCCACATTGAACTGGAGCGTTTGCGTATCATCGCCGAGTTGTTGCCTCAGGGCCCGGCTTAAGTCAATGCGGAATGGACCAAAGGGCGACTGCCAGCTGACCCCAACACCAACGGCCACACGCGGCGAAATCGAATCGCCAGCGATACAGTTCTGGTCAAAGCCGAAGACAGGTATCGGTGACCCGTCAACATTGGCCGCATCCACAGCCGCCTGAAATTCTTCAAACTCCGACAGTCCAAACGCACAGTCGTTAATGTCCGAGAGCCCGCGGAAGCTGGAGCCCGCATCGACAAAGATACTGGCTGCAATGCCGGATTCGAGTGCTGCATCGCCCAGCGGCAGGAACAGCTCCGCCCGGCCAATATAAAAGGCCGTACCGCCAATGGGCTGGTTGGTATTAAACTGGCGCGGGCCAATACCAACATTGTCAAAGCCGCGAATGCGCGGGTTGCCGATGAAGAAACGGTCGTTTAGGCGCACCGAATTGCCAAGCCCGGTGATGAAGCCCCCTTCAAGACTTTGACGGAAGGTCCAGCCGGGGAACGGCGTCCAGTAATTGTCGAGGTTCACCGTGTTACGCAGGAAGGTGATATTCCCGCCCAGTCCGGAGAAGTCGGTGCTCAGGAAGAAGGATCGCCCGCGTGTCGGCCGAATGAAGCTATTGCGGCTGTCGGTGCCCAGGGTAAAGCCCACAATCGACTGAATTTGCGCGCCCAAGCTTTCCAGCAAAAATGGCGAAGTGATACCGGCCGCAGCAGCCTGTTCGATGGTGTCCAACTGGCCATCGCCGTCAAAATCGAACTCTATCGGCTCCAGCACACCGTTGCCGTTCAGGTCGACCACGCCAATGCTATCAAGCGCATCCTGAAAATCCTGGCCGGTCAGATCATTGATCCCCGGTGAGATCGTCAAACCGTCAACGGTTTGCGTCCCGTTGAGGAACTGGTCGATCGAATTGTTGATGAAATCATCGTCAAAGCTGGTGTCGATATTTTGCAGCGTATACCGACCAGACAGCGTCCAAAATTCGTTGAGCGCCACACCGCCGCGGAAGGTAATACCAAAGGCGTCGGTATTAAACCCGGTGGCGAAAAACTGATTGCTGGACCGTTGCCTGCGGGCAAATAGGTCAAAGCCCGCCGCCACCGTTCGGCCAAGGAAATAGGGCTCGGTGAAGCTGATATCGGCCTCTTGCCGAATGCTCGACAGGCGCAAGCCCAAGCGCAAATTCTGCCCCTTGCCGAGGAAGTTTTGCTGCGCGATCGAGAAATCAAAGAGGAAGCTTTCCAGGCTTGAAAAGCCTGCCGCGACGTTTAGCTGCCCTGTGGCCTGCTCTTCGACGGTGACGTCCAGCACCAACCGGTCAGGGCGGCTGCCCTGTTGACGATCAATCTCAACTTCGCGGAAGAAGTTCAAGCGGCGCAAGCGGTTTTCCGATCGCTCAACCAGTGCCGAGTTGAAGGCATCGCCCTCTTGCAGGCGAATCTCGCGGCGCACCACCTTATCGAGCGTACGCACATTGCCGCGAATATTGATGCGTTCAACATAAACGCGCGGTGCGTCATTGATCACAAACTCAATCGATATGGTGCGGTTTTCGCGGTCGCGGGTGATTTGCGGCTGAATATCGACAAAGGCAAAGCCCAAAAGCCCTGCGGCATTGGTCAGCGCCTCAATCGTTTGTTCGATCTGCTCGGCGTTATAGGGGTTGCCTGGAACCGTGCGCAAAAACGCCCGGAACAACAGCTCGTTCACACCGCGAATTTCGCTTTTGACGCTGATCTCGCCAAATTCATAGATCTCCCCCTCGACGATCGAAAAGGTGATAAAAAAATCTTCCCGGTCGGGGGCAAGCTCGGCCACCGCCGAAACCGTGCGGAAATCGGCGTATCCCTCATTCAGGTAAAATTGCCGCAACACCTGCTGGTCAAACGCCAACCGGTCCGGGTCAAAGGTGTCGTTGGAGGTAAAAAACTTCCACCACCGCGCCTGTTTGGTGGCCAGAACATCGCGCAATTCACCGTCAGAATATTTGTGGTTGCCGATGAAGTTGATTTTGGCGACCTCGCTGCGCGGGCCTTCCTGAATTTCAAACAGAACATCGACGCGGTTTTGCTCAAGCTGAACCACCTTGGGCTCGATGATCGCCGCAAACCGACCCGAAGCCCGATAAAGGTTCAACATGCGCTGGACGTCCGCGCGCACCTTGGCGCGGGTGAAGACGTTGCGCGGGCGGATCCGCACCTCTTCCAGCAGGTCTTCATTATCAAGGCGGCGGTTGCCCTCAAACACCACGCGGTTGATGATCGGGTTTTCCACCACCCGAACAATCAGCGTGCCGCCAGATTCGCCAAATTCGATGTCGGAAAACAGCTGCGTGTTGAAGAGGTTTTTCAGGCTGCGGTCAAGGCGGGCCGGGTCAAACGGGTCACCCACGCGCACCTCAAGATAGCTGGCAATCGTCTCTGGCTCGACGCGCTGATTGCCGACCACGGTAATCTGCCGAATGATCGACTGCGCTTGCGCCTGTTGCGGGTTCGCCTGTGGTTCAGCCGAGGCGGCCGCTTCCACAATAAAAGCACCAAGCAGCACAACACCGATGCCT
>JASBSO010000171.1 GCA_030148905.1 Kordiimonadaceae bacterium | reverse complement strand
CTCCTGCGCCTCAGCAAATCCGGTAAGGGTCATGACCGCAGACCAGATGCTTGTGCTTAACTTTCGTCGAGAATTTGAGCTTTGGCCTCGGCCATGCACTCGTCAAGGCGCGTTTCAAGTCGGTGATCGCTGATCTCCAGTCCGGCGGCTTTCAAATCGGATTTGACCTTGCGCATGATGTCGGCGTCGCCCGGCTCTTCCAGATCCGCTTGCACGACGGCTTTGCCATAATCTTTCGCCTCAGCCCCAGCGAGGCCCAGTTTACCAGCAATCCACTCGCCAAAGAGACGGTTGCGACGCGCGGTCGCCTTAAACATCATCTCTGAGTCGTGTGCATACTTGTCTTCAAAGGCTTTTTCGCGGCTGTCAAAGGTCGTCATAGTCCCGGTCCCTGTGGAATGGTGTGTTCCGATGCTTTTGACACAGCTTTATCGGAAATAGAAGAATTGTCGCACACAATTCCTTGCTTTATAGACAACGAGGTTCAAGACCACGCTGACCCGCGAGTGCACAGATCTATGTCCCGAAAGTCCAAGCTTTACGAAGGCAAGGCCAAAATTCTTTACGAAGGCCCTGAACCCGGTACCATTATCCAGTATTTCAAGGATGACGCGACCGCCTTCAACAATCAAAAACACGCCACGCTCGCGGGCAAGGGCGTGTTGAACAATCATATCTCGGAATTCATTTTTACCCAGCTTGGCAAGATCGGCGTTCCCAACCATTTCATCCGCCGCTTGTCGATGCGCGAGCAACTGATCAAAGGCGTTGAGATCATCCCCCTGGAGGTGATTATTCGCAACATTGCCGCCGGTTCGATCTGCAAACGGTTGGGGATCGACGAAGGCACCGCACTGCCGCGGCCACTGGTTGAATTTTGCTATAAAGCCGACGAGTTGGGTGATCCTGTTGTCTCTGAGGATCATATCCTCACCTTTGGCTGGGCCAATGAATATGAACTCGAAGACATTGTCAGCTTGGCGCTGCGCATCAACGATTACATGTCGGGCCTGATGGCCGGCATTGGCATCACGCTGGTTGATTTCAAGCTGGAGTTTGGCCGCCTATATGAAGGCGATGATTATATGACCGTTCTGGCCGATGAAATCAGCCCCGATTCGTGCCGCCTGTGGGACAACAAAACCGGTGAGAAAATGGACAAAGACCGCTTCCGCCGTGATTTGGGCGGCGAAATCGAAGCCTATAGCGAGGTTGCCCGCCGTTTGGGTGTTTTGCCCAGCGCCGATGTGGCCGATCTCGACAACCACCGCAAACGCAAATAGGGGGACCGCATGCGTGTCAACGTTACCGTCAGCCTGAAGGCCGGCGTCCTCGACCCGCAGGGTCAGGCGATCGAAAATGCTCTGGGCAGTTTGGGCTTCAAAGGGGTCTCGCATGTCACACAGTCCAAGCTGATCAGCTTCGACCTGGACAGCACCGATGCGGACGCTGCCCGCACACAGGTGACCGATATGTGCGAAAAGCTGTTGGCCAACACGGTAATCGAACGTTACGACATCGCCCTGGAGCAAGACTGAATGCGCGCCGCTGTTGTGACCTTTCCGGGGTCGAACTGCGACCGCGATATGGCGGTTGCCATTGAACAGGTGACCGGCACGCCGCCGCACCGCATATGGCACGGCGACAGCGAGCTGCCCGATGTTGACCTGATCGCCCTGCCCGGCGGGTTTTCCTACGGCGATTATCTGCGCTGCGGGGCCATGGCTGCGCGGTCGGCCATCATCCCTGCGGTGATCAAGGCGGCAGAACGCGGTGTGCGCGTGTTGGGGGTTTGTAACGGCTTTCAGCTTCTGACCGAAATTGGCCTGCTGCCCGGTGCGTTGATGCGCAATATCGACCTCAATTTCATCTGCCGCAATGTCGCACTGACCGTCGACAATCCCGACACCGCCTTCACCCGCAAATTTGCAACCCGCACAACCTGGCTGCCCGTGGCCCATCATGACGGCAATTATTATGCTGACGATGCCACGCTCGACCGGTTGGAAGACGGTGGCTGTGTGGCCTTTCGCTACGGCGAACCGGTTAACGGATCAGCGCGCAACATCGCGGGCATCACCAATGCTGCGGGCACGGTTTTGGGCATGATGCCGCACCCCGAGCGGGTTGTTGACCCGGCGCTTGGCCCCAATCCGGGCCGCCCCTTGTTTGAAAGTTTGCTGGAGTCGATCGGATGAGCGACATCACCCCCGAGATCATCGCCGACCACGGTCTCAGTTCTGATGAATATGCGCGTATTCTCGATGCGCTGGGGCGCGAACCCAATCTGGTCGAATTGGGCATATATTCGGTGATGTGGTCCGAGCATTGTTCGTACAAATCCTCGCGCCGCCATCTGGTCAAACTGCCGACCAGCGGCCCGCAGGTGATTTGCGGCCCCGGTGAAAATGCCGGTGTGATCGATATTGGCGACGGCGATGCCTGTATCTTCAAAATGGAAAGTCACAATCACCCCAGCTTCATCGAGCCCTATCAGGGTGCTGCCACCGGTGTGGGCGGCATATTGCGCGATGTCTTTACCATGGGTGCGCGACCCGTGGCGTTGATGAACGCGCTGCGCTTCGGCGCGCCGGACCACCCCAAAACCCGGCATCTTGTGGCCGGTGTGGTGGCGGGCATTGGCGGATACGGCAACTGTGTCGGCGTGCCCACCATTGGCGGCGAGACCAATTTCGATGCCGCCTATAACGGCAATATCCTGGTCAATGCCATGGCGGTGGGCGTTGCCAAGGCGGACAAGATTTTCTACTCGGCGGCATCGGGGGT
>JASBSO010000146.1 GCA_030148905.1 Kordiimonadaceae bacterium | reverse complement strand
GTGCGCGCACATATGCCGCCGTCCCGCCATGCAGTTGCGGCACCGACCGCACACCACATGGCCCTCGCCCGAGACCAGCTGGCCTGCGTGAAACCCGCTGACATTGGTGCCGACCTCAACAATTTCGCCGACAAATTCATGCCCCACAACCATGGGCACCGGAATGGTTTTTTGCGCCCATTCATCCCAGTTGTAGATATGCATGTCGGTACCGCAAATGGCGGTACGCTTCACCTTGACCAGAACATCGTTGATGCCGGTCTTTGGCTCCGGCACATCGTCGAGCCAGAGGCCCTTTTCGCTGTGTTTTTTGACAAGCGCTTTCATGATCGTCGACCCACTAAAAAATTGGACTGCCTTGCTAGCCCACTTTTGCCGCCGGGCCAATGGTCTATCGCCGTGATGTGATGAAAGCTCTGTGTGCGCATTCACCGCGGGCCTTGCTACGGGCCGGATCATCGGCAATCATGTGCTCTCGGCCTTTTCTTGAGTGTCAGAGCATGATCTTTGGACAAAACACAGCCCAGCGCTCAAGCGACCTGTGCGTCAGCTGCGGGATGTGCTGCGACGGGACGCTGTTCACCTATGCGGACCTTCTGGACGGGGAAAAGGTGCGCGTGGATATGCTGGGCATCCCCACCGGCACCCACAAGAAAAGCGGCAAAGATTATCTGCACCTGCCCTGCCCGAAATTTGATGGGGGATGCTGTTCGGTCTATGCGAACCGACCGCAGATCTGTCAGCGCTATTTGTGCGACCTGACGCGCGGCGTACTAAATGGTTCGGTGTCATACCGGCGGGCCAAAGCACGCGTGACCGCCCTGCGCAAACGGCGCGACGACCTTTTGTCATCCATACCACCGCGCGTTCAGGCGGAAATTGGCGACAAACCGCACACCCATCTTTACGGGCTGTTGAATGCGGCGCGCAAGGTGCTGCGTATCCTGCATGCGGGTAGCGGGTTCACCCCAGATGAGGTGCGGTTCATTGAACGTGCCTTTGAGGCGCTCAAACGCATCGACCGCAATTTCGACCGGACACATTTGCTGCGCCATTACGGCGATCTGATGCGTCTGGCCCATGGTTAAACAAGACGCACAGTTAAGACAGATAGACCGGCAACAAAACCAGCGGCAGCAAAAGCAGTGCCGCATTGGCCCAGCGCCAACGCCCCAACGAACGCCAGCTTGACGCCGCTGCGGGCAATACGCGCCGCGCGTGGATCATCACGCCTGTGAGGGCAAGGCCCGTCAGCATCGCCCCGAACAGCCCGTAAACCAAGCGCAGTGCAAAACCGCCATAGCTGCCAAAATGCAAGGGATCTGCCGCTTCGCTGATGCGCTGATGCGCACTGGCAGTACGCGCATCCACCAAGCCAATGGGCGCACCGGTTCTTGCATCAAACTGCACCTCATTGGCGCGCGGACGTACCAAAATCGGCCCCGCTTGCCCGCGCAGTTTATAGGCCTCGCCTGTGCGGCGCGGGAACCATATTTCGTTCACCACAAAACCGGGGATCAACACCGCCGCCTGGTCGCGCATATGGTTCAGATTGAACCGCGGATTGGCAACCCCGTCTGTTTGAACGGGGACCGGCTGGAACGGCGGCGCATCGCCGCCATAAGCCTCGATCAGATACCACAGACTTGTCGCAGCGGTGACAATGATAAACGGCAACAGCCACAGCGCCATCAGCCGGTGCACATCGCCCAGCATCCGACGCGTATTGCCGCCGCGCGGACGCCGGAAAAACCCGCGCCAGAATTTCTTGTAGGTCATCAGGCCCGACACCAGCGATACGGTCAACAACAGCGAAAACAGCGCCACAAATTTGACCCCGTACGGTTCGGGGATGAAAACATTACGGTGCAAGTCGCGCATCAGGCGCTGCATGCTGAACCATGTCGATGTGCCCGCCACGCGGTTTTGCCCAGGGTCAATATGAATGCGGATCCGCTCACCGCCGCCCGGCGGGTAGGCGATCAATTCGGCGTTGAACCACGGGGCCTTGGGGGCGGTGATCCAGACAAAGTCATGATCGCCGTGGGTTTTGCGCGCCGCTGCGATCATGCCTTGCCAGTCATAGGGGGCCGCCGTGTAGGGCTCGGTTGCCCGCATCGCGGGGGTGATCAGCCAGTCGATATCCTTGGCAAGCGTTGCCAGTGTGCCCGAGGCAAACAGCAGCACCAGCACAAGGTTCAGCTTCACCCCGACCCAGTGATGCAGCGTCCACCACAGGCCGCGCTGCGGTACGGGGCGCAAAGATGCTGCCGGTGCCGTTTCGCGCCCCGCTGTCATGCTAGAATTGGAAATCAACACCCAGCGTCACGGTCCGCCCCGGGTTGTTGAAAAAGGTTGAGGTTTGATTGCGCAACTGGATCGTTTGATCGATGAAGGTGTTGTCAAACAGGTTCTGCACACCCAGGCGCAACTGCGCCGCATCGGTCAGCGTATAAAAGGCCGCAAGGTCCACCAGGAACAAATCCCCTGTATTGCCCTGACCAAAGGCGGTCGCATCGTCAGGGAAGTTACTCAGCGACAAACCATAAAGCGCCTGAGCGCGCACGCGCAACCGCTCGATACCGGTATAGTCAACCCCCGCAGTGAAGCGAATGGGCTGGACCCGGTTGCCCAGAAGCGGGGTAAAATCGCCGTCTTCGTCGGGGTCAAACTCGCCGTCCTGCCAGGCAAAGGTGCCATCGATGCGCCAGGCGTCGCTTGGGCTGTAAGCCAGCGTAGCCTCCGCCCCCCAAATGCGCTCGGGCGCGCGGATCACCTCGGTCGCCTGGATCTCTTCATTGAAGCTGAATGTCGACCCTAGTTCGGACTCGCTGTAAAACGCCGCCAGCGTGTAATCGAGGCCGCCCACCTGACCGCGCAGGCCAATTTCATAATTGTCGGTAACCTGCGGTTCCAGCCCCGCGCCTTCAACGCTTGAAGCCGGGGTGACGCGGATTTGCCGCAGCAACTCGCCAATGACAAAGCCCTGGGCGAAACTGGCATAGACATTGGTGGTGTCGTCGATGGTATAGACCAGCCCGGCATTGAACAGGAAGCGGTCAAAATTCAGCGTGCCGCCCGCCACCTGATTGCCCACAGGCGTCGAATTCGGGTTAAAAATCGGCGAGATTTCAAAATCGGGGAAGGTCGCGTCGGTGCGCTCGTACCGCACACCACCCGACCAGCGCCAAGGGCCTACCGGGATATCAACCTGAAGGAAGCCCGCATACGAGTCCGTGTCGATATCGGGCGTCAACGGCGGCAAGCCAAGGTTATTGACCTGCTCAAAGGTAAAGGCCTCATAGTCAAAGCCGTAAGTCGCCGTGCCGCCCGCGTCGCCGATCAATTGCTCAAGCGGCGACACAATGGTCAGGCGCGAGCCATAACGTTCGGTCGCCACTTGCTGGACGCCCAGCGGATCGCCCGGCACATTGCCGAACACGAGGGTCTCGCTATCATCGTCGATGCGCCCATAGTACGCCGACAGGCTAAACTCCGAGCCCAAAAGGTCGGTGTCACGGTAGCTCAGCACATAGTTTTGCGTCGCCTGAAATTCGGGTGATGCCTCCACCTCGCCCGCTTCAATCGCAGCAGCAGCAGCGGCGTTGCCCGCCCCTGCGGGTGCCGGAACCGCCGTGCCCGGGATGTTGGCAACGGGCGAAGCCCCAACGCTCAGAAAACGGTCATTTTCCTCGATCTCAAAATAATTGGCCTTGAAGGTCAGGCGCTGGGTGTCGGAGATATTCAGCCCGAACGTGCCACCAAAATTGAACTGGTCGGTGTTGAAGGCGTTCGAGTCTGAGGGAATGATATCACCGCTGCCGTCAAAAGCGGTGTTGCGCTGGCGAAAGCCGCCATTGATGCGAAAATCGAACGGCCCGCTGCCGCCTTGCAAATCGCCCGAAATTCGGAAGCTGGACGAGTCGTCAAGGTCGGTCGGCTGAAAGATATAATCGGCGTGGATGTTGCCCTGCAACTCGTCGCTGTCGGGGGCTTTGGTGATGATGTTGATCACCCCGCCCGTTGCCCCGAGGCCGTAGACCGCCGTACCGCCGCGAATAATCTCGATGCGTTCGATCGCGCGCGGGTCAACGGTTTGAAAATCGTTGCGAAAATCGATGGCAAAGTTGGACTGGCTGATGCCGTCGACCAAAAATTGCAACCGGCGCCCGCGAATTTGATCAAGCCCGTTACCGTTGAAATTGCCGTTCACCCCGCCCGACAGGCCCGGGGTTAACCGACCAATCACCTGGCCCAAATCGTCGTTAAAAGCGAGCTGGCTTTCAATCGCTTCCTCGGTAAAGACCGTGATTGAGCGCGGAATAGTAAACAGCTCCTGCTCGCTGCGTGTGGCGGACACCACAACCTCTTCCAGCGGACGAACATCCGGTGCGTCATCGGCAAGCGCGCCCCCTGCCATAACGGCAACAAGCGAAACCGACTTCAAAAACCCAGAAGCGTATGACATATGCGCAAACTCCCAATCTTGCGGTGATATGGCTCGGTTGATTATCGATAATGCGAATGACTTGCAATATTAATTTATAAAAAAATACACCCCTGCTCTACTCGCCGCTGTTTTCCTGAAAAATTGGGCTTTGCTCGCACTTTCCTAAGGCCCAAGAACATGGCATTGATGGCTGTATCCATCGCCAAGATTCAGGAGGCTTGCTGTGAACACCCGCATTCCACCGCCTATCATTGCCGTGCTGTGTGCGCTCCTGATGAAGGGGGC